>CALJLK010000208.1 GCA_937982655.1 uncultured Sandaracinus sp.
CCGACTCCGACTCCGACTCCGACTCCGACTCCGACTCCGACTCCGACTCCGACTTCGACTCTGTCCCAGTCTGCGACTCCACCGACTTCCACCCCCGCGCTCGCAGAAGCGCCCACCCTCTTCACCGACGCCAACGTCACCCACGCGGTCCGCGCATCGCTCGCGCGACACACGACGCGCAGCGAAGAGGAGCTCCTCGAAGAGCTCGGCGCGCGGCTCGATCCCGACGCGCTCGCGACCGCGCTGCACGAGCTCGAGACAGCCGGGATCGCACGGCGCCTCGTGCGCCACGGCGCGACGCGTTGGTGGAGCCCGGAGAGCGGCGCGCGCCCCGATCTCGAGCTCCCCCGCAAGGTGTTCGTGGTCGCGCTCCACGTCGACGAGACCGCCGCCACCGCGATCGGCGTCGCGCAATGCCGCACCGGGGGTGCGCTCGGGCTGCTCGGGCCCCGCGAAGAGCTGGACCACGCCGAGCTCCGACACCGCCTGCTCTACCGCGTCGACTTCGAGGAGACCGCGCCCGCCCCTCTGCTTCGCCGCCTCACCGGAGCGAGCGACGAGGAGCGCGTCGGCAGCGTGTACTTCCATCCGCGCACCCTCGAGGTGCTCACGTTCCATCCACGCTCGGGCATCGCGTTCGTCGGAGCCCCGCAGGAGATCGCGAGCGAGGTGGAGGACCTCGACGGCCACGCCATCGTCGAGTCCGCCGCTCCCGCCGCGCTGACGCTCGTCGACGAAGAAGTCCGCGATCGGCCGAGCGTGGCCGAGGTCCAGCGTGCGTTCGCTTCGCGCTTCACTGCACGCGCGACCTCGGCGGCGTTGGTCTTCGTCCCGGTGTGGACGCTCGTGCTGCGCGCCGAAGGCGGGCGTGGGTATCGGCGCGTGACGATCGACGGCATCGTCGGCAAGCCCGTGAGCTGGCCCTGACCGCCCGCGCCGAGCCCCCGCACGCAAACCACCCACGAGATTCACTCGCACAAATCACTCGCGCGAATCACTCGCGCGAATCACTCGCGCGAATCACTCGCTCGAATCACTCGCTCGAATCACTCGCTCGAATCACTCGCTCGAATCACTTCCAAAGACCGCCCGCGCGCACTCCGTTCGTCGCGCGAGACTCGTCCGCGAACGAACCTCGCGCGGCACACGACGTGAAAGAGACCGTTCTCCGTGGAGGATGCGTGCCGCGTTGTGCCGACGCTCGCGCGCATCGAGGAGGAAGCGATGCTGCGTTGGTTGGTGTGGTTGTCGTTGGTCGCGGCTTGTGTCTCGGAGCCAGTTCGTCCGATCCAGGACGAGGTGTGGGCGTGCCCGTCACTGCGCATCGCGACGTCCGGGGTACGCTACGTGTGCGACGGCGCCGCGGTGTCCACGGAGGTCGAACGCTACGTGGTCGGAGCGCTCGTCGGCGCCCCGGGGTCGGCGCCTCCGGGGGCCGAGGTGAGGGTGCACTATCGGGGAGAGGGTGTCGGCCGCACCTCGGCGTATGCGAACGGCGCGTTCGTCGTGGACTACCTCTTCCCCGAAGAGTGGTTGGAACGCTCGAGCAGTCGAAAGCTCGAGCTCCGAGTCGACGGACTCTCACGCGGCAAGCTCCGGCTCCCGCAACACGGTGGAGGACACTTCCTCTATCGCGTCGAGGGCGATCAGCTCGTCCCGGATCCGCCGATCGCAGACGAGGGTCGGATCGAGCTCAGCCTCGACTACCGCGGCGATCGCGGGGGCGCCGTGCGCGCGATCAACTTCCGGACGGGCGCGTTCGTGGAACAGCCGGACGACGAGCCGTCCATCGACCTCGTCATCGACGGCGCACCGCGCGATCACATCGTGGTCGTGGTTCGTGAGCCCGATGGCGATCCGGGTGGGTGCTACGCGCGCATCGAGGGAGGCGGAAGCGGGTGGTGGAGGCCGCGGTGCTTCTGCACCTCCGAAGAGCGCCAGCGCGGCGAGTGCGAGACCCCGGAGGACTTTCCGGGTGAGGTGCGCGTGACGGCGGAGCCGGTTCCCACGGACGCGGGTGTCTTCATGCCGCCCGACGCCGCTCCGCCGGAGTGAATCGCAGCGACGGCGGCGCGTTCGTTCGGCGCGTTCGTTCGCCGCGTTCGTTCGCCGCGTTCGTTCGCCGCAGCGCTTGCAGCGTGCTCGCAACGTCCGCGTGTCGCGGGATGTCCCTCACGCCCTACGGGCCGTGAGGCTCGTGGGGAGACCGCGCGACGCGAGGTTCGCGCGCATCTCGGGACCACTACGGCGCCTTCAGAGGCGCCAGCGGAGGATGTGGGCCCACCAGGGAGCGGGCTTGTTCGACGGCTTCCAGTCGTCTCGAGTCGCGGACATGAACAACCTCCGTGTTTCGAGCAGGTTTCGATCAGGCTACGAACCCGCACCTCCGGGATCAAGTTTTTGATGTACGTTTCGTGCACAAACTTGGCGTGCCCTCCGTTTTCCCCACGATTCTCGGTACGCGTGGCGGTTGAGGTTCTTGGGCGGGCCTGCTAGAAATGCGAGGCTCGCCTCACGTTCTGAGCCCGACCGCTCGAAGAACGCTGGGGAGGAGGCGAGTCCGTCGGAGGGCCCATGACCACATCTCACGTCGAAACGTCGCGCGTCGAAGTCGCGCCGAGCACACCTCTCGAGTCCATCCCGCGCCTCGTGGACGAGGTCCGGGAACGCTTCGACTCCGGCATCACACGTTCGCTCGATTGGCGGCTTCGTCAGCTCGACGCGATCGCGCGCTTCGTCGAGGAGCGTGAGAGCGAGATCCTCGCCGCCCTCCGCGCCGACCTCGGCAAGCCCGAGATGGAGGCGTACGGCGCCGAGGTCTCCTACGTCGCGAACGACGTCACGCACACGAAGAAGCACCTCCGCTCGTGGATGAAGCCCGAGAAGGTCTCGTCGCCGCTCGTGGTGCAACCCGGCCAGAGCTACGTCGTGCGTGAGCCGCTCGGGGTCGCGCTGATCATCTCGCCCTGGAACTACCCCTTCCAGCTCCTGATGGCGCCGCTCGTCGCCGCCATCGCAGCCGGCAACTGCGCGATCCTCAAGCCGAGCGAGGTCGCGCCCGCCACGAGCGCGCTCGTCGCCAAATGGATCCCGAAGTACCTCGACGGCTGCGTGAAGGTCGTCGAGGGCGGCGTGCCCGAGACCACGCGTCTGCTCGAGCAGCGCTTCGATCACATCTTCTACACGGGCAACGGCAAGGTCGCGCGCGTGATCATGGCGGCCGCCGCCAAGCACCTCACGCCGACCACGCTGGAGCTCGGGGGCAAGAGCCCGTGCATCGTGGACGCGAGCGCGGACCTCGACGTCGCCGCCAAGCGCATCGTGTGGGGCAAGTTCTTCAACGCGGGTCAGACCTGCGTCGCGCCCGACTACGTGCTCGTCGAAGAGAGCGTGCACGACGCGCTGCTCAACCGGATGGTCGCCATCGTGCGCGAGTTCTACGGCGACGATCCGCAGCGCAGCGCGGACTTCGCGCGCGTCGTCAACGAGCGCCACCTCGCGCGCCTCGTGAAGCTGCTCGACGGTCAGACGATCGCGTGCGGCGGCCAGCACGACGCGAAGGATCGTTACCTCGCGCCGACCATCCTCCGCGACGTCTCGCCCGACTCGGCCGTGATGCAGGAAGAGATCTTCGGCCCGATCCTCCCCGTGATCGCGGTGCCGCACGTCGACGCGGCGATCACCTTCGTCACGCGGCGCGACAAGCCGCTCGCCCTCTACGTCTTCTCGCAGCGCGAGACGGTGCAGGCGAAGGTCCGCGACCGGACGAGCGCGGGCGGCATGTCCATCAACCACGTCTGGCTCCACCTCGCGGTGCCCGAGCTCCCGTTCGGTGGCGTCGGCGAGAGCGGCATGGGCGCGTACCACGGCAAACACGGCTTCGAGACCTTCAGCCACCGCAAGTCGGTGCTGAAGAAGCCGACGCAGATCGATCCGCCGCTGCTCTACCCGCCCTACACCGAGACGAAGGCGAAGTGGGTGAAGCGCCTGCTCTGAAGGTCTTCACTCGGTCGGTCCATCGAAGACGCCGCGGGCTCACGCTCGCGGCGTTTCTCGTTCGCGTCGCATGCTTCTCATCGCATGGTCACCGCCGCGAGCGCTCCGCCGCGCTCGCCTTGACCGACGTGCTCGGTCCGCACTCTCCGCCGTGAACGCGCTCGCATTCACGTCGTCGGTCGGCGCTCACCAGGTCCAGGTCGCGGTGACGTTCACGCCTTCGCGCGTGCGCCGAGGATGCATCTGCACGTTCCGCCGACCCGCGGCCTCGATCACGCAGCCGATGCCGACGAGCAATCCACGCAAGTGGAAGTCGCTGATCTCCGGGTAGCCGCGCAGCTCGATCTCCGCGCGGCCGCGATCGACCACCCTCGAGATCATCTCGCCCTTGTCGAAGACCTTTCGGTAGAAGAGCGGCGTGCGCGTGACGAGCGCGTTGTCGCTCGTGAAGCGCAGGAGGATCCGCCAGAGCGAGTGCACCGTGCGGTTCACGCCGCGGCGCATGACCTCCTCTTGGAGCGCCGCCACGTCGCGACCGGCCTCGCGCGCGATCGCTTCGTAGACGTGCTCGATCACGTCGCAGTCGATCCACGAGACGGGCGTCGCGTTCTCGTAGACCTCGCGCTCCTCCTTCGGGAGCCGCGCGAGCGCGCGCGCCACCACGTCGGCTCCGACGAGATCGATCAACATCGCGTGCGCGTCACGCGTCGTGGCTCCGGACGTCCGCCCCCGCCGGTTCTCTGGCCCCATGACCACGTCTCTTACCTGAATCGAAGGTGTCACGTCGCCTCCCGTCCGCTGCAACCCGGCTGTCGCCCGGCCGGACGCAGCGCCCCCGCGGGGAGCCTACACTCGCTTCGCTCGGCGCGCGCCGTTCGTCGGGCACGTGCGGCGGGGTCTGCCGCTCGTTCGTCTTCGTTCAGGAGGTCGCTGGTGCGAGCACACCGCGGCCCGCGCCCGATTCGAAGGCGCCCGCGTTGGAGAGTGGCGCGAACGGCGCTCGAATCGGTACCCTGTGGTCGGTGCCTCGCTTGGGACGACTCTCGCTTCTGCTTTGGCTCGTGGGCTGCCTCGCCGGCTGCAAGGTCTTCGACGCGTCGCTGGTGGATCCAACGGTCGACGCGGGCGAGACCGACGCGGAGGCTCCGCCCGACACCGGGCCGCCGCCGGTCGACGCGGGTCCCGTCGAGATGTGCCCCGACGGAACGGCGCTTCGTCGTCCGCCGGCTCGACCGACGAGCCCGGACGAAGGTGAAGACCAGCAGCTCGTGATCGGATTGCGCGACATCCGCCTGCGGCAGAGCGGCGAAGCGTGGCGCGACATCGGGCTCGACCTCGACGGGCTCTGCACGAACAACGCGCTCGCGGACGTCGAGTGCCAGCCGCCGTCCGACGTCGGAGTTCAGATCGACGGCAACGGCGGGATCGACAACGCATTCCACTCGCTCTTCGAGGTGATCGATCTCGTCTTCCCGAGCCTCGCCGACACTGCTGGCATGGTCTCGGAGGGCGGCGTCGGCGTCGTCGTGTTGCAGATCGACGGCTGGAACGGCACCGCCAACGACAGCCGGGTCGACGTGTTGCTCACGCAGTCCGTCGCGGGAACGGCCGGCACCGCCGAGCAGACGGAGGCACCAGCGGCGGAGTTCGTGGAGTTCGTGCCGATGATGCCGGGCACGATGACGCCGCTGCCGGCGCCCGCGTGGGACGGCAACGACTGGATGTGGGTGCGCGAGGAGACGTTCCTCATGGGCGACGTCACGCGACCGCGCGTGCGCGACAGCAACGCGTACATCGCGAACCGTCAGCTCGTGATGCGCCTGCCCGACCGCGCGGAGATCATCTTCGCGGGCGAGGATCAGGGCATCAAGGTTCAGCTCACGGATGCGTACGCGATCGGGACGTTCGACGAGGCGTTCGAGCGGGTGTCGCCGATGACGGTCGCGGGGCGGTGGAGCGTGTTCGACCTGCTGGACACCGCGAGCTCGGTGAACATCTGCGCGGGTGACACCGAGTACGGCATCTTGGAGCGCAAGCTCGACGAGGTCGCGGACGTGCGGGCCACGCCCGGTACGGGAGGCTCGGACGTCGACTGCGACGCGGTGAGCATCGGCGTGACGTTCGAGGGTTACCGCGTGCGCATCGCGGACCTCGAGCCCGGCAATCCGTTGCCGGACGGCTGCGAGTGATCGCGGGCGCGTCGAGGCGGGCGACTCACGTTGGGGCTCGACGCGGGCGACCCACGTTGGGGCTCGACGCGCGTCTCGCTCGCGACTGACGTGGAGCTCGACGCGCGTCTCGCTCGCGACATCACGTGATCTCGCGGTGAGCGGCTCGCACGAAACGCCTCACCACGAGTCGTCGGGGAGCGCGCGGGTGCCCCAGATCATCACCTCGATGGCGCGACGTTGCGCGACGCTGAGCTGCTGCCACTCGGGCGGCGCGCCGAGCCGACGCCAGCGCCGGAACGGGTCGCCGCGACGACGCGCTTCGTCGGCCGAGCGAAGGACCCGCTCGACGATCGTCGCGCCCGCGTGGCCTCCGCGCTTGACGAAGACGCCCGACGAAGGCGCTTCGTCGGGTGCGCCGCGATCGTCGAACCGTTCGGGGTCGCCCACCGTCGGAGGATGACAACCGGAGAGCGCGTCGCGCAAGACCGAGCACACGCGTTCGCGGGCGAGCCCGAAGAACTCCAACGGAAATCGAGGAATCTCGCGACGATCAGAAGATCGGATTTCGGAAACCGATCGCGCGCTCGAAGATCGCGCCGACGCCCGGGGTGAGAAACAGCCGACGCCACTTCCAGAGCGGCGAGTGGCAATCGCGCGCGTGCAGGCGTCCGAGCCAGAGCTCGGCGAGCGCGTCCGCGGCATGCCCGGAGAGCGCGTCGAGGATGCGTTCGCCACGCTCCGCGCTCGCGAGCGCGGGAGCACCGCTGTAGGTGGTGCGCGCGTAGTAGAGGAGCATCTCGCGGAAGCTGCGCAGACGATCGCCGAGCGTCGCGTGCGCGAGAGGTCGCTCGCCGCGCGCCTGCAGATCGAGATCGACGCTGCGGCGTGGGAGATCCGAGTACACGCGTTTGACGTGATCGCCCACGAGGTGCAGCAGGATCGACGTCTCGATCGCGCCGCCGTGGTTGTCGCCTTCGAGCGCCTCTCTGCCGAGCCCGCTGACCTTGCCGAGCACCTCTTCGAGGTTCGCAGTGCCCGCGGTGAGCCGCGCGATCATGAGTGAGAAGACGCTGACCATCTGCAGGCCGTAGCGCGCGTTCACGCGGGCGCAGGCCTCCTCCATCGCGAGGAAGTGACGTGGACCGCCGTGGAAGCTGCCGATCCAGACGTGCCGAAAGCCCTGCTTGGCGAGGGTGCGACCGAGGTCTTCGAGCACACGCACGATCGTCGACGGTCGGAACGCGAGTGAGCCCACGTGCGGCAGGACGTCCGCCGCGACGTAGATCGGCGGCAGGTGCACGAACGAGATGTCGTCGAAGCGCGCGCAGAGCTTCTCCACCATCGCCGCGCTCAGACCTTCGGCCTCCGCGTTGTCAGCGATCACGGGCAAATGCGGGCCGTGGACCTCGAGGGGCGAGCACGAGACGAGCACCACCGTGCGCGCGCGATCCATGGCTTCGAAGTCCGCGCCCGAGAGGTGTTGCCACTCGCGCACGCGCCCTCGTGCGGCCGCGGGAAGGGTCGAGAAGTCCATCGCACGAGCTTGCCACGGCGCGCGTCGATCGTGATGCGGTGCTCGAGCTTCGTTCGTCGGGCGGGACACGCGCTCGCAAGACCATCCACGGCGCTCGCACGGACGAGCTCGAACGCACGACGGGGGCGCGAGATCGTATCCCGAAGCTCAGCGCAGCAACGCCCAGATCGCGACCCCGACGCTCGCCGCTGCGACCGCCCAGGGAAGCCACGTCCTCGCGCTCGACGTCGACTTCGGCGCGGGCGCGCGGATCGAGGTGCTCGTGACCTCGTCCTCTATCGCCGGCATCTCGCCTTCGCACGCCTCTCCGTAGGCACGCGCGAGCGCGCGGCCCCACGCGTGATCGAGGACCGCCGGATCCGAGAGCAGCTCGAAGAGCGCCTTGCCGATCGTCGGCGTGCGGTGCGCGGGATCGCGCACGAGCATCCGCTGCACGGTGTCGGCGACGCTCTTGGGTACCGAGGGCTCGAGCGCGTCCACGCGCGGCGGATCCTCGCGCAGGAGCTTGCCGATCACCGCGAGTCCTTTCGACTCGTGCGGCGGCCGACCCGCGAGCAGCCGGAAGAGCACCGCGCCGAAGCTCCACACGTCCGCGGTCGGACCGAGGTTCTCGTCGCCCACCGCTTGCTCGGGCGAGATGTAGTCGAGCGTCCCGATCGTGGAGCCCTTCGTGAGATCCGAGACCGAGAGCGAGTTCGTGCGGCGCACCACGACCTTGCTGATCCCGAAGTCGATCAGCTTCGGCACCGTCTCGCCGTCCTCGACCGCGAGGAAGATGTTCCCCGGCTTGAGATCGCGGTGGACGATGCCGCGCTCGTGCACGTAGCGCAGCGCGCTCGCGATGGGCGCGAGCACCTCGAGCGCCTCGCGCAGTGAGAGCTTCGGCTTCTCTTCGAGCCGCTCGCGCAAGGTCTGCCCTTCGAGCAGCTCCTGGACGATGTACCAACCCGTCGCCGCTTGATGGCCGAGATCGAAGACGCGGACGACGTTCGGGTGGACGAGCCGCACGCCCGCCTTCGCTTCGCGGACGAATCGTTTGATCGACTCGTCCTCGGCCTCCTCGCGATCGAGGAGGACCTTCAGCGCGACGTCTTGCTTCGTGAACGTGTTCTCGGCGGCGTAGACCGCGCCCATGCCGCCGAAGCCGAGGAGCCGCTCGAGGCGATACTTGTCGCCGATCGTCGTGCCGACGAGCGATTCGAGCTCTTCGCGCACGGCGACGATGCTGCTTCGGTCCGCCTCGCCCACGTCCCGCGCATCATCACGGGTCGCCTTCGGCGAAGCAACGGGCTCGACGTCGCAAGTATACGGAAAACCGACGCTTCCCCCATTTGGGGGACGTGCGATCAGGCGGCGGCGAGGCGCTTCTGCACGACGTCGAGGAGCTGCGCGACCGTCTCGATGCCGACGAGCATGTCGTCCGGGATCGAGATGCCGAGCTCACGCTCCATCTCGCCGACCACCTCGAGCATTGCGAGCGAGTCGACGCCCATGTCGGCGATGACGCTGTCCTCGCGGAGCGCGGCGAAGTCCTTCTCGGCGATCTCGCTGGCCTTCGCTCGGAACATTTCGATCAGCTTCGCACGGTCCATCGACGTTTCCTCTCGAGCAGTCCGACGACGAAACGCATTCGTCGCGGCTGAGTGTTCGGGGCTCTTCGCGAGCCCAAAGACGCGCCGACGATCGAAGGACGATTCGACGGTCGGCGACCCGGCGGCCGAGCCGCGCGGGGCGCGTGTCTTATCCGATGAGCCCCACCCTGACAACGCGGCAAATCTTCGGCTCCACACGGAAATCCGGCCGCTGGGCCGAAGGTCTTGGGCATCCGGATGGAGGCTGCTACGGTTTCGTTCCGTGGTGCGCCGTTTCGTCCCCCTGCTCGTCTTCGTGCTCGGCGCGCTCAGCGTCGTCGCGATGGGTCAGCCGAGGACGCGAGACGCGCGCTCGGCGCGGGCGGCGACGCGGGCGACGGACGTGGAGCGGGGTGCACGAACCTCGACGAACGAGCGCTCCGTCGCGTCGAACGAGCCCTCCGCCGGACGTGTCGAGGAAGCGGCGCCGAGCTCACCAGATGCGGGCACGCCCGTCGGACCGACCGTCGGCCCCAGCCGCAGTCGCTCGGTCGGGGCGACGAACCGTGGACGCCTGAACCACGCGGTGCGCGTCGAGCCGTCGCCGACGCTGCGGGTGCGCAACCCGAGCCAGGCCTACGGCACCGAAGAGCTGGTCGCGCTGATCACCTGGGCCGCCGACGAGGTCGCGCGCCAACACCCGGGCTCGTCGCTCAACGTCGGTGACCTCTCGCGCGAGCGTGGGGGCCGCATCCGCCCGCACCGCTCGCATCGGGTGGGACGCGACGCCGACCTCGGCTTCTACCTCGTGGACGCGCAGAGCGGCGCGCCGGCGGAGGCGCGACATTTCGTGGCCCTGCCGCGCGGCGCGAAGGGCACCGATCGGCAGGGCGGCAGCTTCGCGTTCGACGACGCGCGCAACTGGACGCTGGTCGCGGCGCTCGTCTCGCAGGACGTCGTGCCCGTGCAGTACATCATGGTGATCGCGCCGCTGAAGGAGCGGTTGCTCGCGGAGGGTCGTCGCCGCGGCGCCTCGGCGGAGCTGCTCGCGCGGGTGGACGCGGTGGTCGGTCCGCAGCGCAGCGGACGCGGACGCTTCTCGTACGACTCGCACGACTCGCACTTCCACGTCCGGATCTACTGCGCGCCCGACGACCGGCCGGCCTGCGTCGACACCGCACCGTTTCACCCTTGGGTGAGCCGCGAAGCGGTGGAGACGCGACCGCGGGCTCGTGCGCGTCGACCGGCGCGTCGACCGGTGTCACGGCAAGCGCGCCGTCGCTGAGCCGCGGCGATTCGGCCGCGACGAAGGCCGCATCTCGCGTTCGTCACCGCGCTCGCCCACGAGCGCCACGAGCGCGGCACGACGGAGGTCGGCGCCATGACGGCGTCAGTCGAGCGGGACGGGATCGGCGAAGACGAAGCCTCGACGGGTGCCGCACATCGTCTGGACCATCTGTCGACGCGCCCAAGGCGAGAGCGTCGCGATCGGGAAGAGCACGTCCCGCAACGCGCCGAGCACCGCGCCGTCGCTCTGAAAAAACGGCGTGGTCCAGCGATTGACGCGCCCGTAAAAATTCAGATGAGCGCGGCGGTTCTCTTGATAACGCCGAAGGCCGAGCTCGACGCTCGTCGCGTCGACGTTCTGCAACGAGCGCGCGAGCTCGCGGGCGTCGTAGAGCGCGAGGTTGCTGCCTTGGCCGAGCTGCGGGCTCATGGCGTGCGCGGCGTCGCCGAGGAAGACGAGGTGCGCGCCGCCGACCTCCGCGTGCCACCGCGACATGCGCACGTCGCGGTAGGCCGCGAAGAGCAGTTGGTCCGCGTCCACGATCTGATCGAGGAGCACTGCCGCGCGTGCGTCGCGGCGCAGGATCGGATCCTTGAAGGCCTGGAGGCCGCGAAACCGCAGAGTGCGGCGGAAAGAAGGCAACGCATCCGCGCGGAGGCTCCAGAAGAGGCTCGTGAGCGGTGCCTCGCCGCCCGGCGCTCGACCGGTCGGCAAGAAGCCGAGCATGGTCTTCGAGCCGCCCACGATCTGGAAGAGCTCGCGGCGGAAGACCTCGTCGCGATCTTCGGCGACGAACCAGACCGCGCCCCACGGGTACGGCTGGTCGAGCGAGGTCGGCCATCCGTCGGGGCGCAGCTCGGAGCGCGCGCCGTCCGCGACCACCACGAGATCGTGGGGTCCGTGACGACGACCACGCGCGTCGATCAAACGTCCTTCTTCGATACCGTTCACGAACGCGCCGAGGTGGACCGCGATGCCTTCCCGGACCACGGCGTCGAAGAGCGCTTGGAAGAGCACGCCGCGGTGCAACCCGAGGCCGTGCAGACCTTCGCGCTCTTCCGCGTACGGGAGTCGAAAGACCGCGCGACCGGAGTCGGTCACGCAGCGGAGCGCGTCGACGACCGCGCCGTGCGCTTTCACGAAGTCGAGCAGCCCGAGCTCGGCGAGGACGGCGATGCCGGTCGGTTGGAGCAAGATGCCCGCGCCGACCGGGCCGGGGCGTTCGACGCCTTCGTAGACCGTGACGCGATGACCTGCGCGATGCAGGTAGAGCGCGGCGGCGCTGCCCGCGTAGCCGCCGCCGACGATGCCGACGTCGAGGCTCATCGGCGAGCCGACCTCGGCCGCGCCGATCGCGGGTCGGACGCTGCGCGGCGGGCGAGGCATGCGATGCGACGCGCTCGACGATCGCTCATGACTCTTCCTCGCGCGACCTCGGCTTCTCCGCGAGGATCGCTTCGACCTCCGCGTTCGCCTCCGCCATCGCGTCGTCGCGCGCGACCACGGGCTGCTCGGCTTCGACGCGGACGCGCGGCACCACCACGCCGTCCTCGTCGGCCGCGTGGCCCTTCAAGGTGCGCAGCTCGCGGAAGACGTAGCGAACGAGGCCGTCCGGCGTGATCTCCGCGGACACGCGCGAGCCGTCCGCCATCGCGGTGAGCGCGGCGTCGGCGCGCGCGGCGGGGATGCCGAGGGAGCGCGAGACGTCCGTCACCGTGAGCAGACCTTCCTTCTTCTCGGCGAGTTGGAGGATCGCGAGCTCGAGCTGCGTGTCGACGCGGCTCGCATGGGTCTCTTCGGTCTTCGATCCGGCGCGGATTCCCCACGCGCCGAGGCCGATCCCGAGGCTGCCGAGCACGGCCGCGACGACGATGCCGCCCGCGCCCGGGATCACGATCGCGGCCGCGGTCGCCGCGAGCACGCCCGTCGCGATGCCGAAGATGCCGAGCAGCCGCAGGCCGGTCGACGCGCCGCGGTGTGCGATCGACGGCGAGGCGACCACCGGTGCGACGACGGGAGCGTCGGCCGCGCGACGAGGCGCGGGCGCCGTCTCGACCGGCGACGCGAGCGGTCCGGTGCCGCCGACGATGGTGGTGCCCGGCTTGAGCTCGCGCGGCCGTCCACACGCGAGGCAGGCGTAGCGACCGTCGCCCGTGGCTTGTACGGCGGCGATCGCGAAGCAGTGTGGGCAGCGGTTGTCCTCGCCCCAGACCGCGCCGCACGCGATGCAGCGCGACGCCCCCGGCGGGATCGCGGTGCTGCAGACGGCGCAATGCGTCGGCGCGTCGCTCATGCGCGGCTCGCGCTCACTCCTCGCCGAGGAGCTTGTTCATCGAGGCTTCGTCGGCCGGCGTGAACGAGTAGCGATCGAACTCGTCGCTCGTGACCCAACGAAAGTCCTTCACCGCGCGCGACTCGAGGGAGTCGGGCCCGCGGAGGTCGCATTGGTAGAGGTAGAGATCGACGGTGTACTTCTCGTACGGGTGGCTCACGAACGAGATGAGCTCACCCACCGAGACGTGCGCGCCGAGGCGCTCGTCCATCCCGATCGCCCGCGACAGGTGCTCAAGCTCGTCAGCGGGGAACTTCCGCCGGCAGACCTGCTCGAATCGCTCGACCCTCTCGCGCTCGAGCGCCTCCGAGTCGGTCTCCCGCTCCTCCACCCGCCCACCGGGGAACTCCCAGAGGTTCGGGAGCACGGCGTTCTCGCGGCGCTGAGTGATGAGGTAGCGGCCGTCGCGCTCGACGACGGCGGCCACGACGCGAATGGTCTTTCGCGGATGGTCGGACACGGTTCGGCGGGTATACCGCAAAACGACGCGGCTGCGGAGACTTCGCGCGGAGCGATCGCGGCGTCGGAGCCGCGATCGCAACCGCCTACGGAGTGATCGGGCCGCGGAACGATCGAACGCCGGGCTTCAGTCGCGTTCGAGCCAGGCGTCGAGGTCGACGGGCTCTCCGTCGGCGTCTTGGACCGCGTCGAGGCTGACGGCCCCCTGACCGCAGCGCACGGCCCAACCGTCCGAGGTGCGCCACGCCTCGCTCGGACGCAGTCCGAGCGGCGGGGACTCTTCGCAGATCGACGCCATCACGAGATCCGCATCCTCCTCGCCGAGCCGCACGGACGCGCCGAGCGGAAACGCGGCGCGGACGAGGCGAACGACGTCCTCCGCGTCACCTCGCCAGTCGACCGCGAGCTGCGTGGGCGTCGGCTCCGGAGCCTCGGTGACGAGCGAAGGGTCTTGGGGCGTCCCGCGTGGATGTTCACCACGCGCGAGCTGCTGCACGAGCTCGCGGAGTAGCGCGAGCGCGGGGCGGTCGAGCTTGCGCGCGAGCGACCACGCGGTCTCGTCCTCCGCGACCTTCACGCGACGCTGCGCGACCACGGCGCCGGT
Organism: uncultured Sandaracinus sp.; assembly: GCA_937982655.1. GTDB lineage: Bacteria > Myxococcota_A > Polyangia > Polyangiales > Houyiibacteriaceae > JACKEH01. Next base: position 13,956 of record CALJLK010000208.1, read on the forward strand.
GTCGTACTCGTCCGCGAGCTCGAAGAGGCTGACGCCCGTTTCTTCGTCGCCGCTGCGGATCGTCCAGAAATACGGGTCGGGCCCGCGCCAACGCGGGAGCAGGCTCGGGTGCGTGCCCCAGCCGGGCGCGAGCGCGAGCACCTCGGGCGGGATGCGTTTGGGCCAGAAGAAGCTGACGATCGCGTCGAGGCGCGCGGCGCGGAGCAGGGATTGTACACCGGGGTCGGCGAGGTTCGGCAGACCGAGGAGCAACGAACGTGGACCGAGCGCACGGCGAGCCCAGCGTCGACCGGGGAGATCCAGGGGACCGAAGCACGCCGCGACCGGCGGGTGTCCCGCGTCGGTCAACACACGCGCGCCGAGGGGCACGCCGAGGTAGAGGTAGCGCAGCGACACGTTCTGGCGTGGTCGGCGAAGGAAGGCAACGTGCGACCGCGCGCTGCGACTGCATGCTCGGCGACGCGCCCCACCACGCTGCACGTCGCCGGGCCGCGATCATCGATCGCGACGACGATCCAGTCCGAGCACGATCGTGTCGCGCGGCCGGGGCTCCCGCGCGCTCGATCGATCAGCGCAGGAACCGATCCGCGAGCCCGTAGCGCTGCATCGCGCGCAACACCGCGCGGTAGCCGCTCGGCGAGAGTCGCTTGCTGCGCCAGACGATCTTCGCGTCGGTCTGCGGCAAGAGCATGAACTCGCCCTTCTCCACCCCACGCAGCGCGTACTCAGCCACGCCCTCCGCGGTCGCGCGCGCGAGCTTGAAGAACGCCTCCGCCTTCGCGCGGTCCTTCTCGGAGCCGCGGAAGCTCTCCATCAGGTTCGTGGGGAAGAACGTCGGGCAGAGCACGCTCACGCCGACGTCGAAGGGCGCGAGCTCCGCTTCGAGGGTCTCGGAGAGCGCGATGACGCCCGCCTTGCCGACGTTGTAGGGGCCCATCTCGGGCAGGGTCGCGATGCCGGCTGCGCTCGCGACGTTGAGCACGTGGCCCGAGCGCTGCGCGCGGAAGGTCGGCACGAACGCGTGGCAGCCGTGGATCACGCCCCAGAGGTTCACGCGCAGCGCGCGCTCCCAGTCTTCGAGCGAGGCGTCGCCGATCTGACCCGCCGCCGCGATGCCCGCGTTGTTCACGAGCAGATCGACGCGGCCGAGCTCCTTCACGCTCGCCTCCGCGAGCGCGCGCACGTCCTCCGCGTCGCCGACGTCGCAGCGCCGCACCGCGCCCACGCCGCCCGCCTGCGCGACGAGCTCGGCGGTCTCCGTCGCTCGCTCGACGTTCAGATCCGCGATCATCACGTGCCCGCGACGCTTTGCGAGCGCGAGGGCGAACGCACGTCCGAGCCCGCTGCCGCCCCCGGTGATCACGGCCTTGGGTCGATCGTTCAGCTTCGTCATCTCGCCTCCTGCATGCGCAGCTCGTCGCGGAGCTCGGTCGTCGCGCGCCGCACCGGGTCGAAACGCATCGCGCGCTCGTCCACGCGCCGCGTGCGCAGCCAATACTCGAACGTGAAGCCCGGCCAGAGCGTCCGGTTCTTCCCGTGCTCGTCGAGGTACCACGACGCGCAGCCGGAGGCCCAGACGGTGCGCTCGAGCCGGCGTTGGATCGCGTCGTTGAACGCGCGCTGCGCTTCGGGTCGCGGCTCCACCGTCGCGGCGCCGTGACGCGCGCGCGCCTCGCGGAGCGCGAGCACATGGTGGATCTGTGCCTCGATCATGAAGACCATCGAGTTGTGCCCGAGCCCGGTGTTCGGGCCCATGAGCAGGTAGAGGTTCGGGAAGCCGACCGCGGTGGTGCCGAGGTGCGATTCGATGCCGTCGCGCCACGCGTCGGCGAGCCGGAGACCACCACGGCCGATCACCTCGACTGGCGTGAGGAAGTCCGCCACCGCGAAGCCGGTCGCGTAGGCGATCACGTCGACCTCGCGCAGCACGCCGTCCTTCGTGCGGATCCCCCGCGGCTCGATGCGCGCGATCGGATCGGTGACCACGTCGACGTGGGGCCGGTCGAGCGCGCGGTAGTAGTCGTTGCTCAAGAGGATGCGCTTGCAGCCGGCCTGGAAGGTCGGCGTGACCTTCGCACGCAGCGCGGGATCCTGGATCTGTCGGCGGATGTGGCGCCGTCCGAGCGTCTCCGCGATCCCCATCACGCGCGGCTCCAGGGTCATGCCGACCGCGCCGAGCTCCGCGGTGGTGTAGATGCGCGCGCGGTGGAGCTTTCGCCGCAGCGGCGAGCGCTCGAAGCGCGTCTTCTCCGACTCCGTGTACTCGCGATCGGGCTTCGGCAGCACCCAAGGCGCGGTGCGCTGGTAGACGTCGAGGTGCGCGACCTCCTTCGCGAGCTCGGGCACGATCTGGATCGCGCTCGCGCCGGTGCCGACGACCGCCACGCGTTTGCCCCCGAGTGGCACGGAGTGATCCCAAGCCGCGCTGTGGAAGGACGGACCTTCGAAGCGCTCCATACCTTCGAAGCGCGGCAGCGCGGGGCGGCTGAGCGCGCCCACGCCGAACACGAGATCGCGCGCTTCGACCTCGCCTCGTGGCGTCGAGAGCCGCCACACGCCGCGGGACTCGTCGAAGACCGCGCGCGTGACCGGACAGTCGAAGCGCAGGTGCGGCTGCAGGCCCGCGTCGTTCGCACAACGCTCGAGGTAGGCGCGGATCTCGTGGTGGGGCGAGAACGCGCGCGACCAACGAGGGTTGGGCGCGAAAGAGAAACTGTAGAGGTGCGATGGCACGTCGCACGCGCAGCCCGGGTAGTGGTTCTCGCGCCAGGTCCCGCCGACGCTCGACGCTTTCTCGAAGATCACGAAGTCGCGATCGCCGCGCTCCGCGAGCTTCATCGCCATGCCGAGGCCGGAGAAGCCGGTGCCGACGATCGCGGTGCCGAAGCGTTCGATCGAGCCGTTCGACGCGCTGCTTTTCGACGCAACGCTCTTCGATGCACCGCTCTTCGACCCATCGCTCTTCGACGAAGTCATCGCACCGCCTCCGCGTCGAAGCCCGCGCGCCACGCCTCGAAGGCCGGCCCCGCGTCGACGTCGTTCGGGTGGAAGCCCGGACGGAACCAGGAGAGCCAGTGCCGCCACATCGCGCGCATCGCGCCCGGTTCCCCGAAGAGCCAGCCGAGGAGCTTTGCGTGCTCTTCTGGCGAAAGAAGCGTGCCGTCGACCTGCATGATCCGCCATTGATGCTCGACGACCTTCGCCCAGAAGACCACAGTCGCGACCAACATCACGAACGAACGCTCGGCGTAGAAGCCACCGGCCGCTTCGTAGACGTCGAACGCCACCGCCTTGTGCTCGTTCTCCTCCGCCGCGTGCCACATCCAGAGCTGCTTCATGCTCGGGTGCGCGCCTTCGAGCAGATCCGGACGGGTCAGGATCAAGTACCCCATCACGCCCGTGAAGTGCTCGAGCGCGGCGGTCGCGGCGAGCTGCCAACGACTCGGGAGCACGCGTTGCACCACGTCGAGCAGGCGCGCGACGCGGCGCTCCATCTCCACCGCGGGCAGGCCCTGCGCGGCGAGCATCGCGTTGTAGCCGTCGTGCTCGCGGCCGTGGATGCCTTCTTGCGCGCAGAAGTCGCGGATCGCGCGGCGCAGCGCGGCGTCGTCCTTCACCGCGTCGCGGTGCGCGTTGACCGAGCGCATGAAGAAGCGCTCTCCGACGGGAAAGAAGATCGACAGGTTGTCGAAGAAGCGGGTCACGGAGAGACCCGCCGGATGCCACGCGCGGGGTACGTGGCTCCCGAGCTCGAAGCGCGGATTGCGGACCTCGATCGCGACCGGCGTCGGACGGTTCATCGGACGCGACGCGTGGGGGCTCGATGCGCTCATGGATACCTCCGGTCGGCTCGGGACTTCGTCCTTTCGCGCCCCGCGGATCGCGGATCGCTTCGCGCCGACCGTCTCACGATGCACGCGAGGCCCTTTCGCGCGGAGGTCCGCGCGTGCCAAGCTCTTGTCATTTCGGGCCAACGGACGCTCGATTCCACGCCGATCGCTACGGTCCGTCTCCGGTCTCCGTCTCCCTCTCCGCGTGTTGGTCTTCGTCCTCCGTCGCCGTCGCCGTCTGCACCGCCATGAGCCGCCCTTCCCCCGATCCGAGCGTCCCCGCGATCCACGCGCTCCAGCTCGCGGAGATCGTCGAGCGTTGGGGCGTCGAACCGGACGCGTTGCTCCGAAGCTGCGGGCTGCGGCGCGAGGCGCTCCTCGAGCCCGGCGCGCGGCTCTCGATTCCGGATTTGATCGCGCTCGTGGAGCGATCGCGCGCGCTCACCGGCGAGCCCGGCCTCGGCTTCCACGTGGGCCTTCACATGCGCATCGCGTCGCATGGCTACCTGGGCCTGGCTGCGATGACCGCGACCACGGTGCGCGAGGCGCTCGACGTCGCGATCCGCTTCGCGCCCACGCGCACGACCGCGATCTCGCTGCGGCTCGACACCGTCGAGGACCACGTCGCGCTCGTGCTGGTGGAGAACGTCGATCTCGGGAGCGCGCGCGACGCGTTCGTGTTCGCGTTGCTCACCGGCATCTGGAAGATCGGCGACGCGCTCACGGGCGTGGCGTTGGCGGAGCACGCGGACTCGAACGCGCGCCCCCGCGCGGACGTCGCCTTCGCCGAGCCGCCCTACTTCGCGCGTTTCGCCGGCGTCGCGCCCGAGGTGCGCTTCGAGCAACGCGAGCACCGCCTGCTCTTTCCGAGATCGCTCCTCGATCTGAAGCTCGTCACCGGCGATCCCGTCGCGTCGCGCCTCACGCTCGAGCAATGCGAGCGTGAGCTCGACGCGCTCGGTCTCGGACCGCGCCTCGCCCATCGGGTGCGGGGCCTGCTCGCGACGCGGACCCCGCCGCCCTCGCTCGACGAGCTCGCGTCGACGCTGCACGTCTCGCCACGCACCCTCAAGCGTCACCTCGCGAGCGAAGGCACCACCTACCGCGCGCTCGTCGACGAAGCGCTGCGCGCACGCGCGGAAGAGTTGCTGCGCCGCCCGAGCCTCACGCTCGACGACATCGCGGAGCGCCTCGGGTACTCGGACGTGGCGAACTTCAACCGCGCGTTCCGGCGATGGACGGGGAAGACCCCGGGCGCATTTCGGCGAAGTGCGAGCTGACGCGCGGCGTCTGCGGATCGCGAACGGCTCGACGACACGAACGCGCGTGGATTCGGTAACGTCCACGTGCGCGCACACGTCGACGCGCGTGAAGAAGACGCGGAGAAGAACCGATGCCCTACGTGAACGTTCGAATCACCAACGAAGGCGCGACGCGCGAGCAGAAGGCGGAAGTGATCCGCGGAATCACGGAGGTGCTGCAGCGGGTGCTCGGCAAGAACCCGGCGAACACCTTCGTCGTGATCGACGAGGTCGCGCACGAGGACTGGGGCGTGGGTGGGATGCAGGTCGACGACTGGCGCAAGCTGAAGGACGGGTGAGCGACGCGGACGGCTCGCGTCCGGCGCGCTCGTCGCGAGGCGGAGGCTCGGCGCGGCCCGCGTACGACTCCAGCTCGCGCGCTTCCGATCGTGCGCGCTTCAGCTCGGCGGCGGCGCGATCTCGGGGACGGGCACGAGCTGGAAGCTGCCGTCCGGCGACGGGATCTGTTCGAGAACCTGCGCGGTGCAGCGCTGGTGCGCGTAGTACTCGTATTGAAGGACGTACGTCTTCCCCGCGTGGGCGTGGAACGCACCGCCGACTCGGCACGCACCGTCGACCACGGTGTCGGTCTGCATCTGGCTCACCGTTCGCGTCCGCGTGCAGTAGCGCGTGGTGGTCGAGCGTTGGGTGCCGAAGCCGCTCTGTTGCGTTCCGCAGGCGTACTGCTCCTGGACCTGACGGGTGACCATCCGCGAGACCGTGTGAAAGAACGACGACTCGGCGCGGACGGCGGCGGGTCCCGGATGGACGCGAAACGCGCGGGTGTGGGGCGGGGGAACGACGCCGCGGTTCACGGGCGTGCGGTCGCGCAGGATGACCGCGTCGCCGACCCACAACTGGATCGCGAGCATGGGGCCGGGCGCAGCGTGGTGGACGAAACGCGTCTTGAGGACCGCGTGGGGCTCGTGGGGTTGCGGCGCGACGTAGCGAGGCGTGCACCCGGCACCGGCGATCAGCGTGAAGAGCAGGACGCCACGCAGGCGTCGGTCCAATGACGGCATCGATCGAGATCCTCGGCGCGCGTGGCGGACATCACGCATCGGTCGTTGTGGGTTTGGCAGGAGTCGACGCATCGCAGGTGCTCCTCGTGAGCCGCTCGGCGCGCCGCGCGTGCGCCCGCGCAGCCGACGACGAACGAGATCGCGAGGAGGGCTCCGAGGCGCACGGCGCGGGCGTACTCGATCGCTGGGCGTTCCGCCTGGTCCAAACGAGGTAGGACCGCGGGTCGTGGGCGGATCGCGTCGTCGTGGCGTGGCGGGTCGCCCGAGCGTGGCGCCGCGCCACGTCCACTCGCGCGACTCGCGTGATTCGGCCGCGGCACGCGAGGTGCTGAGTCTTCTCTCGACGGCGCGAGGCGCCGCGAAAGGATCTCGAAGATGACCGACTCACTCCTTCGCATGGGCTTCTTGTTCACCCTCGCGCTCCCGGTCGCGGCGAGCACCGCGCTCTCGGGCTGCGAGGAAGACTCGCCGATCGAACGCGCCGGCGAGCGCATCGAGGACGCCACCGACGACTCGCGCATCGAGCGCGCGGGCGAACGCATCGAGGACGCCACCGACGAGGTGGCGGAATGATGGCGCGCAGCGTCGTGGCGCTCGCGCTGGGGCTCGGCTCCGCGTGCAGTGAGCAGACCGAGGTCGAGGCGGAGCACGCCGCCGCGAGCGTTCAGGCGACCGCGCGCTCGGCGGCGGACGACGTCGAGCGCGGGATGGAACGTGCCGCCGAACGCACCGAAGCGGCGGCCGAGTCGTTGCGTGCGCGCGCGGAGGCGACGGGCGACGCGATCGAACGCGAGGCCGAAGGCGCCGCCGCGGAGCTCGAGGCCGAAGCGGCGACGATCCGAGCGGGCGCTCGGGCCACGGCAGTAGCCGCCGAAGAAGCGGGGGAGCGCGCGGAGGCCGAAGCGGAGGCGCGGCACCCCGATGGCTGAAACCGGAGTCTCGACCGCTGCGGCAGTGCGGCCGGGCGACGAGCTCGGCCGTCACTCCCTTCGTTGGACGCTCGTCACTGGCAGTAGCCGTCCGAACAGATCAGCGTCGAGTCGAAACACTGGAACGCACCACTCGGCATGCACACCTGGAAGCAGGCGTGGCCTCCCTCCGTGGTCCGCTCGCACTCTCAGCGATACCCCTCCGCCGTCGGGCAGTTCGGCGCGTGCGTGGGATCGCACGCATCGCGCGAGCAAACCCCGACCTCGAAGCCGCTGATCACGCAACGCGAGCAGGTCGAAGATCCGCGCGTGCAGCTCGACCCGAGTGGCTGGTTGCAGACCCCCTCCGTCGCGACGTCGCCTTCGTTGCTGCAGTTGTCCGTCTCACACTCGGCGTCCGCGCGGCAGGGCTCGCCCATCGCGCGCGGGCTCCCGCAGGTCTGTGTGTCGCGGAAGCACGTGCCGCCGGCGCACTCGAAGTCCGCCTCGCAGGTGGCGCCGTCCTCACGAGGCACCACGCAGCCACGCCCTTCGATGCAGGTGCCTCCGCCGAAGGGTGCACAACCGCAGACGTCGCAGAAGCTCACGTCGCTCTGGCTGGAGCAGGCCTGGTAGAGACCCGACACACAGACCTCCGCGCTCTCTCCGCTGCCCGTCACCGAGCGTTCGGCGCACGGCGAGGTGCAGTAGCCGAGGTCGGGCTCGCACACCGTGCCCGTGCCGCAGGCCGCGCCTGCGGTGCAATCCGCCGTGCACGCGCGACCGAAGACTCCGCCGAGGTCTTCGCAGCGGCCGCTCTCGCAGTCCGCGGCCTCGATGCATGGTTCACCGAAGAGCGCGGGAGACTCGCCTCCACATCCGAGAAGTCCGACGACGAGCCAACACGCGATCGCTGAAGTACGCATGTCGCCTCGACTAGCACGATGCCGTCGTGACCGCGTCGAGAAGTGACGGTCATTTACGGCCCAGATCATCGATCTACCTCGTTTGACGTAAATCTCGCGCTCGACCTAACCCAATTGGGTGAGACACGACGCCACGAATCAGGCGTCAGCTCATGCGATCGATGACCCAGACGTAGAGCGCGACGGCGAGGAGCACGGAACCCGCCGACCCTCCGAGCAGGCCCCAGCCGAGATCGCGCGCGGCGCCTCGGAAGCGCTCGCCGACGACGGTGGTGACGCCCACGACGATCGCGAGGAGCGTCAGCAGGCCCATCGCGATCGCGGGCCACTCGGAGTCGGCCTTGTTGTAGACGAAGAAGAGCGCGACGTTCGCGGCCACGATCGCGAGACAAGCAGGGATTCCGTATCGCATGCGCGCAAGCTAGGCCGCGCGCCGACGCTCGCACGGAGACGAATCGGACGGCGTTCGACGAGCGGCCGACGCCATCCGTCTTCCGCTCGGCTCACCGTCTCGACTCACCGTCTCGACTCACCGTCTCGACTCACCGTCTCGACTCACCGTCTCGGCTGCGGTCGGGCTCGAAGCGGAGCATGCGGCGCGCGAGATCGGCGACGTGATCCTCGAGCGCTTGCGGGGTCGGCACGACGCCGAAGATGGCGTGGAGCTCGGCGTCGGTCGCGACGGCGAAGCGCGCGACGAGGTACGCGAGCGACTGAACCGTGAAGCGCACCGTCGCGGGATCGCTGCCGAGCACGACGTGCAGCAGGTCCGCCGCGCGACGAGGCCAACCTTCCAGGAAGTCGTGGTGCCGCGACTGCGGGAGCTCACCCGCGGCGGCGTTGATCGCGAGACGCAAGCGGACGTTGCCGCGCTCTCGGCGCGCGAACACGAAGAAGCGGCGCGACGCGCGATCGATGAACGTCGCCGCGTCGGCGCCGCGCAGCTCGACGACGAGCTCCGACGCCAACGTGTCGAGGCGCGCGTAGTACCCGTCGAGGCAGGCTTCGAGCAGCGTGTCCTTGCTCTCGAAGTAGTAGGCGATCGTGCCGAGACTCACGCCGGCGTTGCGCGCGACGTCCCGCAGCGTGAGCTGGGTCGGTCGGTCGAAGGTCGCGAGCAGCTCCGACGCGGCGGCCACGATGCCGTCGTAGGATCGCGCGGAGTCGGCGTCCTTCGGTCGCATTCACCGCACCTCGTTCGAAGCCACTCGTCTACCCATCCGAGTCGACCGTGCTCAACGCACCACGGCGCCGCGGGGGCCGTAGAGCATTCGCGCGAGGCCCGCGAGCCAGCGATCTTCGGGAGTGTCGTTCGTCTCGAGCACGCCGCGGCGGGCGCCTTCGACGAGGCGTCGCGCCGCTTCGCTCGGTGCGCGTACGCCCTCGAGGACCGCGAGGACCGTGGCGAGACCGACGCCGGCACCGGTCGTCTGATCGAGCGTCCGCACGCGCTCTTCGAGCGCACGGTCGGGCGCGAAGGGCGCGTCGGATCCGTCGGTGGGACCGAGCGCGTTGATCGCGCTCATCACGCGCTCGGTGCGCGCCTTGTACGGGAGCGCCGCGAGCTCCGCGGGAGAGATGGGCGCGCCGAGCCAATAGTCCTGACGTCCCATCGCGTGCGGGTACTCGAGCTTCTCCGCGACGGGCTCGACGGGGAGACCCCCCGTGAAGCGCACGGGGACGATGGAGACGCCCGCCCCGATCGCGAGGTCGCAGAAGATGCCACTCATCGTGCGCACCGGCTCGTCCGCGCGGTGCGAGCGGGTGCCTTCGACGTGGACCATCAGGCTCTTGGCGGACGTCTGCGAGCCGAGCTCCTTGGCGATGCGCGGGAGCGACGCGGGATCGGCGCGATCGAAGTACGCGATCACCCCCGGATCGTGCGCGCCCGGGTACGAGAAACAATGCGCGATCAGCTTACCGAGCCAGCTCTCGCGGTGCTCCTGCTTGGCGAGTGTCAACGTCGGAACACGCTGCAGCGCGCCCGTGACCACCGAGAAGATCAGCGACTCGATGCCGACTTGGTGGTTGCCGAGGTAGAGCACACCGCGGCCGCGCAGCGCGGCGAGCGCGTTCGGATCGGCGACGTGGAAGGTGCCGACGAAGCGCTCGATGAGCGCGTAATAGAGGTCCTCGACCGGCCACGCGCCGAGGGCGAAATGCTCGCGCCAGAAGGAGCTCACGGGCGTGACGTCGATCGACGGCGGCGCGGCGTCGCGGACCACCACCACGTCGGGCTCGACCTCGATGGAGAGCGTGTGACGCGTGAGCGGCGTCGACGCGGCGCGTGCGTGCGAGGCGTCGGGCGCGAGCTCGATGGTGCGCGGATGGACGCGGAGCGCGCGCGCGACGTGCTCTTTGGCCGCGATCTCGACCGTCGGGGTGTCGGTGCGGAGGTCATAGAGGGTGCGCAGCGTACCGGGGAGCCAGTCCGAGAGGCGGACCTCGTGGGCTTGGAGGATCGTGGTGCCGTCAGTCGGCGGCTGACCCCGCCGACCAACAACACCGCTGGGGATGGAGAGCGACGCGCCCTCGACGAAGACGCCGTCGCGGAGGAACGCGCGGCGGGCGGCGGGGGCGACCGCCCCGAGGCGGCCCTTCGGCATCAACACGTCGACGAGACGCGCGTCGACCAAGAGCGTGTCGTGCGCGAAGAGCTGAAGACGCAGCACGGGGAAGCGGGTGTCGTCGGCTTCGAAGCCCACGAAGCGCGCCTCGCAGCGCATCTCACCGTGGTCGGGGATCGGCGCGTGAAGCCGCACGTCCAGGCGGTGTGGGTAGCCGATCACGTCTTCACCGATGCGCGCGCTCCAGCGGTGCAGCGCGTCGTGCGGGATGGCGTGGGTCATCGCGTCGAGAAGACCTTGGTGCAGGCGATCGCTCGCGTGATGGCGAGGCACGCTGCCGCGGCTCGGATCGAGGAGCGCGCGCGCGCCACCTTCGCCCGCTTCGAGGCGCACGAGGTAGTGGAACGCGGAGCCGTGGAAGAGCGCGTCGGTCGCGTAGGGATCGGCGGCGGGCGCGGTGACGAGCGGCGACACGGGCTCGAGCGTGGAAGGCGCGCCCACCTTCGCGCGCGCCGCGAGCTCGAAGCGCGAGAGCTCGGCGCGCTTGGCGTCGCGCCAGACGAGCAGGCGCACCTCGTGACCGCCTTCGACGGCGACGAGCTCGGTCTTGGTGCGGGTCGGGCCGTCCACCACGATCCAACGCTCCATCGTCAGCTCGTGCAGTCCGTCGATCGGACCGAGCTCGGCTTCCGCGGCCGCCACGAGGCGATCGAGGGCCGACATCATCGGGAGCACCGCGACCGTGTGAGTGGGCCGGTGGTCGGCGAGCCAGGGATGGGTCGCGAGCGAGAGGACCTCTTCGCCCGAAGCCGTGGGCGTGCTCGTCGCCGCGATCGTCGAGGCGACGCTCTTCGAGGACGCGTTCGCCGCAGACGTTCCAGACGAGTGCGGCTTCGAGGCGCTCGACGTTCCCACGCTCGGCACGCCCATGCTCGCTCCGCGCTTCGCATCGCGCGGACGCGGAGGCTCGCCGCCTTCGACGAGGCGCATGCCCAGGCGCTGCGCTTCGTAGATGCGTTTGCCGTCGACCCAGAGCGAGCAGTCGGCGAGCGCGTAGCGGCCGCGCGCGTCCTCTCCGACCTCGACGACCTCGAGCGTGGTGGAGACGAGCTTCGCCTCCGGCACCACCTGGCCTCGGTACTTCCAGACGTGCGGTAGATCGACCGCGATGGCTTCGAAGCGTGGGCTCGTCATGCCCTCGTGCAGGTTCGCCTCCAGCATGTGGAACTGAAGCGCCTGCAGCATTGCCTCGATGCCGAGCGAGCCCGGCTGCACGGGATCCTGGTAGAAATGCGCTTTGAAGAACCACTCGTCCGCGTCGATGTCCTTCTCGGCGCGTAGGGTCCCGAGGCCCTTCTTGCCGCCCTTCGGGTTCCAGTGGACGACGCGGTCGATCATGAGGAGGAAGGGCTCCGCGAGCCGCGCTGTGCCGCCGAAGTACTTCGCGAGACTTCGGTCCTCCAGGTTCACGACGTGGTCGTGCGGAGCGTCGAGGAGCACGCGCTGCTCGGCGCTCGTCGGCAACCCTGCCTGGTTGTCGAAGGCGCTCGGCGGGAAGAAGCCGAACACGGTGTCCAGGTCGTAGACGAGCGTGCTCTTCGTCGGGTCCTCCGGGTCGGCGAGAAAACACTCGACGTGGAAGGAGACGATGATCATGCCCGCGGAGCGCGAGATGCTCTTGTGGTGCACCTTCGTACGCAGCGTTCCACTCTGGGGGAAGACCTCCGCGCGAATGGTTCCCTTTCCGTCGAGGTTCCGGAAGAGGAGATCGCTTTCGGAGGTGAGCGTGCTGCCGACGTAGCTGGCGATCCAACCACACGGCTGGAGCGCGGCCTCGAGGAGCACCGCGAAGGGCATCACCCGCGCGCCGTTCTCGTCGAAGTACCAGACGTCTTCGGGGACCTCGTACTCGAACTCGAAGTGTTTGTCGCTCTGCAGCGCGCCCATCGCGCCGTCGACCTGCGTGACGCGCGTGAGGAAGTGATAGGGCGGACCAGGCAGACGCGGGGTGCGGCGCGCGCCGTCGAAGCGCGCGTACATCGGACCGAACGCGGTCGAGGGGCGGCCCCATGCGCAAGCGACGAGCGAGGGGAGATCGAATCGATGCTCCTGGCCTTCGTAGACGCCGATCGCGGCGCGGGGATCACCCTTTCCTTCGGTGAGGAGCGGCAGCTTCTCGGGGGAAGAGAGCGGCCAATCCGGCACCAGCTTCAAACCGAACCGTCGAGCGTGGAAAGCGCCGAGACCGTCCACCGTGCAGAGCAGATCCGCGTAGAGGATCGGCTCCGGTCCGTCGTGGACCTCTTCGACGAAGAGCTCGTAGGTGAGCTCCTTCGACTCCGGGATCACCTGCCCACGGCAGATGAGCTTGTAGCTCTCGTCCTCGATGGGGCGGAAGCGCCAACCGTCGCGGTCGACGGTGTAGCCGAGGGCGGAGAGGTAGAACGCCATCGCCTGCACGCAGCCCTCGAGCATCAGGGTGCCGGGCATGCAGGGGTCGTTCTTGAAGTGGCCGTCGAAGAACCACTCGTCGGGGCGGATGGCCTTTCGGCCCTTGAAGTAGCCGCGTCCCCAGGGGCCACCCTTCGGATCGAAGTCGGTGACCTCGTCGAGGAAGAGCATGCGGCCCTTCTGAAATTGCGGCGTGCGCGTGTGGGTCTTCGTGCGCTCGAAACGCGGACCGAAGCACTCCCAGGGGCGGCCGTCCGCGAAGGCGCGCAGCTCCTCGCCGGAGAAGGAGCGCTTGCCGTGCTCGATCGCAGGCGCGTCGACGCGGGCGTCGCCACGAATCTCCTGTTCGGTGGGCTTCCAGAGGATGCCGGCGGAGTCGTCCAGCTCTTCGCGGGTGAAGAAGCCGGCTTGGCCGTTGCGGACCCGGAGCGCGGGGCGCATCGAGCCGTCGGCTTTGCGGATCCAGCAGTCGTAGTGGAAGAAGAAGAGGCGGATGTCGCCTTGATTGGCGTGTCCGTCGACGTGGATGTCGTACGCGAGGGTGTCGCCGACCTCGGGGAGGTCGCCGAGCCAGGTCATCTCGCAGCCGAGCAGACGGTAGGCGCGCTTTCCACGATTGAGGAAGTCGGCGCCGAGGTAGCTGATGAGGAAGAGATCGGCCTGCCCCGACTCGATCATGATGCCGGCGGGCATGTGACCGTCGTGCTGGAGATACCAGGAGTCCGCGCGGACGTCCGTCTCCGTCCAGCAGGTTCCCTTCTTCATCGAGCCGGGCTCGCCGACCATGCCGGTGCAGCGATCGGCGAGGAGGAGCGGGGGCTCCGGCATTCGCACCTGGACCGCGTGACCGTCCTGTTGACGGAAGAGCTCGCCGAAGATGGTGCTGATGGTTCCGCTCGCGTGGATCTCGAGGTCCTCGCGGGTGAAAGAGGGGCCGGAGGGACGGAAGGCGAGTGGGAGCTCCGTCGAGGGGCCGGGTGTGGTTGCCCGAGGTGTCGTCGGCGCCGGGGACTGAGTCGAAGTCGGTGACGGAGTCGGAGTCCGTGACGGGCTCGGAGTCGGTGACGGAGTCGATGTCAGTGGCGCAGTCGGAGTCGGTGACGGAGTCGGAGTCGGTGACGGAGTCGGAGTCAGTGACGGAGTCAGTGACGGAGTCAGTGACGGAGTCAGTGACGGAGTCAGTGACGGACTCGGAGACGGAGACGGAGACGGAGACGGCATCGGGCTCAGTGTCGGCGTCGAAGTCGGAGTCGCGAACGCCGACGGCGGAAGGCTCGTCATGGGCGTGAGCGGAAGCTCCACCGTGCCGCGCAGGAAGGCCTGATGGAGCGTCGCTTGCTGCTCGAGGAAGGCGCGGTGGATCTCGGCGAGACGTCGTTGGTGCTCGACGAGGCCCGCGACGAGCGGAGGGAGGACGGTCGCGCTCGGTGCGCTCGCGGGGACGTGGACCACCGCCTGCGCCGGGATCGCGGAGACCGTGGGAGCGGTCGAGACCGCGGGGATGGCGGCGACGGGCGCGGCCAAGACCGCAGGGGCGGCGATCGAAGCGACCGACGCGACGGTGCTGACCTCGGCCGGCGCGTGCCCTCCGACGCTGGGCCCCGACGGCGCGGGCGCATCGGAAGAAACCGGAGGAAGCCACGGGGCGGGGGACATCTTCTGCATAGTCGGGCTCGGGCGCGCGGGTGCGCGTTCGTCGGAAACGGAAGCGGCAGAGGCGTGCGCCGAGGCGACGGATGTCGCGGGCATCGACGTTCGAACGGACGGCCGCACGCTCGGCAGTTCGTTTGGTTCGGTCGCCTGACGGCGACGCTCACGTGACGTCGGGTCGCTCGGCCTGGCGGCCGGCTCCAATAACGTCAATTGAACGGGCGGCGGGTGCGCGGGCAAGGAGAGCCGCGGGCCCGCGGCCGGGCGCGACGGGAAGAATTCCCCGCGCCGCACGAGAGAAACGGCGAGCGCCGCGCCGTCGTACGCGCCGACCACGACACGCGCGTCGCCGCGCTCCATCGCGTACGCGACCTCGAGCAAGCCCGCGGCCGCGTGCGCCTTGCCCAGGCGCGAAGCGACGGGACCGAACGACTCGGAAGGCGCGAACGCCGCGTGGTGGGGCGCGTCGGTCGTGTCTTCGACCTGCACCGTGACACCGACTTCGCCGTCGACGTCGGAGGCGCGTCGGAGCACCAGCACCACTGCCGCGTCCGCGGTGTGTGCTTCGCCGGACGCCGCACGGTGCACGGCTTCGTTCGAGAGATCGACCGCGCCCACGATCGCAGCGTCGAGCTCGCCCCGCGCGAGCGCCGCGCACGCGAGCTGGAGCGCGCGCACCCCGCTCGCTTCTTCCGCGGAGACGGTGAAGCTCGCGCCGTGCAGATCGAGCTGACTGCTCAGCCGATTCGCGGGCATGTTCGGCAGCACGCCGAGCACGTGCGGCGCTTCGAGCGAGGGCGCGAAGACGTCGGACGCGGACGCGGACCATTCGACGTCGCCGAGCATTTCGCCCCACGCCTGGCTGCGCCACCGCGCGCCCCAACGTGCGATCTCTGGGTCGCAGCCGTAGCCGACGAAGACGCCCGTACGCTCGCGCGGCAGCTCGAGCCCACGCGTCGCGTCGAGGGCCGCTGCGAGCAGCATCGTCTGCTGCGCGCTGGCCTTGCGCAGGTCGTTGGGCGGGAAGCGCGTCTCGCTCAGCGGGAGCTCGATCGTGGTCGCGTGCGCGCTCTTCGCGTCGAGCGTCGCGTCGTCGCCCACGCGGTAGGCGCGTGAGACCACCACCACCTCGTGAGCCTTGCCCAGCTTGCGGCGCAGGTGCAGGGCCGCCGTGTGGCCCGACACCCCCGCGCCGAGGAC
>CALJLK010000209.1 GCA_937982655.1 uncultured Sandaracinus sp.
GATCCGGAGAACGTCGCGTACGGCATCGTCGCTTCGGGCCCGCCGGTACATCCGGACGAGGTCGAGGTCGGCGAGCAGGCGGTCGAGGTCGTCGTGATGTGGGGCGACCGTCAGGTCCTCCACGTCGAGCACCTCGCGCCCTTCCGTCCGTTCTACGTCGGCGAGCCCGGCACGGGTCCGATCGACTACCTCATGGGCTCGGAGGTCCTCGGGACCTCGCGCATGCCGCTCGTCGTCTCGTCCGGCATGGGCGCGGCGGCGGTGATCCCGAGCGGTGCGACGGGCAGCGTCACGGTCGGCGACCAGATGATGTCGATCGCGGACCTTCGCTCGGGCGGCAAGCTCCAGCCGTGCATGGAAGTGCCGGGGGCGGAGCAGTATCCGATCCCGCCGGGCGCGACGGTCAAGGTCGCCCACAACGGCTTCACGTTCGTCAGCAAGCAGGTCAACGCCGGCAAGAAGATCGCCGGCGGCACCTCGATCGACTGGCAGCCGCTCATCTACGTGTTCGGCTCGATGGCGGTCTTCGGGACCCTGCTGACGCTGATGTACTTCATTCCGCCCGCGGGTGGTGGTTTGAACCTCGATCTCCTCAACACGGACTCGCGTCTCGTGAAGTACCTCATGGAGCCGCCGGCGACCGAGGAAGAGGAGACGCCCGAGTGGCTCGAAGAGACCCAGGCCGCGGACGACGCCGGCGGCAAGGGTAAGCGCCACAAGGGTGAAGAAGGCGCGATGGGTAAGAAGGAAGCCAACAAGACGAACAACCGGTACGGCATCGAGGGCCCCGCGGACAACGAAGACCCGCACATGGCCCGCGAGCAGGCGCGCGAGATGGCGCGCAACGCCGGTGTCCTCGGCACCCTTCGCGCGATGACGGGCGCGTGGAACTCGCCCACCTCGCCCTTCGGTCGCGACACCGCGCTGGGTAACGACCCGATGAGCGCGCTCGGTGCGCTCATGGGCGACCAGATCGGTGAGAACTTCGGGTACGGCGGTCTCGGTCTTCGCGGCACGGGCCGGGGCGGCGGAGGCACGGGCGAGGGCACGATCGGCCTCGGCAACCTCGGCACCATCGGCCATGGCGGCGGTGGCGGCAGCGGCAGCGGCTACGGCCGCGGCGCGGGTGGCTTCCGTGGTCGTGATGCGCGGGTCCCGCAGATTCGTTCCGGCGCGGCCGACGTCCGCGGCAGCCTCTCCAAGGAGGTCATCCGCCGCGTGATCCGTCGCCACATCAACGAGGTGAAGTTCTGCTACGAGCAGGAGCTGAACTCGCGTCCCGACCTCGAGGGTCGCGTCGAGGTCCGCTTCATCATCTCGCCCACCGGCTCCGTGCAGACCGCGATGATCCAGTCGTCCTCGCTCGGCAACAACCGCGTCGAGAGCTGCATCACCTCGGCCGTCCAGCGCTGGACCTTCCCGTCGCCGGATGGCGGTGGCATCGTCATCGTCACGTACCCGTTCGTGCTCGCACAGGGCGGTGGCGCGGAATGAGCTGAGCTTCGGCTCTCCCGAACGAAGGGCTGCGACTCCGGTCGCGGCCCTTCGTCGTTCCGTCGTTGCGCTTTGGCGTGAACGTGAACGTGGACGTGAGTGGACGTGAACGTGGACGTGGACGTGGACGTGGACCCGCGAGGGCGCGCGTTCGGCGGCGAGCGGCCCGCGCACCACGCGGGGTCGAATCGTCCGCTGGGACGCCACGCGGGCTCGAGCGCGGTTGCTTCGGGCGGCGGAATCCCGCGCGATTTCCGGCACGAAAGTCGATTTCGCGGTTGAGCGCGCGGGTCGATCTTTCGTACCATCGCGCGGCCGAGGCGCGCGTCCCGTGTGCCTCTTTCCACCGTTCGGAGACGGAACGCGATGAAGCGCGCTTTGATTTGCCTCGTGGCTATGGGGATGCTCACCGGCGGCAACTGCTCGCGTGAGCGGGTCGAGTCGGTCACGCACATGAACGAGGGCGTCGTCTACGCTCAGCAGAAGCGTTTCGTCGACGCAGTGAGCAGCCTCGAGCGCGCCACCGCCATCGACGCGACGAACGACGCCGCGTTCTACAACCTCGCGCTCGTCCACATCGAGCTTCGCTCGTTCGAGCGTGCGAAGGACGATTTGAACCAAGCGATCGCGGTGAACGGCGAGATCGCCGGGTATCACGAGAAGCTCGGCACCGTGATGATGCAGCTCCAGGATTGGAACGGCGCGAAGGAGGCGTTCGAGCGCTCCATCGCGACGGACCCGAACCTGTTCAAGGCGTACTTCAAGCTCGCGCAGGTGCTCGAGCAGCTCGAGGACTACCAGGGCGCGCTCCAGAAGTTCACGGAGGCGATCCAGCACGGTCCGCGCTTCATCGAGGCGTACACGGAGCTCGGGCGCCTCTACGCGAACCTCTCGCGCATGTACACCGAGCCGCAGTACCTGCAGAACGCAGCGCAGGTGCTCGAGAGCGGTCTGCAGGTCGCGATGCAGGGCACCGAGGAAGAAGCGCAGCTCCACTACCTGCTCGGTACCGTGTATCAGGAGCAGGAGAACTACGATCAAGCGATCGAGCACTTCCGTGCGGCGCTTCAGATCGTGCCCGGCATGCGTGACGCGCTCTTCTCGCTGGGTTGGACGTACTCGCTCGTCGACAACCGCGACGAAGCGCAGCGCTTCCTCAAGAAGTTCGTCGACGTCGCGGGGCAGGATGCGCCCGCGAACTACGTGAAGGCCGCGCAGGATCGCCTCGGCGAGCTCTCGGTCAACTGAGGTGGAGTCGTGCGGCGCGTCGGAGGTCGAAGGCTCTCCACGCGCCGACACGACGCCGCGAATCTCGGGCGCGCTCGAGCAATGCGCGAGGGCAATGCGCGAGAGTACTGGGCGGTCTGTGCACCGTGTCAGTCCCCGCCCGACGAAACAGAGCCTCTTCTCGCTTTCTCTTTTTCTTGGTTCCTGAGATGCGGTTCGTAGCGAAGCGTTTCGATGCGAGGCCACGCGCCGTCGCCGAAACGCCTCGCCCGTAGATGGAATGATCGTCGCCCGGAGGCCGGGCGCCGGAGTCGGAGCAACATGTCGGACAACGAGCAGACGAGCGTGGAGCTGACGGATTCGGAGCGGGCGCAGCTCGCGGAGCTCGACGAGCAACTCGCCAAGTTCGAAGGACAGAAGCGCTGGTCGGACGTGATCAAGACGGTGCTCGCGAAAGCGGAGCTCCATCGGGATCCGGTCGAGAAGGTGCGGCTCTACAAGGAGGCCGGGACGCTCTACGTCGAGCGTTCGAGCAACCAAGCCGAGGCGATCAAGTGCTTCGAGCAGGTGCTCGAGCTCGCGCCGCAAGACCTCGAGGCGATGGAGCGCCTCAAGGAGATGTACGAGAAGCGCCGCGATTGGGAGAGCCTGATCGGCATCATGAAGCGCGAAGCGGAGATGCTGGATCCCGCCGACCGTGCGCTTCGCTACGTCGAGATGGCGGACCTCGCGACGCAGCGCATCCGCAAGCCCGAGGCGTGCATCGAGCTCTGGGAGAAGGTGCGCGAGTACGAGCCGCAGCATCCGCAGGCGCTCGAGGCGCTCTCGCAGCTCTACGAGCGCGCGCGTGAGTGGGAGCCGCTCGCGAAGGTTCTGGAGGCGATCGTCGAAGGCGATCCGGATCCGAAGAACCTCCAGAAGCTCGGCATGATCTACGCCGACAAGTTGAACGACGACCTCGCCACGGTGCGGACGTTCAAGAAGCTGCTCGTGATCGATCCCGACGATCGACGCGCGCAGGAGCAGCTCAAGCGTCGCTACGCGTCGCTCAAGGCGTGGGACGAGCTCGAAGAGTTCTACGCGGACAGCGAGAAGTGGGACGAGCTCATCCGCGTGCTGGAGCGCGCGGCCGAGGAGAAGGAAGCGACGGACGAAGAGAAGATCGATCTGCTCTTCCGTTCCGCCCGCCTCTGGATCGAGAAGAAGGATCAGGCGCCGCGTGCCGCGCGCGCGTACGAGAAGGTCCTCGAGATCGATCCTTCGAACTTGAAGGCGGCCGAGGCGCTGTCGCCGATCTACGAAGAGGCGAACGACGCGCGGAAGCTCGCGCCCGTCTACGAAGTGCGGCTCCAGCACGACATGGAGCCCGAGGCGCGCGTCGCGCTGCTCCGCGAGACCGGTCTGCTCTACGAAGAGCGGCTTCGTCAGCCAGAGACCGCGCTCGAGAAGTACCTCGACGCGTTCGCGACGATGCCGTCGCAGGAGGTCGTGCGCGAGGACGTGGAGCGTCTCGCGGCGGCGACGAACGGCTGGGACAAGGTCATCGCGGCGTACACGAAGGCGATCGCGGACGCTCCCACCGAGGACGAGGCGATCGAGCTGCGCATCAGCTTCGGTGGCGTGCTTCGCAAGGTGGAGCGCACCGACGAAGCGATCGCGCAGTTCCGTGCGGTCTACGACGTGCGTGGCGATCACGCGGAGGCGATCGCGGCCCTCGCGGCGCTCTACGCGCAGACGAACCGCCACGAGCAGCTCCTCGAGATCTTCGACACGCGCATGCAGCTCGAGGACGACGTCGAGGCGCGTCGTCAGATCGCCTACCAGCGCGCGGCGCTGATCGAGACGGAGCTGAAGGACGCGGATCGCGCGATCGAAGCGTACGCGGCGATCCTCGGTGAGTACGGCGAGGACGAGGCAGACGCGTTCCGCGCGCTCGATCGGCTCTACGAGCAGCAGGGTCGCTGGCGCGACTTCGCGGACACCCTCGAGCGGCGCATCGAGCTCGGGCCGGAGTCGACCGAAGAGCTCGCGGCGCTGAAGTTCCGGCTCGGCCGCGCGCTCGAGCTGCACCTCGAAGAGAAGGAGAAGGCGGTCGACCTCTACCGTGAGGTCCTCACGCTGCTCCCCGAGCACGACGGGGGGCGCATCGCGCTCGAAGGCTTGCTCGACGACGAGGCGGTCGGGGTCGCGGCGGCGCGGATCCTCGAGCCCGTGTACGAGATGCAGGGGAGCTGGGAGCCGCTCATCCGCGCGCTCCGCGTGCTCCACGCGGGCTCGACGGAGCCGGACGAGCGGCTCGCGCTGCTCACGAAGATCGGTGAGGTCTACGGCGAGCGGATCGAGAACCACGACGAGGCCTTCGCGGCGTACTCGGAGGCGCTCACGGGCGAGCCGAGCAGCGAGGACACGCTCGCGCGCCTCGAGACGCTCGCGATCACGCAGGAGCGCTTCCCTCAGCTCGTCGCGTTGCTCTCGAAGCTCGGCGGCGAGGTCACCGATCTCGAGCTGCGTCGATCGTTGCGCATGAAGGCGGCGTCCATGCAGGACACGCAGCTCGGTGACGTCGACGGAGCGGTCACGTCGTATCGGCTCGTGCTGGAGGACGATCCGGCCGACCAAGAGGCGCTGCTCGCGCTCGACGCGCTCTTCCGACGCACCGAGCGTTGGTCGGATCTCGTCGGCGTGCTGCGTCGGCGGGCGGAGCAGACGAGCGAGCCGGAGGAGAAGGAAGAGCTCCTCGCACAGACCGCGGCGATCCACGACGAGTACCTCGAGGATCCGACGACCGCGATCAGCGTCTACCACGAGATCCTCTCGCTCGATCCGGCGTCGCCGCGCGCGCTCTCGTCCCTCGACGACCTCTACGGGCGGCAGGAGAAGTGGGCGGATCTCGCGGACAACGTCGGGCGGCAGCTCGAGCTCGCGGACGACGAAGCGCAGCAGATCGCGCTCATGCTCCGCCTCGCGCAGCTCCGCGAGACGAAGATGAGCGCGACCGAGGTCGCGATCGAGATCTACCGCGACGTGCTCCTGCGCGAGCCGACGAACGAGACCGCGCTCCAGAACCTCGAGCGTCTGCTCGCGGCGGACGCGCACCAGGTGGCGATCGCCGAGATCCTCGAGCCGATCTACCGTGACGCGGGCGAGATCCCGAAGCTGATCGGCATCCACGAGATCCAGGCGAAGCACGCGTCGTCGCCGGAGCGTCGCGTGGAGCTCCTGCATCGGATCGCGGAGCTCTACGAGGTCGCGCTCGACGACTACCCGAGCGCGTTCCAGAGCCACGCGCGCGCGCTCTCAGAGGACGCCGCGAACCCGAAGACGCAGGAAGAGCTCGAGCGTCTCGCGCCGGCCATCGGCGACATGGAGGCGCTCGCGAAGGTCTACGAGGAGCGCGTCGAGGGCCTCGAGGACGCCCCGCTCGCCGCGAGCTTGCTCGTGAAGGCGGCGGAGATTCGCGAGGAGCAGCTCGGCGACAACGCGACGGCGATCGCGCACTACCGCCGCGTGCTGGTGCTCGACGAGCAACACCTCGGCGCCGCGAGCGCGCTCGAGCGCCTCTATCAAATCGGCGAACAGTGGGACGACCTCGCGACGATCTATCTCGCGAAGACGCGGATGATGCCGACGCCGGAGGAGCAGAAGGAGCACCTCTATCGCGCCGCTCAGATCTACGAAGAGATGCTCGAGCGACCGGAAGACGCGATCACCGTCTACCACATGGCGCTCGAGATCGACCCCGAGGATCTGCCGAGCCTCGACAAGCTGATCGAGCTGAATCTGCGGCTCGAGAAGTGGGAGCGGCTGCTCGAGGTCTACACGCGCAAGGCCGACATCGTCGTCGATCCCGAGGAGAAGAAGCGCCTCTACGCGGAGGTCGGCACGGTCTGGGAGCAGGAGCTCAAGGACAACGCGAAGGCGATCGACAGCTACCAGCGAATCCTCGAGATCGACCCCGACGACCTGCCGGCCCTCGGGCGGCTCGATCAGCTCTACCAGGCGACGCAGGCGTGGCGTGAGCTGCTCAGCGTGCTCGAGCGCGAGGCGGATCTCGCTTCCGATCCGAGCGAGGTGCTCTCGTACCGCTACCGCATCGCGGACCTGCACCATCACCGGCTCGAGGACCCCGAGCGCGCGGTGGACATCTACCGCGAGATCCTCGACGTCTCGCCAGAGCACGAGCCCACGATCGCGGCCCTCGAGTCGATGATCGCAGCGAACCTGCAGCCGGTCGCGGCAGCGGGTGTGCTCGAGCCCGTGTACCAGCAGCTCGGCGAGTCCGCGAAGCTCGTCGCGGTGCACGAGGTGCAGATCGCGCACGAGGAGGATCCCGTCCGCAAGGTCGAGCTCCTGCACCGCGTGGCGGAGCTCCAGGAGGTCCACCTCGGCGATGCGGTCAAGGCGTTCGACGCCTACGCGCGCTCGCTCCCGCTCGACAACCGCCACGAGCCCACGCTCACCGCGCTCGAGAACCTCGCCGATCAGGTCGACGACGGCTGGCCGAAGGTCACCGCGCTCTACGATCTCGAGATCGCGAAGCTGCGCGGCGAACAACCCGAGGACGCGGTCGAGCTCGGCATGCGCACCGCGCGCCTCTACGAGGTGCAGGTCGGTGACGTGGACGCGGCGATCGAGCGCTACAAGCTCGTGGTCGAGCTCGAGCCGGCGCACGTGGAGGCGATCGAGTCGCTCGACCGGCTCTACGAGGCGACCGAGCGCTGGCCGGAGCTGGCGACGATCCTGGCCCAAGAGGTCCAGGTCGCGGCGAGCCCCGACGACATCCTCACGCTCCAGTACCGCCTCGGGCAGGTGAACCAGCTCTACCTCGGGCAGGTCGACACCGCGATCGAACGTTATCAGGAGATCCTCGCGGCGGCGCCGGAGCACGAGCCCGCGCGGCGTGCGCTCGAAGACCTCTTCGCCCAGGGCGTCTCGCCGCTGCGCATCGGCGAGATCCTCGAGCCGCTCTACCGGATGAACGAAGCGTGGGATCGCCTGATCGGCGTCCACGAAGTTCAGCTCCACTACCAGGGCGACGCGGCGGAGCGCGTGCAGATGATGCACCGCATCGCGGAGATCGCCGAGGATCGCGCGAACGATCACGACAAGGCGTTCTTCTGGATGCAGCGCGCGCTGCTCGAGGATCCCGGGCACGACCACACGCTCGGCGAGGTCGAGCGGCTCGGTGGGCTCTTGCAGGGGTGGCCGCAGCTCGCGAGCACCTACGCGGACAGCGTGGCGCTCGCGGCGTCGGGCGAGCAGAAGCTCGTGCTCGGCAAGCGTCTGGCGCGCGTGTACGAAGAAGAGCTCGGCGACGTCGCGCGGGCGGAGGAGACCTACCGGTTCTTGCTCGGCGTGAGCGAGCGCGACGAAGAGACGTTGGTCGCGCTCGATCGCATCTACGACGAGAACGGCGCGCACGAGGCGCTCGCGCAGGTGCTCAAGCGGCGCATCGCGGCGACGGATGTGCCGACCGACCTCGTCGATCTGCACTACCGCCTCGGGCAGGTGCTCGAGAACGACCTGCGACGCACCGAGGAGGCCATCGGCGTCTACTCGCGTGTCCTCGGTGAGCTCGAGCCCGAGCACGCGGAGTCGGTGAAGGCGCTGCAGGAGATCTACACGCGGCAGCAGGCGTGGCCGCAGCTCTACGGCGCGTTCGAGAAGGAGCTGGACGTCGTCTTCGGCGATCAGCAGCGCGCGGACATCTACGCGAAGATGGCGCGGCTCGCGTCGGATCACCTCGGTGATTTCGACAAGGCGATCGAGCTCTGGATGAAGGTGCTCGATCTGCGCGGTGAGGATCCCGAGGCGCTGAACGCGCTCGGGAACATTCACGCGCAGCACGAGCGCTGGGCGGAGCTCACCGAGGTGCTCGAGCGCGAGGCCAACGTGGTCGACGACGCGCAGCGCGTCGCGATCTTCTCGGATCTCGCGCGCATCTCGTACGAACGGCTCGGGCGCGGTCAGGCGTCGCTCGACGCGTGGGAGCGCGTGCTCGACCTCGATCCCGGCAACACGGGCGCGCTCTTCTACATCGCGGAGATCCACCGCGCGGCGGACGCGAAGCACGAGCTCGTCGACACGCTGCACCGCTTGATCGACGCCGGCGCGGCGTCGCTCGAGGACGCGCAGATCGAGAACGTCTACATGCAGCTCGGTCACCTCTACAACGTCGAGCTGCAGCAGCCGCTCGACGCGGTGGATGCGTACAACCGAGCGGTCGAGGTGAACCCGCGCGCGTTCGCCGCGATGGACGCCCTCGAGAACATCCACCGCAGCGAGGGGATGTGGCGCGAGGCGGTCGAGGTGATGGAGAAGCGTGTGCTCGCGTTCGACGAGCCCGCGCAGAAGATCGAGCAGCTCCTCACGATCGCCAAGACGTGGGCGGGGCCGCTCGAGAACGCGGACGGAGGCACGAGCGCGTTCCAGCGCATCGTCGAGCTCGAGCCGCTGCATCCGTACGCGTTCGAGCGGCTCGAAGCGCTGCACAAGGACGCCAAGCGCTGGGAAGATCTGATCGAGCTCTACGTCAACCGCGTGGAGAACGTCGAAGAGACGGGCGAGAGCGTGAAGCTCCTGCGCAAGACCGCGAAGGTCTACGAGGAGAAGCTGAACGATCTCGATCAGGCGTTCGACGCGCTTCAGGTCGCGTGGAGTCTCGAGTACGGCGACGACAAGACGCTCGAAGAGCTCACGCGCGTGACGCGCGCCGCGGGCAAGTGGAACGAGCTGCTCACGGCCGCCAACGAAGCGCTGCAAGAGGCGGAAGATCAGAAGACGAAGATCACGCTCTGCCTTCAATGCGCGAAGTGGTACGGGCAGGAGCTCGATCACCCCGACTACGCGCTGCCGTATTACCAGCAGGTCCAGGCCGTCGATCCCGGCAACGTGTACCTGATGGTCTCGATGGCCGAGCTGTACGAGAAGACCCAGCAGTGGGACGCGCTCGCGCAGACGTACGGACAGATCGTCGCGACGAGCGACGAGCCGAAGGTGACGGCGGACACGTACGTGAAGATGGGCGCGCTCGCGTCCACGCACCTCGGGATCCCCGATCAGGCCACCGGCTACTACGAGAAGGCCATCGAGGTGCAGCCGACGCACCTGCAGGCGCTCGTGGCGCTCGAGGGCATCTACGGCGAGAAGGCGCAGTGGCGGAAGCTGATCGACGTCCTGCAGCGCAAGGTGCGCGGGCTCGAAGAGCCGGAGGAGATCGTCGAGGCGCAGCTCAAGCTCGCCGAGGTCTTCGAGGACCGCGTGGGCGACGTCGATCAGGCGATCGCGACGTACGCGGCGGTGCGGGCGCGTGACGCCCTGAACCTCCGCGCGCTCAAGGGGCTCGAGCGGCTCTACGCGCGCACGGAGCGTTGGCAGGACCTGCTCGAGGTGCTGCAGGTCCAGTACGACGTCGTCACGACCGAGCGCGAGCGGATCACGATCCTCACGCAGCTCGCGGGCATGTGGGAGGAGTCCTTCCTCAAGCTCGATCGTGCGGCGGAGTGCCACGAGAAGATCCTCGAGATCGACCCGATGCACGAGGGCGCGCTCAACGCGCTCGCGCGGCTCTACCGGCAGTTGCAGCAGTGGGATCGGCTCATCGAGACCTACGAGCGGCACATCAACGCGACGCCGGATCGCGCGGAGAAGGTCCGCGTGTACAAGGCGCTCGGCGAGACGTACGCGCGCGATCTCAACGACCTCGATCGGGCGGTCGACGCGTACCTGAACGTGCTCTCGATCGACGACCAGAACGTCGATGCGCTCGACGCGCTCACGCGCATCTACGAGAAGCGTGGGGACCAGGCGTCGGCGCTCGAGATGATGGAGCAGCTCGCGCGGCTCGTCTCCGATCCGGCGCGTCAGGTCGATCTGCTCTACCGCAGCGGTCGCATCCTCGATCGCGACCTGGGCGATCGGATGTCGGCGCTCGACAAGTACCAGATGGCCCTCGATCTCGATCCGGGGCACTTGCCCTCGCTCGGGGCGATGCGGTTGATCCAGGTCGACAGCGGCGACTGGCTCGCGGCGGCCAAGCTCTACGAGCAGGAGGCGAGCTACCAGAAGAGCCCGCGCGTGGTGGCGGAGCTCCTCGTCGAGCTCGGCAACCTCTACGAGCACCGGCTCGACGAGCACGCGCGCGCGGTGCAGGTCTGGGAAGCGGCGCTCAAGCAGGATCCCGACAGTGAGGGCGCGGCGATCCCGCTCGTGGCGCACTACCGACGCTCGGAGCGGTTCGCGGAGGCGTTCCCGCTGCTCGAGATGCTGGTCAAGCGCAGCGGCAAGCGTGAGCCGCACGAGCAGCATCAGCTCGCGTTCGAGCTCGGTGAGGCGGCGTCGAAGCTCGGCAAGCACGACGAGGCCATCAAGGCCTTCGAGCGCGCGCACCAGATCGACTCCGCGCACGTGCCGACGCTCTTCGGCGTGGCCAACGCGTATTACGACGCGCAGCAATGGGACAAGGCGTTCAAGTTCTACCAGACGCTCCTGCTCCACCAGCGCGACTCGCTCTCCGACGCGGAGCACACGGACCTCTACTTCCGCCAGGGCGTCATCAAGCGCGAGCAGGGTGAGCGGCGAAAGGCGCTCAACCTCTTCGACAAGGCGCTCGAGATCGACGCGCACCACCGCCCGACGTTGGAGGCCGTGGTCGGCCTCTACCAGACGGCTGGCGAGTGGCAGCAGGTCGTGCACTTCAAGAAGCAGATCCTCGAGAGCGTCTACGACGCGGATCCGCGCTTCGATTTGCTCGACGAGATCGGCGTGCTCTGGGAGGAGAAGCTCCAGAACCCGCTCAAAGCGATCGAGTGCTGGGTCGAGGCTTCTTCGATCAAGCCGGACGACCACCGCCTGCTGCACAAGCTGCTCGGCGCGTACCAAAAGACGCGTCAGTGGGACAAGGCGATCGAGTGCATCGAGATCATCTCGTCGCTCGACGAACGAAAGCTCGTGCGCGCGAAGTACGCGTACACGATCGGCGTCATCTACCGCGACGAGCTCAAGGACGCGGACAAGGCGCTCGAGAAGTTCAACGAGTCGCTCGATCTGGACGCCGATCAGCTCAAGGCGTTCGAGGCGGTCAACAAGATCCTCAACACCCGCAAGGACTGGAAGCAGCTCGAGCGGGCCTACCGCAAGATGATCCACCGGATCATCGGCGAGCCGGGGCGCGAGGATCTCAAGTACAACCTCTTCTACACGCTCGGCATCATCTACCGCGACCGTCAGCGGAACTTCGAGGCAGCGGCGGAGGCCTTCAAGACCGCGGCTTCGTTCAAGCCGGACGATCCGCAGCAGCACCAGATCTTGGCGGAGCTCTACCAAGCGATTCCGGACAAGATCGACCTCGCGATCGAGGAGCATCAGTGGCTCCTCAAGCACGACCCGTATCGGGTCGATTCGTACCGCGCGCTCTACAAGCTCTACTTCGATGCGCGCG
This sequence comes from uncultured Sandaracinus sp., assembly GCA_937982655.1. Taxonomy (GTDB): domain Bacteria; phylum Myxococcota_A; class Polyangia; order Polyangiales; family Houyiibacteriaceae; genus JACKEH01. Next base: position 12,161 of record CALJLK010000209.1, read on the forward strand.
CGTACGACAAGGCGTGGTGCCTCGCGGCGACGCTCTCCTTCTTGCAGAAGGCGGACGCGGAGCAGCAGCAGTTCTATCAGCAGTACAAGCCGCAGGGGCCGATCCGACCGCGTGGGCGCGTCGAGCGGAACATGTGGTTCAGCGACCTGATCCACCCCGATCAGGACCGCTACGTCTCCAAGATCATGGAGCTGATGGCGCCCGCGGCGCTGGCGGTGAAGCAGGCGTCGGACAAGGCGCTCAAGATCGACAAGCTCAAGCCCGTCGATCCGGCGACGTCGACCGCGCTCTTCGCGCGCACCTGGGGCTTCGTGCTGCAGGTGCTGAACGTGCCGACGCAGCCGCGTCTCTACCTGCAGCAGCAGGCGCCGGGTGGGCTCGCGCACCTCGTCGGCTCGAACCCGCCGGCGGTGATCAGCGGATCGACGTTGCTCAGCGGGTACTCGCCGCAAGACCTGATGTTCGTCATCGGGCGCTTCACGTCGTACTACCTCACGGAGCACTTCGTTCGGACGCTCTTCAGCTCGCACACCGAGCTGCGGATGCTCCTGCTTGCGGCGCTGCGCATCTCGGGCCTCGGGCCCGCGGATCCGCAGGTCGATCAGTGGGCGCAGCAGCTCGCGGCGCAGATGAATCCGGCGCAGACGGACGCGCTCCGTGCGGTGTGCCGCAAGTTCATCGAGGATCAGGGCGGTCGCGCGGATCTCAAGGTGTGGATGCAGATGGTCGAGGTGACCGCGACGCGCGCGGGCTTCCTCGTCTGCAACGACCTCGAGGTCGCGCGACGCATGATCCAGGCGCTGCCGCCGGAGGGCGCGATCGACCTGCCGCCGAAGGACAAGCTCAAGGAGCTCGTGCTCTTCAGCGTCAGCGAGAGCTACTTCCGGTTGCGCGAGGCGCTCGGGATTCAGATCCAGGTTTGAGCCTGGCGACCGCTGCTCGAGAAAGCTGAGTCGAGAACGAGGCCATTCGGATTCACGCCGGATGGCCTTCGTTCTTTCTCGGGGCGTTCTCGGTGTCGTGGCTTTTCGGCTTCGGGGGCTTCTCGGGTTCGGGGCGAGGGGGAACCTCGCGAGCGTGGCGTAAGACGGGTGCGGCGTCGGCCGCAGGGAGAGGGGCGGATGGCGAGCAAGAAGACGACGGCCAGCGTGGAGGTCACGCCGGTCGTGGGGTTCGTCGCGGCGGAGAAGGGCTACCAGCTCGGGATTCGCGGCGGGAAGTTGGCGGCGGTGAGCCCCAAGGGGCAGGTGCTCGCGAGCGTGCCCAAGGAGCTTCGCGACGGCGAGGTGGCCGATCGGCTGCTCGCGGTGATCGATCTGCTCGACGCGCATCGGCGCGAGGTCGAGCAGACGGCGGAGACCTGGATGCTGCGATCGTTGCCGGTGCCGCTCGCGGTGCTCGTGGCGGTTTGGAAGGACGCGGCGTACCGCGAGGTGCTCGAGAACCTCGTCGTGATCCCGAAGGGGGGATCCGCCGGGCTCTTGCGCGCGGTGGATTCGAAGAAGGGCGTCGGGCTGGTGGACGCGGACGGCGAGACCGTCTGGTCGAAGGTCGACGAGCTGACGATCCCGCACCCGATGTTGATCGGCGAGCTCGAGGGGCTGCGCGAGCTCGCGGCGGAGCTCGGGCTCACGCAGAAGATCCAGCAGCTCTTCCGCGAGGTGTTCGTGATGCCGACCGATCGTGGCGACGACACCGAGGTGACGTCGTTCCGTGGGGGGCGCTTCGAGATGGTGTCGCACGCGCGCGGGGCCGCGCGTTCGCTGGGGTATCGGACGTCGGGGCCGTGTGTGATCTGCCGCGTGGTGGAGCAGGGCGCGGTGCACGAAGCGCGCTTCTGGATCGGCGACGACGCGTACGGCGATGCGCTGACGGAGGACCTCGTGTGGGTCGACGCGGCGGGCGATGCGGAGCGGCTCTGCGACGTGCCGCCGATCGCGTTCTCGGAGGGGATGCGGATGGCGAGCGCGGTGTACGGCAAGCGCGTGATCGAGCGCGAGGGAGGCGACGATGACTGAGTCGACCAAAGCGTCGAAGGCGGCGAGCGCGACGCGCGACGCGGGCTGGACTGCGGCGGCGATCGTCGACGCGGGCGGGATCGCGAGCACGCGTGCGAAGACGGATCCGAGCACGACGGGGCCGCTCGTCGCGCTGAGCTTCGAGCATCCCGCGGTCGCGGAGCGGACGGTGGTTCGGCTCGTCGAAGAGTCGCTGATCGACGCGACGGACGCGGAGATGCGGACGCTCGGGTTCGTGCGCGTCGGCGACGCTCCGGAGGTGGGGCGTGCGCGCAAGCGTGCGATCGGGTTCCCGGCGTGGGCCCTCGTGCATCACCCGAAGAAGGCGTCGTTCGCGCTCGACGTGATGCGTGAGTTCCGCAAGGCGGCGATGCGCGCGCGCACGAAGCCGGGGCACGCGCGCGATGCGTTCGTGGAGATCGGAAAACGACTCGAGCGCGGCGTGCCGGCGTTCATGCCGTCGTTCTGGGAAGAGGTCGCGCGGGTGTTTCTCGCGGAGGACGCGACGGGGATCGCGGGGCAGTGCTTCGAGCGCGCGCGGACGGCGGAGCGCGCGTACAAGCTGCCGGTCGACGAGGACGTGCGCGCGGCGGCGTACCTGGAGTTCACGACCGCGGGCGCGGTGCCCGCGAAGTCGCTCGTCGGGTACGCGACGGATCTGACGAAGGCGTTCGGAGCGAAGGAGGCGGCGGCGCGGTTCTCGCGTTTGAACGTGCAGCGGATCAAGGCGGGATTGCCGCCGTGGAACGGGATGGCGAAGGAGCTGCGCAAGCTCGCGGCGGCCGCGAAGGACCCCTCGATCGAAGAGAGCTTCCTGCGCGAGGTGGTGACGGCGTCGGGGCTCAAGAAGGCACCGCTGGATTTCTGGACGACGTACCGCGAGCCGCTCGTCGCGCTCGCGAAGGAGTCGTCGGAGGTGCGGGCGAGCCTCTCGCGGCTCTGGCCGGCCGCGCGAGGCGCGCGCTCGAAGCTGGTGTCGGCGTGGCTCGGCGTGCTCGACGACGTGGGCGTGATCGACTCGATCGCGCAGGGCCCCGCGACGGAGATCGCGGCGTTCCTCGGCGCGCTCACGCGCTACGCGACGGAGCGGGACTACGGCGACGACGCGCCGCTCGACGCGCGCTACTTCGAGATCCTCACGCGCCTGGCACCGCCGCTCGTCGCCGCGAAGCAGCCGGTCGATTTGCGTTCGTGGGGATGGAACGACGACGGGAACTACGCGCCGGACGTGCTCGAGACGGCGCTCGAGCTCGGGCTCGTGCTCGAAGGGCCGAAGGCCGAGGCGACGCTGGAGTACGACGAGCCGTTCTCGAAGAACCACGCGCTCCTCGCGGCGCATCCGGACTTCGCGCCGCTCGTGGTGCGTGGGGTCGCGAGCGCGTTCGGGCGCGAACCGTTCGAGACGTGCGCGAAGGGAAAGCCGGCGCTCGTGGAGGCGCGTCGGCAGTGTCTGCTGGAGAAGATCGCGGGGATCGCGCGCGGTGGGTTGCCGCGCTTGTCGGAGGAGCTGGAGTCGCTGGAGGACGTGCTGCGGGCCGAGCACCTCGCGGAGATGCCCGAGGCGGTGACGGCGCTCGCGGCGGTCGACGTGGCGCCATCGCTCGCCTGGTCGCTGCGTGCCGGCGTCTTCGACGAGCTCGCGTGGCCGGAGTACGAGGAGGTCCTCGCGAGCTTCGGTCCGAAGGCGGAGATCGAGACGTACGGATCGCGTGTGCACCCGATCTTGCGCGCGGGTCGCAAGGTCGTGGTGTTCGACGGGCCGAAGGTGCTCCGGAGCTACGACCTGCCGACCGCGGTGAAGGAGCTCGAGAACCTGCTCTTCGTCGACGGAGATCTGCTCGTCGCGTTCGAGGACAAGGAGGCCAAGCTGCACGGGCTCTGGATGAGCAAACCGAAGCAGGTCTTCGCGCTCGAGAACAGCTACGTGCGTGGGGTGATCGAGGCGACGCCGATCCCTGGCGGTGGCGTCACGCTCGGACACGGCCCCGCGCTCCACGCGGGCGACACGCCGAAGAAGATCGAGACCGACGAGCACGTGAGCGACGGGACGAGGTTCTGGGCGGGGCGCGGGAATCGGTGGGACAAGTTCGTGCTGCGTGAGCTCGATCCGAAGACCGGCAAGACGACGCTGCCGTCGTGGCCGGCGTTCTTGCGCGAGGTGTCCGAGAAGGACGACGGACTTCGGCTCACGGAGGTCTTCGTCGCGCCGCTGCCGCAGGCGAAGGGCTCGCTGCTCGGCTGGGCGGATGGGCTCGTCGGGCACTACCGCCGTCATCGGGACGACGGTCCGCGTCGCGGCGAGTTGGATCACGAGCTCGTGCGCATCGACGGCAAGCGGTGGAGCGCGCACGACGTCGAGCTCTTGATCGATTGGCCGGGCGACGAAGCCCCGCGCGGTCTCGAGTGTTCGAGCGCGTGGTCGCGCAGCGAGAGCGAGTCGATCGCGCTGCACGTCGAAGGCGACGAGCGGCCGAGCGGGACCTTCGGAGACGGAGGCTGGGAAGCCTCGGTGTTCCGGCTCCTGCCGCGCGTGGAGTGGCTGCACTACGTGCGGCCGCGTGACCTCGCGTCGAGCCGCGCGCTGCGCGCGGTCGACGAGGCGAAGGCGCGTGAGCTGCTCGAGGTCGCGCGGGCGGACGATCCGGAGGACGACGACGCGATCGACGCCGCGATCGAAGCGGTGACGAAGCTGCTGCCGAACGTGAAGGACGAGCACGTTCGGCGCGCGGCGGCGCGCGTGGTGAAGATCGCGGCGCAGAAGGCGGCGGCGCTGGAGCGACTGCAAGACCGTGGCGCGGGTGGCGGCGGCGTCGACGATGCCACGCTGCGGCAGGCGATTCCGTCGCTGCCTACCGCGGGGTGGAGCGACGGATCGTGCACGGTCGACATCGCGCGCGTCGTCACGGCCTTCCGCGAGGGCACGACGCCGAAGCTGAGCCAATCGGCGGTGGCGTGGGAGCGCGTGGCGGATCGGCTGGCGAAGCTCGCGTGTTTCGTCGCATCGCGCACGAACGACGAGGGCACACGCGCGAGCTTGCGGAAGTTCACCGACGAGCTGTGCGCGAGCGGGATCTTCGGGCTCACCGTGACGTTCGCGGAGCTCGAGGTGAAGACGAAGTCGTCGTTGCTCGAGCGCCCGAAGGATCGCGAGGTGTGGATCGCGAGCGTGGGCGACGCGCGTTGGTTCGTGCGGATGGAGGACTTCGACGAGGACGAGCCGAAGCAGAAGGTCGTGGTGCTGGTGCCGGGCGCGAAGCTCGTGGTGCCGAAGGACGCGACGATCACCTCGCAGCGCACGTACACCGTCGGCGACGACACGGCGTTCGTGGAGGCGTTCTGGCGTGAGCTGGACGCGCGAGGGGTGGCTTCGCACGATCCGGCGGCGGTCGCGCGCGTGACCGAGCAGACGACGCTGAACGCGGCGGAGGCGACGCTGGTGCTGCGCGGGTTCCCGCGCTTCGACACCTGGGAGCACGACTTCCTCGGCAAGGAGCTACGTACGGAGCTCGGGCTCAAGGTGGGCGACGCGGCGCGCGCGAAGGAGCGCTTGCGCGATCTCGAAGAGGACGAGCGCTTCGAGCTCGTCGCGTCGGTCGCCGCGGTGCCGGTCGCGAGTGGGTACTGGGCTCCGGCGGATTCGCCCGAGGGAGTCGCGCAGGCGCTGGTGGCGGTGGCGCGGCGGCTCTTCGGCAAGAGCGTCGTGCTCCGCGAGGATCTGCTGGTGTCGCTCGAGAAGGCGAACGACCTCGGGCTCGACGCGCGCAAGGCGCTCACGATGCTGGTGACCGCGAGCGACGACGACAACCCGTGGCTGAAGGCGCCGAAGGTCGCGTCGGGCAAGAACCTCGAATGCGACGAGAAGGCGTTCGGCGAAGAGGTGGTGCAGGCGACGGCGTGGCTCGTGGCGTCGCTGAGCGCGCAGCTCCCGGTGGGCGACGAGGTACGCGCGCTGCTCCCGGTGCTCTACGACCGCGTGCGGGCGAACCTCGAGCATCCGGAGCTGCTGCTGGAGCTCGGGACGATGTGGGAGGACTCCGCGAAGAAGCGGGCGGCCTTCCTCGATCGGATCGGCGGCAAGTCGATCGAGATCCGCGACGGCAAAGAGAAGTACGCGGGGCGCGACACGGGGACGATCGTGGCGCGCGACGAGGAGTACGAGGTCACGCTGAGCGTGCGGAGCGCGCGGTTGCGCTCGAACGGCGACGAAGTGCTGCCGTTCCTTCGCGTCGTCGAGGACGACGACGACGACGAGGGAGGCGCGTACGCGTCGGACGTCGCGAAGCGCGCGTACTTCCTGATGTCGGAGGAGTGCGAGGCGCTCGTGGCGCGTGTTCGGAAGACCCCCGTCGCGGCGGGCGCGTACGAGCTCGATCCGAGCGCGTCGGTGCCGAAGCTCGTCGCCGAAGCGCGTGAGGCGCTGGGCGTCAGCGACGACGCGGCGGCGCTCTACCTGCAGATGCTCGCGTTGCCGAGCCCGACGAAGAAGTTGGTCACGCAGGTCACGGGCTGGACCTCCGCGCGCTACGAGAAGGCGGCGACGGAGCTGTCGAAGAAGAAGTGGGTGATCGAGGGCAAGCGCGAGCGCTCGGGTCGCGCGGTGTTCTTGCCCGGCACGTGGGACAAGCTCCAAGGGGTCGCGATGGAGGGCTACAAGCTCGCGCTCTTCCAGTCGGTCGCGTTCGACGAGCCGATGCTCACGGTGGCGCCGCACGAGGCGTACGCGCGGGCGTGGGCGCGCTGGAAGAGCGGGGATCGGCCGGGCTTCGAGGACGTGGAGAAGAAGCCGAAGAAGGCAGCCACGAAGACGAAGAAGGGGAAGTGATGCAGGCGCCGCCGCCCGAGGTCCTCTACGAGGACGAGCTGCGTTTCTTGGAGAGCTGGGATCCCGGACGTCGTCCGAAGGGGTTCCGGATGACCGCGCGCGCGGTGGTGACGTTCCTCGTCGGTTCGGGCGGCGAAGCGCTGCGGCCGCCGAAGGGATCGAAGGCGAAGGCGCGCGTGATCGAGCCGAAGTTCGTCGGTGATCGCGCGTTGGTCGAGCGCTGCGTGGTGACGCTGGTGGGGGAGCGCGGGCTCTTGCTCGTGGGAGAGCCGGGGACCGCGAAGTCGATGCTGTCGGAGCTGCTCGCGGCGGCGATCAGCGGCACGTCCGCGCTCACGGTGCAGGGCACCGCGGGGACCACCGAGGATCAACTTCGCTACGGATGGAACTACGCGCTCTTGCTCGCGAAGGGACCGTCCGCGGAGGCGATCGTGCCGTCGCCGGTGCTCACCGCGATGCGCTCCGGATCGCTCGCGCGCGTCGAGGAGATCACGCGGTGTCTGCCGGAGGTTCAAGATGCGCTCGTGTCGATCCTGAGCGATCGGCGCTTGATGGTGCCGGAGCTCTCGGGCCGAACCGAGCTGGGCGAGTCGCCGCACGTCGAGCACGCGCGCGAAGGCTTCAACGTGATCGCGACCGCGAACTTGCGTGACCGCGGCGTCTCGGAGATGAGCGCGGCGCTCAAACGTCGTTTCAACTTCGAGCTCGTACCGCCGATCGCGGACGCGAAGGACGAAATCGCGCTCGTGAAGGCGCGCACGTTGCGCGTGCTGGAGCGCGCGGAGGCGCCACTCGAGGTGGACGACGCGGTGATCGAGGCGATCGTGACGGTGTTCCGCGACCTTCGCCTCGGACGCACGGAGGAGGGCTACGCGGTCGACAAGCCGAGCGCGATCCTGAGCACCGCGGAGGCGGTGGGTGTGGCGTCGTCGCTCGGGCTCGCGGCGGCGTTCTTGCCGAGCGATCGCGAGCTGCTGCGGCTCGTGCCGGGCTACCTCGCGGGCGTGGTGACCAAAGACGATCCGAAGGATCAGGCGCGCCTGCTCGCGTATTGGGATGGCGCGGTGAAGAGGCGCGCCGACGCCGAGCAGCGCGTGTGGCGGACGCTCTACGAGCTGCGCGGTCTGCTCGAGACGTGACGACGCACGACGAAACCGGAGACAGGCACGCGCACGCGATGGCGCTCGCGACGGCGCTGGCGACGCTCGATCCGCACGCGGCGCCCGAGGCGCTGACGAGCTCGCGGGCGCCGTATCTGATCGGCGTGCGTCATCACTCGGCCGCGCTCGCCGCGGTGATGCCGAGCTTGCTCGACGCGTTCGCGCCGACACGCGTCTTGATCGAGCTGCCCGCGGATCTCGGTCCGTGGCTGCGCTGGCTCGGTGCGCCCGATCTTCGCGCGCCGGTCGCGCTCTCCGCCGCGAGCGGAGACGGAGTCGTCTTCGTTCCGTTCGCGGACTTCTCGCCCGAGCTCGTCGCGATCCGGTGGGCGCACGCCCGCGGCGTGCCGGTGGAGGCGATCGATCGTCCCGTCGGCGCGCGCGAGCTCGACGACGCGGACGGACTGCGTTCGGGGAGCTTGATCGCGCGGCTTCGACGCGGCGAGGCGCACGGCTCCGACGATCTCTGGGATGCGCTGATCGAGTCGCGTGCGCCGGCGTCACCGGAGTCGCTGCGTCGGGCGGCGCTCGCGTTTGGCTGGCTCTTGCGAGCGGACGTGCTTCACGGCGGCGGCATCTCGCGGGAGGACTCGGCGCGCGAGGGCTACATGCGCGCGTGCGTGCGGCGCGCGCTCACGGCGCCGGGCGCGCGGGTGTGCGCGATCGTCGGGGCGTTTCACGCCAACGCGCTCGTGGAGGCTCCGGTGCTCGAGGACGCGCCGACCGCGGACGTGCCGCTGATCGAGCTCGCGACGCGAGCGACGACGAGCGACGACGCGAGCGACGCGAACGACGTGACGGATACGCGACCTCCGATCGGCGCGCTCGTGCCCTACGACTTCGAGCTCTTCGACGCGCGCTCCGGATACCCCGCAGGCATCCTCGATCCTGCGCTCGCGCAACACGCCGTGGAGCGCTTCTCGGTCGGCGAAGGGCTCGACGCGGTGTTGCCGACGCTGCTCGTCGAGATCGCGCGCGTCTTGCGCGAGCGCGGTCACGTCGCGTCGCTCGCGGACGTGCGTGAGGCCTCGCGGCTCGCGGTCGATCTCGCGGCGTTGCGCGGCTTGCAGGCACCGGGCTCGAAGCGATCACCACGACGATGGCGCAGGGCGAGCACGACGGACGCGGTCGTGTCATCGCGAGCGCGCTCGCGGACGTGCTCATCGGTCATCGACGTGGTGCGCTGCCGCGGGGGGCGCCGCGGACGGGGCTCTCGATCGCGACGGAGGCGGAGCTGCGCGAGCTCGGCTTGCCGGGCCCGGAGGAGACGCGAGGGAAGGACTTCACGCTCGATCCGCGACGGTCCGCGCTCGATCGGCGGCGTGTGATCTTCCTCGGGCGGCTCGCGGCGTGCGACGTGCCGTTCGCGGAGCTCCGCGGCGGCGACCAAGCGGGTGCACGTGGCGCGGTGGAGACGCTCACGACGCGGGTGCGGCTGCGGTTCTCGCCCGAGTGCGCGGCGCGGCTCGAGCTCGTGGCGATGTTCGGCGCGACCCCGAAGGCCGCCGCCGAGGGCTGCCTGCGCCGCGCGCTCGTGCGGCTGGTGGAGGAGGACACGCAGGTCGCGGCGGGTTGGCTCGCGCTCGTGCGCTCGGCGCTCGCGGCCGATCTCCGCGCGCTCTTCGAGGAGCTGCTGTCGCGACGGCATGCGCTCTTCGTCGCCTGCGCGAGCCTGACGGAGCTCTACGAAGGGATCGCGCTCTGCGCGCGCTTGCAGGCGGGGCAGGTCGCGACCTTCGACGCGGACGCGTTCGTGGTCGCGCTCGCCGAGGTGCGAGGAGAGCTCGTGCGCGCGGCGCTCGGTGCGCTCGAGGGGATCGTGGGTAGCGAGAAGGACGAGGACGTGCGCGCGCTCGCGGAGCTGCTCACGATCCTCGACGCCCACGACTCCCTCGCGTTGCGCCATGCGCTCGAGCGGTTCGCGCGCGAAGGCAGCCCCACGATGCAGGGCGCGGGGCATGCGTTGCGCGCGCTCGTCACCAACGACGCCGCGCCGTTCTCGACCGAGTCGGCGGGGTCAGCCGCCGACTTCTTCGCGACCTTCGTGTCGTGGTTCGAGCACGGGCTCGACGACGACGTGGACGCCGCGCGTTATCGCGCCGCGGTGATCCGCGGTGCGCTGATCGCGGACGGAGGACGCTCGGAAGGAGATCCGCGCTTCGTCACCGCGATCCTCGAGGGGCTCGATCGGCTGGGCGATGCGCGCTTTCTCGCGCGTCTGCCTTCGTTGCGGGCGGGCTTCTCCGTGCTCTCGAGCGCGGCGCGGCGACGGTTCCTCGAGGTGCTCGGTGCGCCGCTGACGAAGCTCGAGCTGCCTTCGGAGGAGCTCTCGAGCTTCGCGCGCGCGGATCGTGCGGGACGAGCAGCGATCGAGGCGCTCGCGCTCGATATCGTGAACGTGTACGCGAACGCGAGCGTGAACGTGAACGACGGGTTGGGCGCGCACGCTTCGGGCGCGACGCGTCTCGGGACGACTCCCCACGCGATCGGCCTCATCGATCGCGTGCGCCTCGTGATGGGGCACGTCCCCGACGACGCGCCTCCTTCGGTGCTCGCGTACGCGCGCGCGCTGGATTCGCTCTACGGCGCAGGCGAGGGGGAAGGCTCTCGCGAAGGTGGTGGCACCGGCGGTTCGTTTCCGACGGCGCGCGAGTGGGCGGACGAGCTGGCGGCGCTCTTCGACGAACGCGTACGCGAGGAGGTGCTCGGAGCTGCGGCAGAGAAGGGCGACGCGTCGGTGCTCGGGCTTCTGGATCCGGAGCGCGTGGCGCCGTCGATCACGCTGCTGGAGCAGATCCTCTCGCTGCGCGGTGGTTTGCCGGAGTCCGAGCTGGAGCCGCTGCGTCGCCTCGCGCGCCGCGTGGTGGACGCGCTGGTGAAGGAGCTCGCGCGTTCGCTGCGGCCGGCGCTCGCCGGGCTCGCGACGCCGCGTCCGACTCGACGTGCGGTGGGCCCCTTGGACCTCGCGCGCACGGTGCGGGCGAGCCTCGAGACCGCGCACGAGCACGAGGGCGCGCTCCGCCTCGCGCCGCGTCGCTTCCTGTTTCGCACGCGTGCGCGTCGAAGCCTCGACTGGCGCGTGGTGATCGTGGTGGACGTGTCGGGCTCGATGGAGGCGTCGGTGATCCACGCGGCCATGATGGCGAGCATCCTCGCGGGGCTTCCCGCGGTGACGACGCACTTCGTGACGGTGAGCGAGCGGGTGGTGGATGTCGGCGAGCACGTGGGCGATCCACTCGAGCTCCTGCTCTCGGTCCAAATCGGCGGTGGCACGGTGCTCTCGCGGGGGTTGCGGCACGCGCGCGAGCTCCTGCGGGTGCCGTCGCGCAGCATCGTGGTGTTGGTGTCGGACTTCGAAGAAGGCGGCTCGGTGTCGGCGTTGGTGTCGGAGGCGCGCGGCTTGGTGGACGCGGGAGCGAAGGTGCTCGGGCTCGCTGCGCTCGACGAGCGGCGTGCGCCTCGGTACCACCGAGGGATCGCGCGTCAGCTCGTCGACGTCGGCATGCCGATCGCGGCGCTCAGTCCGTTGGAGCTCGCGGGCTGGGTGCGTGACGTGATGCGTGGAGAGGTGCGATGACGCGGCCGACCGTCGCGCCGGAGCTGCTCGCGGCGTTCGTGGCCGCGGCGCCGTCGCGCGTCACGCGTCGGCTCGACGCGGAGCCGAGCGTGGCAGAGTCGTGGGTGTGGAGCGTGTCGGCGACCGAGGTGCGGGTCGACGCCGGCGAGGTGCAGGTGTCGCTCAAGGGCGCCGTGCTGCGCGCGGAGAGCGACGTCTCGTGTACGTGCCTGCTCGCACCCCGCTGTCTGCACGTGCTCGCGGTGTTGGGCGTGCTTCGGATCGCGGATGCGGCGTCGGATGCTGCGTCGGATGCTGCGTCGGAGACGAGGTCACGTACGTCGGAGACGACGCGGAGCGAAGCGCAGAGCGACACGCCACGCGATGCGCACGTCGAGCACGTCGACGACGACCAGCGCGCGGTGGCCACGCGCGCGTGGAGCGTGGTGAGCGAGGTGCTCCACGCGGGGCTCGCGCAGATCGGGACGGTACGGCTCGGGGAGCTGCTCCGCGTCGCGCATGCGTGGCGGCTCGCGGGCGCGGTGCGGCTGGAGTCTGCGCTGCTGGGGGTGTTCGAGGGCGCGCGGGATCTTCGCGAAGGACGCGCGTCGTTCCGGGCGAGCGACGCGTGCGCGCGAATCGCGGAGGCGCTCGAGATCGCGCATCGGCTGCGGCGTGGCGAGGCCTCCGCTCTCGGCAGCGCCCGCCGCGCGTACGCACCCGTCGTGGGGCTGCGCGTGGCGGGGCTCGCGACCGCGCCGATCGCGCGACGTGGGTACGCGGGGGTCGTCACGTACTTCACGGACGGCACGCGCGTCTACTCGGCGCAGGAGCTCGTGCCGGGCGAGACGAGCCGCGCACGCGACGCGTTCGACGCGCCGCTGCGCTTCGGAGAGATCTCGCTCTCGCACCGCGAGGCGTCGAAGGTCGGGCTGCTCTTCGCGCGCGCGGAGGTCTCGCGCGACGGGAGGCTCGGGGCGGGGAAGAGCGTCGTGTGTGTGTCGGTCCGGCGCGACGACACGCTCGTGGATCGGCTCTTCTCGGTGCCGCTCGACGAGCAGCTCGCCGCAGCGGATCGGGGCGACGGTCGGCTCGTCTGTCTCGAGGGCGTCGTCGCGCGCGCCGAGGCGGCGTTCGCTCTGACGCGCGAGGGAGGTGGAGCGATCCCGCTCCGTCCCACGATCGACGAGCCGATCTTCGCGGGGCGCGACAACGTGTCGAAGCTCGCGGAGGCTGGTGCGCGCGCTCGTTTCGTGACGCGGCTCTCGGACGACGGGGCCGCGCTCGAGCCGATCGCGCTCTGCTTCTCGGGGGAGAGCACGTGGCGTTCGCTCGACGACGAGCGCCTCGGTCACGCGAGCGTGCCACGCGGCGAGCCGCGTGCGTGGACACCGCCCGAAAGCTTCGACGCGCTCGGTGCGGTGCGGCGGCGTGTGGTGCGCTTCGCGCTCGCGGGTGCGCGAAGCCTTCCGAGCGCGGCGCACGCGGAGCTCGCACGCGAAGCAGTGGTCGCGCGGGAGCGTCTGCTGCCGACCGCCGCGGAGGCGCTGCTCACGCTCGCGAGCGCGCGCGACGAACCGGCGCCCGCGTGGCTCGCGTCGTACGTCTACCTCGCGGCAGCCGAACGGAGCCTGCTGCGCGAGACGTGGTGATCGCGCGCGCGCATGGTGGAGCCGCGCGGATCGGATCAATCGCGCGTCACCGTGACCGTCGGTAGATCGACCGACACGTCGAGCGCCACCATCACGTCGGTGCCGTCGCTCTCGAAGTCGAGCCTCCGCACACGCGCGCCCTGCAGGAGCGGGATCGAAGCGACGTCGAGCAGCTCGCCGAGGCGGATGGTGCGACCGAGGCGCGTGAGCTCGTCGCAGAGGCTGCCTTCCACGTCGAGGGCACGCTCGAGCGTGTCGTTCATGCCGACGAGGTTCACGCGATCGCAGCGGGCGACCTGTGCGGTGAGCGCCAGCTCGGCGAGGGCGGCGGGCGCGTTGCTACGCACCTCGCCGGACACGTCGAGGTTCACGCGGAAGGTACCGGCCAGAACCTCCGCCGTGACGTCCTCGCTCGCGAGGCACGGGTAGGGCACCTCGGTCTGGAGACGCTCGTCGCAGAGCGCGGGGAGCCCGTCGCGGAAGCAGGGCACCGGGATGGTGGTCACCAGCGATTGCGTGCAAGTGCGCAACTGAGTGCGGCGCTCGTCCGCCAAGAGCTTGACCGTCACGTCGACGTCGCCGCGCACGCGGATGCGTCCGCGCTCGAACGACGGCGCGAGCGCGTCGAGGCCCGCCACGTCGAGGCGCGAGCGGAAGCGGCTCAGGGTCCCGAGACGCGTCGCGTTGGTCGCGCCTCCGAGGGCCGTCTCCAGGTTCGGCGGCACGGGCTTCTCGTCGCCGACGATCGACGCCGGGACGTGAGGACGCAGCGCCGCGAGGAGCTGGGCTTGCGGGAGCGCGAGCCGCAGCCCTTCGGTCTCCACGCGCTCGCTCGTGGCGTCGCGGATCCACCGCAGCGCGCGGAATCCGAGGCGCACGTCGCCGAGCGCGAGCTCTCCGAACGCGTTGCCCGCGAGCCGTACGTCCTCGCGCACCGTGAGCTCCGCGCGGCTCTCGCGTGCTCCGACCTCCGCGTCGATCGCGAGCCCACGCGCGGTGGCGAGCGAACGTCCGCCCACCTCGAGCCCGAGCTCGTCGAGGGTCGCGCGCAGTCGCAGCCGGCTCTCCGTCGTCTCGCTCGCACGTCCGAGCTGGAGCGTGTCGCGACGACCGAGCTCGACGCGCGTTTCTCCAGCGAGCACGCCGCGCAGCTCCGCCCCTCCAGAGCTCACACGAACCTCGCCCGCGCGCGCGACCAGCGAGCCCGCCACGAGCGCCACCTGGCCCCATTGCGCGCCTTGGACGTCGCCGAGCACGAGCTCCGCGAAGCGCACGTTCGCCGCGTCCTCGCCCTGCGCGAGGGCGAGGCTCGCGTCGCGCAGCGCGATCGCCTCCACCCGCATCGAGGCGCCCGTGGGGCTCTGCTCGATCCGCGCGGCGCGGAGGCTGAGCGCTTCGAAGCGAAGCAGCGAGCCCTCGACGCCGACCGCCCCCGCGCCCGCCTCCAGATCGGCGCGCACGTCGTACGCGCACGCGAGGGTCTCGCCTCCTGCGCACTCGTAGCGATCGAGCACCAGCGTGGCGCCCGTGAGCTCGAGGATGGACGCGCCGTCGGCTCCTTCGAGGCGCCCCGATCGCGCGACGAGTCGCGTCGGGCGATCCATTTGCGACAGGCGCAGGCGGGTGGTGTCGCTCGCGTAGCTGTAGTCGCCGAGCAGCTCGAGGCGGACGGCGTCGCTGCAGAGGCGACCTTGATCGGTCACCACGCACGTGCCGGCGCCGAGGTCGAGCGCGCCTTCGATCTCGAAGCGCGCGGTGCGGGCGTCGACGTCGACGTCGAGCCGACGGATCACCACGCCGGACGGCTCGGCGACGACGAGCGTGCTCGCGCCGTGAGTCAGGGTCGATCCCGCGCGGAGGGTCGTGGTGAGCTCGGAGACCTCGACCCGCGCGACGGCGTCGAGCGCGCTCGTGGTGGTCGCGCCGCCCGGCACGCCGACCACCGCGGACGCGATGCTGCCGACGAGCGATCGACCGACCTTCACGTCGACCTCGAAGCGTTGGCCTTCCTGACCCTCGCCGCCGTAGCGCGCGCCCTGCAGCGTGACGCGTCGTCCGCCGCCTCGACCGTGGAGCACGATCGGCCGATCGAAGCTCAGCTCGAAGCTCCGCACGTCGGGGGTGACGAGGAGCTGCCCGCCGCGCTCTTCGGCGCCGCGCAAGCCCACGTCCGCCTCGAAGGTCGCGTGGGTGTCCGCCGCGACCTCCATCGCCTCGTACTCGCGGTTGTCGAGCGGGTGCATCCCCGGTCGCAACGTGGCCCGACCTCGGAACCGAACGGCATCGGTCGCACGCACGAGCTGGACGAAGTCGGTCTCGCCGAGGCGGAGCGACTCGAGGGAGAGCTCGACCGGATCGACCGGAACGTGGAACGTGCACGCCACGAGGGTGCAGAGCGTGAGTGCGCGAAGCGTCATCGGGGCCGAGGGTAGCAACGGAGGCTCGGAGATCACCGCGCCAACGCATGGCGCGGAAGCGAGTCTTCCCGGCGCCTCGAGAGGACGAGGCGGGTCGCTCCAAGGCGGCAACTCCGGGACGACGGAACGACGAAGGGCGCGACTTTCGCCGCGCCCTCGTCTCGGGACCGAGCGTGAGCTCAGCCCTTCTTGGCCTTCTTCTTCGCGGCCTTCTTCGGGGCCGAGCCGCGGGGCGCGCGCGTCTTCACGCCGACGTTGCCTTCCGCGTCGACCACGAGGCCGAGCATCTTCCACGCGTCGGCCCGGAAGCCGTACGCCTTCTGAGCGCGCGAGATCGTCTCCTGAACCTCGGGGGTCGGATCGATCTTCTGAACCTTCGCGCCCTGCTTCTTGATGGAGGCGAGCGTCTCGCCGATCTCGAGCAGCTCGTTCGTGTGGAGGACGACGTCGATGGGCTTGAGACCCTTGCCGCCGCGGCCTTCCTTGAGCTCCTTGATCAAGCGCTTGCGGCGCTTCTCGGTGCGGCCGTCGAGCTTCGGCTTGTCGCTGTCACCGCCGCCGAGGATCAGCGCGTTGAGCTGGCGCGCCACGCGGCGCTTTTCGATCGCTTCCGCGCTTCCGCGTCCGCCGCCCGAGCTCTTCTTCGTCGTGCCCTTTTTCGCCTTCGCCATGGGATTCTCCTGTGTCTCGCGTCGGAAGCTCGCGCCCCGGGCTCCGCCGCGTTCGTGGACCTCGATTCGATTCGGAACGATTCGAGTCGAGGCACCGATTCGTGGTTTGCGTCTTCGTTCGGGTTCGAGGCGCGGTCGTCTTCTGACTGTCGGTGTTCTGAGTGTCTCGTGGAGCCTCCGGACCTCGGCTGCTGTTCGGTCAGTGGGTTCGACCGGCGCTTCGGAACCGGGACTCTTCGGGTGGGTGTCCAGATGGACCTCACCCGATTGGGGGGTGTACAGGATTTGATGCGCTCGCGAAAGTACTTCGACGAAAGCGGGGCCACGATTCCCCCGAAATCGGGTTGATCGTGAGGAAACTCCGCGCTCGGAGGCGATCCGTCGGCGATCGCGGAGCCCCTTAGAGGCGATCGCCTGGCGATCTCCTGACGCCTCTCGACCCGCCCGCCGGGCGTCGGTCGGGCGTCGGAGAGGTCACCGGAGGCCCTGTGCGGCCCCCGAAACACGTGGTAAAGCGCGCGCCATGAACCCCTCCAGCGATTCTTTCGGCAGCCGCGTCACCCTCGACGTCGAAGGGAAGAAGGTCGTCCTTCACCGCCTCGACGCCCTCACGAAAGCCGGTCTCGGCGACGTCTCGACCCTCCCGTACTCCATCCGGGTCCTCCTGGAGAACCTCCTCCGCTGCGAGGACGGAGTCACGGTGACCAAGGCGGACATCGAGGCCGTCGCGAAGTGGGATCCGAAGGCGGAGCCCAGCCAAGAGATCGCCTTCCGCCCGAGCCGCGTGCTCCTGCAGGACTTCACGGGCGTCCCCGCCGTGGTCGACCTCGCCGCGATGCGCGAAGCCTTCGCCCGCATGGGCGGCGACCCCACGCGCATCAACCCGCTGCAGCCGGTCGATCTCGTGATCGACCACTCGGTGCAGGTCGACAGCTACGGGCTGCTCCGCTCGTTCGAAGAGAACGTGATGCTGGAGTTCGAGCGCAACCAGGAGCGCTATCAGTTCCTGAAGTGGGGACAGAAGGCGTTCAAGAACATGCGCGTCGTGCCGCCCGGCACCGGCATCGTCCACCAGGTCAACCTCGAGTACCTGGCGAGCGTCGTGTTCACGCGCGTCGACGGAGAGCTCGTCCACGCCTATCCGGACAGCCTCGTCGGCACCGACTCGCACACCACGATGATCAACGGTCTCGGCGTGCTGGGTTGGGGCGTCGGAGGCATCGAAGCGGAAGCCGCGATGCTCGGGCAGCCCATCGCGATGCTCGTCCCGCAGGTCGTCGGCTTCAAGCTCCTGGGCCAGCTGCGCGAGGGCGCGACGGCCAC
>CALJLK010000210.1 GCA_937982655.1 uncultured Sandaracinus sp.
GTCTGGCTCACCGGCCCGTTCTGCACGTTCTGCGCGGACGGCTTCCAGCTCACCGACACCGACGGCGACATGGTCTACACGGGCACCTTCGACTTCCCGGCGGGCGCGCTGGAGTTCAAGTTCATGACCAACAACTTCGCGTCGCAAGAAGACCTCATCGACGACGTCGCGGGTGGCATGGGCGCCTGCGCTCCGGTCACCGACGGGTCCACCTACGCGAACCGTCAGGTCACGATCCCGACCGCGCCGACCACGATCAGCGCCCTCTACGGCTCCTGCGCGAGCGCCTGCCCGTGATTGGACGCTCGTGAGGGCGAGTGGGGAATCCGAGCGACGTGATCGCGTTCACGTGACACGACGCTCGGCTCCCATGCCCTCTCGCACGTGATCGTCCTCGCGTCGGATCACGAACCTCTCTTCATCCCTCGAGCCGTACCCACCGATGGAAACCGACCCCCACGAATCCGCTCCGACCCGCGAGGGTGTGCTCGACGCTGCGACGATGCGCGCGCAGCACCGGCGCCTCTTGCTCAACCTCTTGTGGAACGAGCGTGAGGCGTCGCGCGCCGATCTCGCGCGTCGCTCGGGCCTGAGCCGCTCGACGGTCTCGGCGATCGTGGGGGACCTGCTGGAGACCGGCGTGGTGCGCGAGGCCCGCACCGGCACCTCGACGGGCGGTCGGCGCCCGATCGTGCTCGAGCTCGTGGCGGACGCGGCCTTGCTCGTGGGCGTCGAGCTCGGCGCGAGTCACCTCACGGTCGTGCTCACGGATCTCTACGGCACCGTGCTCGGCCACCGCGAGGTGCCGTGCCCGGTGCGCGACGATCCGGAGTGCGCGCTGAACCTCGTCGAAGACTGCATCGGCGGATTGCTGCAAGCGCGACCCGGAGCGCGCGAGCGCATCGTCGGGATCGGGGTCGCGGCGCCGAGCCCGATCGATCCGCGCGCGCCCGGGAAGTTCGTGCCGTCGATCCTCCCCAAGTGGGCCGACTACGACATCGTGGAGCGACTGAAGAAGCGCTTCGGTCGTCCGGTCTTGGTCGACAACGACGCCAACCTCGGCGCGCTCGCGGAGCTGTGGTGGTCGGGGCGCGCGGAGAACCTCGTCTACCTCAAGGTCGCGACCGGCATCGGCGCGGGGCTGATCATGGAAGGCCGGATTCTCCGCGGTGCGCGCGGCGTCGCGGGCGAGATCGGACACACCACGATCGATCCGAACGGTCCCCTCTGCATGTGTGGGCTGCGTGGTTGCCTCACCACGCTCGTGGGCACGCATCGGCTCTTCGAGTCGGTGCGCGAGCTTCGCAAGGAGCATCCGTCGAGCCCGCTCCAGACCGAGCCGCTCACCGTCGATCGTCTGGTGGATGCGGCGCTCGAAGGTGACGAGCTCGCGTGCCGCGTGATCACCGAAGCCGGTCGCACCCTCGGGATTGGCGTGGCGAACCTCTTGAACCTCGTGAACCCGGAGCGGCTCGTGATCGGAGGCGGCCTGACGCGCGCGGGCGACCTCTTGCTCGAGCCGCTGCGACACACCGTGCGCACGCGCGCGCTCGCGGAGTCGATCGCGCACGCCGAGATCGAACGTTCGCCGCTCGGCGAGCTCGGCATCGCGATCGGCGCGGCGACCTTGGTGCTGGAACGCGCGCTGGCGGAGCCGGCGATGTTCGACGTGGTGATGAAAGGAGCGCGCACGTGAGGACGAACCCTTCGATCTCCCGCCCGACGGCCCGCCGGGTCGCCCGCGCGATCACGATCGTTTGTCTCTTCGCGGCGTGCGCCGCCGAGACCGAGCCCATGCCGCCTCCAGAAGACTTCGTGCTCACGTTCGCGGACGAGTTCGACGGCGCCGAAGGCTCGCTGCCGGATCTCGGGGTCTGGAAGCTCGACCTCGGTACCGGCCCGAACGGCGACGGCTGGGGCAACGGCGAGCTCCAGTTCTACACGGGAAGACCCGAGAACGTGTCGCTCGACGGCGAAGGACACCTGCGAATCACCGCGCGTCAGGAGTCGTTCGGCAGTCGCAACTACACGTCCGCTCGACTCCGCACTCAAGACAATTTCGAGCAGCAGTACGGCCGCTTCGAGGCGCGCATTCGGGTTCCGTCCGGTCAGGGACTCTGGCCCGCGTTCTGGATGCTCGGAAACGACTTTCCGGACGCGGAGTCCACCCCGGAAGAGGCGCGCCGCGGTCAGTGGCCGGCCTGCGGCGAGATCGACGTCATGGAGGTGCGCGGCCAGGAGCCGAACGTGGTCGCGGGAACCATCCACGGTCCGGGCTACTCGGGCGGCGAGTCGATCACGGAGTCGCTCGTGGTCGAGGATCCCGCGCTCGACGAGGACTTCCACGTGTTCGCGGTGGAGTGGGATCCGGGCCGCATCGCGTGGTTCGTGGACGATCGCCTCTACCACGTCGCGACCACCGCCCAGGTACGCTCGCTCGCCCCGCTGCCGGGCGCGACCGATCCCGAGTGGGTCTTCGATCACCCGTTCTTCCTGATCTTGAACTTGGCGGTCGGCGGCGGCTACGTCGGCCCGCCGGATGGGACCACCCCTTTCCCGGCGACGATGCTCGTCGACTACGTGCGCGTGTACCGACGCGCGCAGTGAGGCCGCGATGTTTCCCACCTTCCTCGGCGAGACCCGCCTGCGACCTTCGAGCGACGCGAGCGTCGACGGAGGCTTCGTACACGTGGACGGGCGCGAGTGGTACGAGATCCGGCATTGTGATCGGCTCGCTCCCTTCTTCATGAGCCTCGTCTCGAGCTCCGATCTGTGGTGGTTCGTCGCGAGCACGGGCGGCATGACGGCGGGTCGCCGCGACGCGGATCACGCGTTCCTCCCCTACGAAACCGAAGACAAGCTCACCTCCGGCATCGCGCATACGGGACCGCTCACGATCCTGCGGGTCCACGACGCCGATCGCGTGCACCTGTGGGAGCCGCTCTCGACCGTGCTGCCGCGCGTGCACGGCATCGAGCGGCGGCTGCGCAAGAGCGTCGAGGGCGACGCGCTCGCGTTCGAGGAGTCGAACCTCGACCTCGGTCTGACCTTCGTCGCCACGCTGAGCTTCGGCGAGCGCGTCGGCTTCGTGCGGACGGTCGAGCTGCGCGACGACACCGGACACGCGCGGCGCGTCGACGTGCTCGACGGCTACCGCAACGTGCTGCCGCACGGCACCACCAAGGCGCTCCAGAACCGTTTCAGCTGTCTGCTCGACGCGTACAAACGCAACGAGCTCGATCCCGCGACCGGCGTCGCGACGTACTCGCTCAGCTCGATCCTCACCGACCGCGTGGAGGCTAGCGAAGCCCTGCGCGCGAACGTGATCTGGTCGCTCGGGCTCGACCCGACGCACGTCTTGCTCACGCCCGACGCGCGCCTCGAAGCGTTCCGGCACGGCGACGAAGTGCGCGGCGATCACGACGTGCGCGGCCAGCGCGGCGCCTACCTCGCCATCGCCCCGCTCACGATCGAGGCGGGCGGCGCGCGGCGGTGGCACGTGATCGCCGACGTCTCCTGCGACGCGCGCGCGGTCGGACGGATCCGCGTCTGGCAACGTGATCTCGCGCCGGATGCGCGCGAAGCGCTCGTGCTCGACGACGTGGCGCGCACCACGGAAGGCCTGCGCGACATCGTCGGGCGCGCGGACGGGCTCAGCGTCGGTGGCGATCGGCTGACCACCGCCCACCACTTCGCCAACACGCTCTTCAACGTGATGCGCGGCGGAGTGTTCGTGGACGGACACCACGCCCGCGCGTGCGACTTCGACGCCTTCGTCGCGGTGCGCAACCGCGAGGTGCACGCGCGCCACGCGGCGTGGCTCCGGGAGCTCCCCGAGAAGCTCGAGATCTCGTCGCTGATCGCGCGCGCCGAGAGCACGGACGATCCGGACCTCGTGCGGCTCACGCTCGAGTACCTCCCGATCACCTTCAGCCGGCGCCACGGCGATCCGAGCCGACCCTGGAACGAGTTCGCGATCCGCCTCCGCAATCCGGACGGATCTCCGCGCACGGACTACCAAGGGAACTGGCGCGACATCTTCCAGAACTGGGAGCCGCTCGCCTACGCCTATCCCGCCTTCGCGTTCTCGATGGTCGCGAAGTTCCTCAACGCCACCACGCCCGACGGATACAACCCGTACCGCGTGACCCGCGACGGCATCGAATGGGAGGTGCCGGAGCCCGAGGATCCGTGGGCGAACATCGGCTACTGGGGCGACCATCAAATCGTCTACCTGCAGAAGCTCCTCGAAGCGGTGGAGCGTCTGGAGCCGGGGCGCCTCCTGGGTGAATGGAACCGTCGGATCTTCTCGTCCGCGGACGTTCCTTACCGGATCGTCCCGCACCACGAGATGGTGGAGGACCACGCCAACACCATCCGCTTCGACGACGACGCGCACCGTCGTGCGATGGAGCGCGTCGCGCAGCTCGGTACCGACGGCCGGTTGGTGCCCGCCGCGCCCGGAGAGAGCACGTCGGTGCAGCTCGTCACGATGGTCGAGAAGCTGCTCGTGCTGCTGCTCGCGAAGCTCACGAACCTCGTGCCGGGCGGCGGTATCTGGATGAACACCCAGCGCCCAGAGTGGAACGACGCGAACAACGCGCTCGTCGGCAAGGGCGTGTCCGTGGTGACCGCGGCCTACCTGCGGCGCTTCCTCGCGTTCTGGCGCGCGCAGCTCGATGCGGCGCCCACGGGCTCCTTCGCGGTGGCGGACGTGGTCGTCCGTCATGCGCACGACGTGCTTGCGATCCTGCGCGCGCATCGACCTTCGACGGAGCGCGAGCTGGGCGATCGCGAGCGGCGCGCGGTCATGGATGCGCTCGGTGAGGCCGCGACGATCTTTCGCGCCGCGCGCTACGAAGGTGCCGCGACGGTCACGGCCGAGCTCGACGCGGACACCCTGAAGGAGTTGCTCGATCTCGCGCTCGTGCACGTCGATCACGTGCTCGCGTCGAATCGGCGCGCGGACGGGCTCTTCCACGCGTACCTGCTGCTGCGTCTCGAAGACGACGCCGCGCGCCTCGAAGCGCTGGCGCCGATGCTGGAGGGGCAGGTCGCGGTGCTCTCTTCGGGTTTCCTCTCGACCGACGCGTCGCTCGCGCTCCTCCGCGCGTTGCGCGCCAGCCCGCTCTACTGGCCGGAGCAACGCACCTACCTGCTCTATCCAAACCGCGCGCTCCCCGGATTCCTGAAAAAGAACTCCTTCGACGCGCCGCGCCTCGACGGTTCGGCGCTCGCGAAGCTTCTCGCGGCGAACGAGGACGATCGCCTGGTGCTCGTCGACCCCTACGATCGCCGCGGACACTTCGGCGGCGACCTCCGCAACGCGGACGATCTCCGCGCGCTCCTCGACGAGCTCGCGCGCGATCCGCGCTACGCGTCGCTCGTGCCCGCCGAACGCGCGGCGTACCTCGCGCTCTTCGAAGAGGTCTTCGATCACCACGCGTTCACCGGCCGCTCGGGCACCTTCTTCGCGTACGAGGGCCTCGGTAGCGTGTACTGGCACATGGTCTCGAAGCTCCTGCTCGCGGTTCAGGAGCGGCTCTTCGCGGCGGTCGACGAGGGTGCGCCGGCCGATCGTGTCGCCATGCTCCGCGAGGCGTACGAGGACGTGCGCTCCGGGATCGGGTTCCGAAAATCTCCCGCGCTCTACGGGGCATTCCCCACCGATCCGTACTCGCACACGCCCGAGACGGGGGGCGCACGACAGCCCGGCATGACGGGTCAGGTCAAGGAGGAGCTGTTGACGCGGCTCGGTGAGCTCGGCCTTCGCATCGAGCGCGGCGCCGTGCGCGTCGACGCCACGCTCCTGCACGACGACGAGCGCGTCGCGGCCCCCACCGAGCTCGCCTACCTCGACGTGACGGGCGCGCGATGCGCGGTGCCGGTTCCGGCGGGAGGGCTCGCCTTCACGCTCGCTCAGACACCGATCGTCGTGGAGCCTCCGGCGGGCGTGGAGCGCTCACGGGAGACGCGCGCGCTCCTCCGGGTCGGATTCGCTGACGGAACCGAACGAGAGCTCGACGACGAGCTGCCAGCCTCGATCGCACGCCACGTCTTCGACCGCGATGGCGCCATCCGATGGATTCGCGTCTCGATCGGCACGTCGTCGGCGGGGCGCGCCTGAGCGCGGTGTTCGAGCACGAGAGCTTCGAGAACGCCGACTTCGAGAGCTTCGAGAACATCGAATCCGCCGGGTGACACCATGACGACAGCTCGAATCGGCATCGCGGAGAAGGTGGGCTACGGGCTCGGCGACACCGCGTCGAACCTCTACTTCCAGTTCTTCAATCTCTTCCTCTTCTACTACTACACCGACGTCTTCGGGCTGAACCCCGCGGCGATCGGGACGATGTATCTGGTCGCGAACTTCTGGGACGCCGTCAACGATCCGCTCATGGGCGCGCTCGCGGATCGCGTCCAGACCAAGTACGGAAAGTACCGACCGTTCCTGCTCTGGTTCGCGATTCCCTATGGTCTGTCCGGTTACGCGATCTTCGCCAATCCGGACCTGGGTGAGACGGGGAAGCTCCTCTTCGCGTACACGACCTTCATCGCCTTCAAGATGGTCTACACGGCCATCAACGTTCCGTACTCGGCGATGCTGGCCGTCATCACGGATCGCGACGAAGACCGCGTCTCGCTCTCCACGTACCGTTTCCTCGGCGCGTTCGGAGGCGGCTTCGTGGTCTCGCTGCTCGTGCGCCCGCTGGTGAAGTTCTTCGGCGGCGGCGACGAGATCGTCGGCTTCCAGACGACGATGGCGGTCTTCGGCATCGCCTCGACGCTGATGTTTCTCTTCACCTTCCTGACGACCCGCGAGCGTGTGGTGCCGCAACAATCGAAGACCCCCGTCGCGCTCTCGACGGATCTGCGGCTCCTGATGAAGAACCGCCCCTGGCTGATCATGGTGGGTGCGGCGATCTGCACGCTCGCCAACGTCGCCGTCCGCGGCGCGGTCACGGTTCATTTCTTCAAATACTGCGTCGGACTCTCCGAAGAGCCCGTGTTCGCGATCGGCTCGGAGCAATCCGCGTTCTTTCTGGAGTTCGACCTCCCGACGATCTTCCTCTCCTCCGGGATGCTCGCCTTCATCGGCGGGGTCGCGCTCTCCGGTCCGGTCGACAAATGGGTCGGCAAGCGCAACGGCGTGATGATCCTGACGCTCCTCAACGCGCTCACCGTGATCGGCTTCTTCTTCATCCCGCGCGAGGCCACGGTGACGATGTTCGTGGTGAACCTGATCGGCAGCTTCCTGGCCGGTCCCACCCCCGCGCTCGTCTGGGCGCTCTACGCGGACGTGGCGGACTACGGTGAGTGGAAGTTCGGGCGGCGCGCGACCGCGCTGGTCTTCTCGGCCGCGATGTTCGCCCAGAAGATGGGCCTCACGCTCGGCGGCGCCGGCGCGGGCTGGATGCTCGACGCCTTCGGCTTCCGCCCCAACACGGTGCAGGACGAGACGTCGCTCCTCGGCATCCGCCTGATGTTCTCGATCGTCCCCGGCTCGCTCGCGGTGTTGAACGCGGTGATCCTCTGGTTCTACCCGCTCGGACGCGCGGAGACCGAGCTGATGCAGGCCGAGCTGGCGAAGCGGCGCGCCGCGGAGAACGAGGACGCTGCGAACGCTGCGAGCGCCGCGAGCAGGGGCTGATCCTCTCTCGCGCGAGGCGAGGCGCTGCGCGCGGCCGAGGCGAATGCCCCGAGCGCACCGTGAGCGCGGGTCGGATCGAAATCACGTGAGCGCTCGGACGACACCGAGCACGCAGCGAGTCAGGCCTGGTTGCGCTCCCAGAGCAGGCGCAGGCCGTCGAGGGTCAGGAACTCGTCGACCTCTTCGATCGTCGCGCTCTCCGGCTCCACCAGGCGCGCGAGGCCGCCCGTCGCGAGCACGCGGACGGGGCCTTCCATCTCTTCGCGCAGCCGCGCGACGAGCCCGTCGACGAGGCCGACGTAGCCGAAGACGATGCCCGACTGCATCGAGTGCACGGTGTTGCGGCCGATGGCCTTCGGCGGTCGCACCAGCTCCGCGCGGAAGAGGCGCGCCGCACGCGAGAAGAGCGCGTTGGCGCTGATCTCCATGCCGGGCGCGATCGCGCCGCCGAGGTACTCGCCCTTGTCGGAGATGCAGTCGAAGGTGGTGGCGGTGCCGAAGTCGACCACGATCACCGCGCCCTTCACGCGCTCGAACGCCGCGACCGCGTTGACGATGCGATCGGCGCCGACCTCGCGCGGGTTCTCGTAGAGCAGGCGCATGCCGGTCTTGATGCCGGGCTTCACCACCACGACGTCGTGGTCGAACGCGCGATCGACGGCCTCCACGAACTGATCGGTCACCGAAGGCACGACCGACGCGAGGATGCTCGCGGTGACTTGGCGCCGCGGCACCTCCGCGATCTGCAGCAAGCTCGCGAGCAGCGCGTGCAGCTCGTCGGTGGTGCGACCCGCGGAGGTCTGGATGCGGAAGTCGTGGACGAGGCGCTCGCCCTCGTAGAGGCCGAGCACGGTGTTGGTGTTGCCGACGTCGATCGCGAGGAGCATCGCGCGGGGGAATGGCACGACCGGTCGCGCGCGACAAGCCCGGCGCGGGCCTCCGACACGGGGGACCACGTGGGTCGGTCGCGGGTTTCCTCGCAGCGTGCGGGCGACGATCGCGCGAAGAGCTCGCGACGACGCGCGATCTCGTTTGGCAACGCGCGCGTACAGCGGCGAACATGCGCGCATGCTTCGACGTCACGGATCGCTCGCGGGTTGGATGGTGTGTCTGGTGGTGGTCCTCGGAGGATGCGGAGACGACGACGGCCCGGAGCGCGACGGCGGTGGCGGTGACGAGGACGGTGGGCGCGAGGACGGCGGACGCACGGACGGCGGACGGCCGGACGGTGGAGACACCGACGCGGGGCCGCCGGTCTGCGGCGACGGCGTGCTGGGTGACGGCGAAGCCTGCGACGACGGGAACACCGACGACGACGACGGCTGCGCGGGCGATTGCGCGAGCGTCGACGACGGCTTCGTGTGTGTGCGTCCAGGCGAGGATTGCGTGCGCGTCGTGACGTGCGGCAACGGGCGCATCGAAGGGCCGGAGACCTGCGACGATCGCAACGCGACCGCGGGTGACGGCTGCGACGCGAGCTGCATGCTGGAGCCCGGATGGACGTGCCCGGTCGTCGGCGCGGCGTGTCGCGCGGCGGCGTGCGGCGACGGCCTCGTGGCGGGCTTCGAAGCGTGCGACGACGGCGGCACCTGCAACGGCGGCGAGGGCACGCGCTGCACGTCGAGCGCCGACTGCGTCGCGGCGGACGACGGAGACGCGTGCGAGGCGCGCGCGGGCGACGGCTGCGACGCGAGCTGTCAGCTCGAGCCCGGCGCGGTCTGCCCGACGCCCGGCGAGCCGTGCGGACGATCGACGTGCGGCGACGGAATCCCCGAAGGCACCGAGGAATGCGACGACGGGAACCCGCTCATCGGTGACGGGTGCACGCCGCTGTGCACGCGTGAGCCCGACTGCACGGACGGCACCTGCGTCGCGGTCTGCGGGGACGGGGTGGTGTTCGCGCCCGAGACCTGCGACGACGCGAACACGCGGTCGGGCGACGGCTGCTCGGCGACCTGCCAGGAGGAGGTCGGCTTCGCGTGCGAGGAGGTCCCGCTGCCCGATCCGCCGACGGTGGTGCTCCCGGTCGTCATGCGCGACTTCATCCCCGCGTGTCAGGACGGGAACTCCGCGGTGACCACGCGGCCGCGCGAAGGTGAGCCCGGCGCGACGGCTCCGTACGGGCACCCGGACTTCCAGTGCTTCAACGGCGCGGAGCGCGGCATGGTCGAGACGATGCTCGTCGA
Organism: uncultured Sandaracinus sp.; assembly: GCA_937982655.1. Taxonomy (GTDB): domain Bacteria; phylum Myxococcota_A; class Polyangia; order Polyangiales; family Houyiibacteriaceae; genus JACKEH01. The sequence continues at coordinate 9,838 of CALJLK010000210.1, forward strand.
CGGACGCCCGGTGCGTCGTGCGACCGCGACGCGGATCAGCAGCGCCGAGAGCTTCGACCTCTGGTACCGCTCCGACGACGACTTCAACCGCACCGTCGCGCAAGAGATGACGTTCTCGTCGATCGGCGCGGGCACCTACCGCTTCGACGAGGCGTCGTTCTTCCCGCTCTCGACGCCGCTCAGTGGTCCGGTGGCGGGCTTCCCGACCGAGGGCCTCGAAGGTCTCACGAACGACGGCGGCGGCTCGGGCAATCAAAACTTCTTCTTCACGAGCGAGGTGCGCTTCTGGTTCGAGTACGGCGGCACCGAGACGCTCGCGTTCTCCGGGGACGACGACGTGTGGGTGTTCATCAACGAGCGGCTCGCGGTCGACATCGGCGGCGTGCACGGGCGTGAGGACGGCTCGATCACCCTCGCAGACTGCGCGAGCGACGATCCGACGGAGAACGAGCCCGGTTGCTTGGCGCCCCTCGATCTGCGCGTGGGCGGCATCTACGAAGCGGTCGTCTTCCAAGCCGAGCGCCACACCACGCGCTCGCAGTACCGGCTCACGCTCGCGAACTTCGTGCGGGCGCCGTCGCTGTGTCGATCCGAGTGCGGCGACGGCGTGCTCGCGGCGGACGAGGCGTGCGACGACGGCGACGACAACGGCGCGGAGTACGACGGCTGCTCGGAGGACTGTCGCCTCACGCCGTATTGCGGCGACGGGATCGTGCAGGAGGCGTTCGGCGAGACGTGTGACGACGGGCGCAACCTCGGCGCGCGACCGGAGGACTGCGCCCCGGGCTGCCAGTCGATCGGCGCGCGCTGCGGCGACGGCGTGGTGCAGACCGAGGCGGGCGAAGAGTGCGACGACGGCAACACGACGAGCCTCGACGGCTGCAGCGCGGAGTGCCGCATCGAGCTGATCTGACGCGAACCTCGCGCGCCGGTGCTTCGTGCGGCACGGCGATCGAACGGTGATCGAACGACCCCGCGACCGAACGACGCCGCGCGATCGAACGACGCCGCAATCGAACGACGCCGCAATCGAACGACGCCGCGATCGAACGACGCCGCGATCGAACGACGCGCCGCGATCGAACGGAGCCGCGATCGAACGACGCCGCGATCGAACGGCGAGCCTCGAGATCAGCGCGCGACGACGCAGGTCGGGAACTCGAGGCCCGGCGAAGGATCGCAGACCACGGTGGGGCCGTTGCAGCAGGGCTCGCCGCCGGGCGTGCAGAGCTCGCCGAGCTGCGGTCCGGTGCACGCGTCGCAACGCGCGGGATCGCTCGTGCAGACGTTGCCGCCCGCGCCGTCCGAGACGCAGCCGCAGCCGCAGCAGTCCGCCGCGGTCGTGCACGCGCCACCGTCCGCGATGCACGTCGCGCCGCAGCGCAACACGCCGTCGGTCGGATCGGGCGCGCAGATGCCGCCGCAGCAGAGGTCGCCGAACGCGCACTCTTCGCCATCCGCGAGGCAGCAGGTGCGCTCGCCATTGCGATCGAGCTGACACGCGATCGCGGACGACGCGTCGACGCAGCAGTCCTCGGTGGTCTCGCACGTGCGGCCGGGCAACGTGCACTCGCCGTCGCCTCCGAAGCAGCGTCGGAAGCCGGTGCCCGTCGGCTCGCAGCCGGTGTCGCCGCCGCCGTTGGGGCAGCAGTTCGAGCTCGCGCCACCTTCTCCGCAGACCTCGCCCGCGGGCAAGCACGAGCCCGCGTTCGCACAGCGTCGGATCTCGCGGCCGTCCGCGGTCTCTCCGTCGCGCTCGCACACGCCCGAGCAGCACTCGCCGTCGGTGCGGCAGAGCTCGTCCTGCACGCGGCAGCCGCCGAGGAACTGGCAGCGCGCCCCGGTGCCGTCGGTGTCGAGGCAGACGGTGGAGCAGCAGGAGCCGCTGAGCCCCTCGGTGCCGCAGAGCTCGCCCGCGGTGAGGCAGGCGCCGATCGTCGCGCAGGTCCCATCGCCTCCTCCCGGTCGATCGCAGAAGCCGTTGCAGCATTGCGCGTCCTCGCTGCACGTCTCGCCGCCACCCCGACACGCCGCGGGGGGCGCACACACGCAGCCCGACATGCCGTCGCAGCTCGCACCGCCGGAGTCGACGCAGTTGCCGCTGCAGCAACCGTCCGCGTCGGCGCAGCTCGCGCCGACGGTTCCGCAGCCGACGGGCGGCGGTACGCAGACGTCGCCTTCGCAGCGCGCCGAGCAGCAATCGCCCGCCGCTTCGCACGCGACGCCGTTCGCCGCGCAGGCGCCCATCGTGCAGAGACCTTCGTCGCACGGTCCGTCGCAGCAATCGGCCATCTCGTCGCATGCGCCTCCGCGACCGACGCAGGCGGGCACGTTGCCGTCCGTCGTGCCGTCGATGGTGCCGTCGACGACGTCTCCGTCGACCTCGGTGTCTCCGTCCGCCGGGCCGTCGGAGCCTCCGCAGTCGCAGCCGGCGAGCGCGAACGCGAGCAGGAGGGCGTGGAGCGTCAGAGCGGTGCGCATCGCATCAGCGTAGACGAGACGCGTCGTCGCCGAACTTCCGGAACACCCGACGTCGGCGCGCGGACGAATGCAGTCGCAGCGCACGAAGTCGACGGGCGAGGCGGGCGCGACGTCGGTCGCGGCCTGTGATCTCCGCCCGTGATCTCGGGGTTCTTCAGCGTGGACGCAGCGCGAGGGTGCGATCGAGGAGCTCGCCGAAGGTCGAGGGCTCGGTCTTCGGGGCGGGAGCGACGACACGCGCGACCGGCGCGGATGCCGTGGGGAGCGGAGCTTCGATCGGATGCGCCGACGGGGCTGCCCGCGGCGTCTCGACGGGCGCCTCGGCGACGGGTGTCTTCGCGACGACCGGCTCGGAAGTCTTCGCGACGACCGGCTCCGCGACCGGAGGCGTGGGTTGCACGAGCGCAGCGGCGGGGAGCGCCTCGATCGCGGGCGGACGCTCGGAGGGAGGCAAGGGCGGGAGCTGCACCGGCTCGAAGCCAGGCGACGCGATCACCACCGCGGGCGGCTCGGGGGGCGGCGGCGGCACGGTCGGAAGCTCGTCGCCGTCGTCGTCTCCGTCGCCGTCGATCACGACGTCGTAGTCGCCCGACGGCTCACTCACCACGAGCTCCGGCTCGTCGTCGACGGGGATCGAGACCTTCGCGAACGACGGCGTGACCTTCACGCCCGCGGGCGGGGTCCCGTGCTCGACGATCGCGGGCGGTGCGGGCGGCGGCTCCGACGGGAGCGGCAGCTCCGCGCTCTCGACCGCCAGCTCGAGCGGCGTGCTCGGCTTGCGACGCGGCTCCGTGGGAGCCGCATGCCGATTGCGCTGCACGCGCGCGAGCAGACTTTCGAGCTTCTCGATCCGAGCCGCGCTCATGTCGTCGTTACCTTCTCTCATGCCGCGAGGCGATCGAGGACCGCCGCGAGCTTCGCGCCACCGCGCGCCCAACCACGCACCTCGACCTCGACGCCGGGATCGACGAGCAGGTAGCGGTGGTCCACCGCGACGCAGCCGACCGGGCGCATGCCGAGCACACCGAAGAACCCCGCGAGGATCGCCTCGACCGCGTCCTCGCCGACCGCGGGAGGCTCGCCGAGGGTCACGACCAGCGCGTCGCCCCAACGCTCGAGGCCGAGCCGGCCCCAGCCGAAGGTCGCGAAGATCGCGGCCGCTTCGCCGAGCACCTTCTCCGGGCTCGCGCCCGCGACGTCACCGAGGAGATCGCGCGCCTGGGCGCCGAGCGTGCCGCCGAGCTGCACGAGCACCTCGCGGCTCGCGTTTCGTGCGACCGCGGAAACCAACGCGGCCGCGGTGCTGTCGTAGAGCACCACGACGCGCCGTCCGTCGCGTGTCTGCACCGTGCCGCGTGCCAAATCGAGCTCGTAATACGAACCGGGATCGAAGCTCGGAGCGCTCATGCGTCCTCCGGTGTAGAGGTTTCCCGTCGATCGTGTCAATTCCTCGGCTCGGTCGGAACCAACCTCCCGAGCTGATGCTTCGCCGCTCTCTCCCCATCCGCGCTCGATCGGCCTCACGGGCCCATCCGTGTCGCGCGTTCGTTCCGCGCTTCGTGCTCGCAGTGCTCGCGATGCTCGCGGTGCTCCTCGTGGGCGCCACGGAGCCTTCGTTCGCGCAGCCGACCTCGATGGCGCCCGTGGCGCGCGACGAACGAGCGAATGACGAGCGTCCGAGCGCGGCGGAGGCGCATCCCGGCTCGTTCCCGGGCGTCGCGGAGTGGGCGGAGGCCTTCGTGCAGGCGACCGCGCGCCATTGGGGCGGTCGCGTCACGCCGCGCCCCGAGCCGAGCGCGCGGCCGACGAGCGCGCAGTTCGTCGAGGGCGTGGGCGTGCGCGTGCACGGCGACGAAGAGGTGCCGGAAGCGCGTTTGATCGAGGCGCTCGCCGCGCTCGAAGCGACGCGCGCGCGGCTCGAGCTCGAAGGCTGGCCGAGCCCGCTCCCCGACGCCGGGCTCGGAGGCGACGATGCGTTCGATCTCTACCTCGCGCCGACCGCCGAGCTCGCGACCGCGCGGTCCGACGGCCCCGCGAGCTGGAGCTTGCTCGACGCGGACGTGGCGCACGCGATCGTGGATCCCGGGCTCGGCGGCGCGGAGCTCGAGGTCGCGATCGTCGACGCCTATGTCCAGGCGCTCACGCTGAACCTCGATCCCGCGGAGGCCGCGACGTGGCGGCAGGCGACCGGCGCGTGGATGGCGTGGCAGCACCTCGGCACCTTCGGGCCGAGCGACGCGATCGAACAGCAGCAGCGAAACCCCGGGCGCGCGTGGGTGAACGACGAGCACGGGGAGGGCGGCGCGCTCCTGCTCGCGCTCGTCTCCGCGCGGCACGACGGAGGCACGGGGACGTTCGTGCGCGATCTCTGGCAGCTCACGCGGCAGCGGACCTGGGAAGGCACCGAGCTGCGCGCGTCGCCGGATCTCTGGGAGTGCCTCGACGTGGCGACCGAGCTCGCGGGGCTGCGCCTGCTGGATCTCGTCACCGATCTCTCGGTCGCGCGCTTCTTCCTCGGCGAGCGCGACGATCGGAGCACGTTCCCCTCGCTGCGTGGCCTCGGTCCGCTCGCGACGCCGCCGGTCACGTTTCAGGCCTCGCTCGCGCAGATGCCAGTGCACACGCGGCCGGGCGAAGAGCTCGCGACGCTCGGCTCCGGCTACGCGCTCGTCGACGTGCGCGGCGCGCCGCCCGCGAGCCGCCTGCGCGTGTGGCTGCGCGGGGAGTACGGCGTGCGGTGGGGGCTCGTCGCGCTGCGCCTCGACGCCGAAGGGCGCGAGCGGGGTCGCATCTCGGCGCCGCCGCGCCGTGGCGACCACCGCAGCTACGTGCCGGTCGAGCTGGAGCCCGACACCGCCACGGTGCTCGTGGTGGTCACGAACCTCTCGCACCGACTTCCGGACGCCGACGATCCGGATCCGAACGGGCGAGCGTGGCGGCTGATTCTGGATCTGGTGGAAGAAGGGGAAGAGGACGCGCCCGCGGAGTGATCGGTGTCCGAGGCGGAGTGCGATGTACCGAGTCCGGCCTTCGTCGCCTCCCTTTGACACCTCCCCGCGCCTCTCTACACTCGCGGCTCGAACGCACGTCCCGTGCGGCGCGCGCTCGCTTCGAGCGCGGTGTTTTTCAGGCGACCCGGAAGTGTCGGGTCGCGTCGCGCCGAGAGGCGCAGGAGGTCGCGATGGCCAAGCAGCTCAGCGAGTTCGTCCTCGACAAGCGGATCCTCGAACGGAACCTGAAGAAGGGTCTGCTCACGCCCAAGGAGCTCGCCGATCACCTCGGCAAGCTCGCGGACGCTTCGGACAAGGCCGAGGTCATCAAGGTCAACGTGCCCGGCGCGGTCGAAGGCGAGGCGTGATGAGCAAGGTGCCCACCGCGGAAGAGCGCGAGGCGGCCGAGCGCAAGGCCGACGAGCTCGAAGCGCGCCAAGCGCAGGTCGAAGCGCCGATCGACTTCGTGACCTTCGTGCTCAGCCTCGGCAGCACCGCGCTCATGCACCTCGGCGCGGCACCGCCGGAGCTCTTCGAGGGAGGTCAGATGCCCCCCGCGAACGTCCCGCTCGCCAAGCAGACGATCGATCTGCTCGCGATGCTCGAAGAGAAGACCGCGGGGAACCTGAGCGGCGAAGAAGAGCAGCTCCTCGCGCAGCTCCTCTACGATCTGCGCATGCGCTACGTCGCCGCCGTGAAGTGATCGTGCGACGCGCGCACCTCGAAGATCTCGAGGTGCGCGCCGCTCTCCCTTCCGCCGCCCCGCGACCGCTCGTCTCGTTCGTTCCGCTCACCTCCCGGTTCGATCTGCACTCGATGTCCGTGTCCCGGCATCCCCGCGTGCGCGTGGGGCGTGGCTGCGCCACGGTCCGGTCATGTCGCGCGCTCTGATCCTCGGCCTCGCGGGCTTCGGTCTCTTCGTGCTCGTCGGGAGCACCGTCGCGGCGATCGTCTTCGTGCGCAGCCTCGACGAAGAGGACATGCGTGGCTTCGCGCGGGGCGTCGCGGAGGGGCTCGCGCGGGGCGCGGGTGGAGTGGGTGGCGAGGGGCTGGTCGACGACGACCCGGAACGTTTCGCCAACGATCGTCGCGCGCTCGGGCCCACTGCGCTCCCGTACGTGCCCGTCGATCGTTCGTTGCCGGAGACGCCACCGGTGCCGCACCTCGAGCTCGTTCGCTACATCGCGCCGCTTGGTGGGCAACGCGCGTACGTGACGCCGGTGCGCGAAGGTGCGCGGCGGCCCGCGGTGGTCTACGTGGGGGGCGGTTTCGATTGGGGCATCGGCGACGTGTGGACGCCGCAACCGTACGAGAACGACCAGAGCGGCGCCGCGTTCCAGCGACCCGATCTCGTCGTGATGTACCCGAGCCTGCGCGGCTCGCACGACAACCCCGGCCGCAACGAGTGTTTCCTCGGCGAGGTCGACGACCTCCTCGCGGCGGGCGACTACCTCGCGGGGCGGCCCGACGTCGATCCCGCGCGCATCTACCTCGTCGGGCACAGCACCGGCGGCACGCTCGCGATGCTCGTCGCCGCCGCGCGCCCGCGCTTCGCCGGGATCTTCGCGTTCGGTCCCCACAGCCACGCGGACTACGGCGACGACGACTGCTTCCCGGAGGGACTGCCCGAGCTCGAGCTGAAGGTTCGGTCGCCGGTGGACTACGTGGACGTCATACGCACGCCGACCTGGGTGATCGAAGGCGAGGTCGACGGAAACACCGCGGGGATCGAGTGGATGAAGGAGTACGTCGGCGATGCGCCGGTGCGCTTCCTCGTGGTCCCGGGGCTCGATCACTTCTCGGTGCTGCGGCCTGCGAGCGACCTCCTCGTGGAGGCGATCGTGAGCGGCCCGATCGTCGACGACCCGTGGACGGCCGAGAGCGTCACGGCGCAGTGGAACGCGCTCGTGGGCCTCGACGCGATGATCGAGGACGTGATGGCGGGCGAGCCGGAGTGAGCGGAGATCCAAACGCGATCGCCACCGCGCGCCACCGGCACCGACACCTGCGATACCCTTCCGCGGCGTGCCCTTTCCCGTCCCTCCTTCGCCCAAGCTGCTCGAGGAGCTCGAGATCCTCGTGCGTGCGCACCATCCGCTCGTCTTCTTCGAGACCGTCGAAGAGGACCGCGTCCGCACCGTGCTCGAGTACCTCGCCGACCGCGTGGGGCTCCGGCTCTTCGTGTGGAACCCGACCACCGGCTTGAACATGGTGGGCCCGGACGGTGGTCGTCCCGTGGGAACCGACAAGCCCGATCAAGCGCTCGCGTTCATCGAACAATCGAATCTCGAAGCGATCTTCTTCTTCCCTGGGTTTCCTGCCTTCGAAGGACCCGTTCAGATCGCGCGCGTCAAGGAGATCTACCGCAAGTTCTTCCGCCACCGCGGCATGCTGGTCTTCTCGTCTCCCGCCTTCGAGCTGCCGGCCGAGCTCGAGCCGCTCTTCTCCCCGGTGGAGCTTCCGCCCGCGTCGCCCGAGGTCTACCATCGCTTCGTCTCTTCGATCCTCCAGGAGATCGGCAAGCAGGTCCCGATTCGTGTCGATCTCTCGAGCGACGACGTCGGGCAGCTTCTTTCGGCATTGCACGGATTGACCTTCTTCGACGTCGAGAAGTTGATCACGCGTGCGGTGATCGAAGATGGGCGTTTGGATCGTGGCGATCTTCCGAAGGTCCTCGACGCGAAGCGCCGCATCGTGGAGCGATCGGGGCTGCTCGAGTACTTCCCGCACGAGCACCGCATGGCGGACGTCGCGGGCCTCGCGTCGCTCAAGGGTTGGCTGCGCAAACGACGCAGCGCCTTCGCGGAGCCGACGCGCGCGAAGGCGTTCGGGCTCACGCCGCCCAAGGGCCTCTTGCTGCTCGGTGTGCAGGGCTGCGGCAAGAGCCTCTGCGCGAAGGCGGTCGCGGCCGAGTGGAGCTTGCCGCTCGTGCGCCTCGATCCGGGCAACCTCTACCAGAAGTACTTCGGCGAGTCGGAGCGCAACCTGCGTCGCGCGATCCAGCTCGCGGAGACCCTCGCGCCCTGCGTGCTCTGGATCGACGAGATCGAGAAGGGGCTCGGGCGCGGCGACAACGACGGCGGCACCTCGCAGCGCGTCTTCGGTACCTTCCTCGCGTGGCTCCAGGAGAAGAAGGAGAGCGTGTTCGTCATCGCGACCGCGAACGACATCTCGGATCTTCCGCCCGAGCTGCTGCGCAAGGGTCGCTTCGACGAGATCTTCTTCGTGGATCTGCCGGGCCGCGACACGCGCACGCGCATCTTCGAGGTCCACCTCACGCGGCGCGGGCGCGATCCGAAACGTTTCGACGTCGACGCGCTCGCCGAAGCGACGGATGGCTTCAGCGGGGCGGAGATCGAACAAGCGGTCGTCAGCGCGCTCTACACCGCGTTCGAAGAGTCGCGCGACATCGACACCGAGAGCGTGCTCGCCGAGGTGCGCGCGACGCATCCGCTGAGCGAGACGATGCGCGAGCAGCTCCAGCAGCTCCGGAGCTGGGCCCTCGACCGTGCCGTCCCGGCGGAGTGAGGGCCCCGTCCGAGCAGGCCGATCAGAGCTGGCCGGCTTGCGCCTTCTGCATGAGCTGCATCGCGAGCTGTAACGCGCGCGAGTAGTCGCCGCTCATGCGGAGCTTGCCGCTCATGAAGAGCATCTGCGGGTTCAGCTCGCCCGAGCGCGCGGCCTCGAGGTCGTCGAACTTGATGGTCGCGGAGAACTTCGGCTCCGCCGGCGGTTGCGCGGCGTTGAGGGCGATGCGCACCGTGACGGTGCCGACGTCGGGCACGTCCTCCACGTTCACGTGGAAGAGCAGGCTGTCCGCGCCGAGCGCGTCCTGCAGGTTCTTCGACGCGGTGCCGACCGCGCGCTTGGCGGCCTTCTCCTCTTCGAGCTCGCCGGCCGCGTGGGCTTCGCCGAGCAGCATCCGCATCGCCTCGCCGGGCGCGGCCACCGCGAGGCGCACCTTCGCGTCGTCGGGCTTGGTCTGCAGGACCTTCATCTGCCCGTTCTCGAGCTCGAGGTAGACCTCGCCTTCGCCCTCGACCTCGAGGAAGACCGCGCCGGTCGCTCCTTCGACGTCTTGCAGCTTGGTCTTGGCGCGCGCGTCGCCGCCGGCGGCCTTGGATCGGAGCCGTTCGACGCCCTTGGCGAAGAGGCTCGGGAAGGTGTCCTTGAGGAAGGTGAGGGGCTCGGTGCTCATGGGGGCGCGAGGGTAGATCAAGCCGCGCACGAGCACCACGCCCGCCGCGTCGCGATCCGTCCTCGCCTCGCCGGGCGCTCTACGCTTCAAGCGAGGCGGTCGAGCACGCGCACCAGCCGAGCTTCCACGTCGGCCGCCACCGCTTCGAGCCCCGAGGGGCCCTCCGCGGCGAAGCGCTTCATCGGATCGACCGCGAGTGCGACGGTCTTTCCGTCGTCCGTCTCGTAGAGGACGACGTTGCACGGGAGCATCACGCCGACGTCGAGCGACACCTCGAGCGCGCCGTGCGCGAGCTTCGGGTTGCATGCGCCGAAGATGCGGTAGCGGCGGAAGTCCACCTCGAGCTTCTTCTTCAGCGTCGCTTGGACGTCGATCTCGGTGAGCACCCCGAATCCCTCCGACTGAAGCGCCGCCGGAAGCTTCTCGAGGGCGTCGTCGAAGGAGAGCGGGAGCTCGCGTCGGAGCGGTGCGTCGGACATGGGTCGAGCATGCGCGCACCGCCGTGGGTCGAGAAGGACGTGGCTCACGCTCGTCATGCGAGGCGGCGAGGCGATGCCGTGCAGCGAGTCCGATCGTGCGCACGGGACCCCAACGAGCGCGTCGGCTGCGTTGCACACGAGTGCTATGGTCCGCGCTCGGAGGCCGACGAGATGAGCGTGTTCGCCGCGATGGGTCATTACGACTACGGAGAGCTCCACTTCTTCCGGGACGCCGCCACGGGGTTGCGCGCGGTGGTCGCGATCCACGACACGCGCCTCGGGCCCGCGCTCGGGGGATGTCGGTACGCGCCGTACCCGAGCGAAGAAGAGGCGATCGTCGACGCGCTCCGCCTCGCGCGCGGCATGACCTACAAGGCGGCGATCGCGGGCATCCCGCACGGCGGCGGCAAGGCGGTGCTCATCCGGCCCGAGCGCGAGGTCGATCGCACCGCGCACTTCCGTGCGTTCGGGCGCTTCCTCGAGAACCTGCGCGGTCACTACGTCACCGCGGAGGACAGCGGCACCAGCGTCGAGGACATGGAGACGCTGCGCGGCGTCACCAAGCACGTCGTCGGCGTGAAGACCGAGCGCGGCGGCAGCGGCGATCCGAGCCCGTGGACGGCGCTCGGCGTTCGGCGCGGCATCGAGAGGCTCGCCGCGCACGTGCTCTCGCGCTCCGATCTCGACGGACTCGTGGTCGCGGTGCAGGGCGTCGGACACGTCGGCTACCACCTCTGCCGCGAGCTCGCCGAGCGCGGTGCGCGTCTCGTGGTCGCCGATCAGGATCCGCTCAAGGCCGAGCGCGCTCAGCGTGACTTCGGCGCCGCGATCGTGCCGATGGAGGGCATCTTCGCGGTCGAATGCGACGTCTTCGCGCCGTGTGCGCTCGGCAGCGCGCTCAGCGACAAGACGATCCCGCGGCTGCGCTGCCGCATCGTCGCGGGGGCGGCGAACAACCAGCTCGCCTCGCCGCACAACGGCGACGATCTCTTCCAGCGCGGCATCGTCTACGCGCCCGACTACGCGATCAACGCGGGTGGGCTCATCAACGTCGCGGCGGAGCTCGAAGGCTACGACGCGGCGAAGGTGCGCACGCGCGTGGAGGCGCTCGGCGACCTCGTGGGCGAGATCGTGGAGCGCGCGAGCAAGTCGACGACGCCGACCCACCGCATCGCGGACACCATCGCGCAAGAGCGCCTCGCGAAGGCCAGCGAACGCGCGTGAGCGTGGAGGGGCAGAGCGCAATCGGAGAGGCGAGCGCGCGTGCGTGCTCGGCGAGCGAGCGTTCGGCGCGGCTCGCAGGCGCACGTGGCGCGCGCGCGGCTTCGCTCGCGCTCTTCGTCGCATGCTCCGTCGTCGGTTTCGCGCGCCCCGCTCACGCGCAGCCGCGCGACGGCGACGGCGCGTACGAGCGCTGGGACTCCTACGTCACGGTCGAGCTCGCCGCGGGCGCCATGGCGAGCACGCGCGACGGTGACTGGCGCGTGGGTCCGGTCGCGGAGCTGCGCACGCGTGTCCTCGACGCGGCGGGACCGTTCGTCGCGTTCCAATGGGACGCGCTCGGCGAAGGCACGCTCGTCGCGGGCATCGAGCTGCGTCCGCTCTGGCCCGCGCTCTTCCTGCTCGACGCGTCGATCGGGCACGAGTGGCTCGACCTCTTCGTGCAGTCGATCTCCGTGGAGCTCGGCGCCGCGTTTCTCCCGCTCGGCGCGGACGATCCGGGGGTCGCCTTCGCGTGGGGTGCCGCGATCGATCTGCCCTTCGTGCTGCCTTCGCGTGCATCCGCGCCGCTGCAGGGTGTGGGTCTGCGCCTGCAGCTCCGGCGCGTGCGCGTCGACGAGCGCGCGCTGGAAGCGCCCGCGGCCTCGGACGTCTGGTCGATCGGCGCGACGTTGCGCGTGAGCTTCGGCGCGGGACGCGGTCGCAGCGGCGGCGCGCGCTGGCGCTGACGTCGTCGACGGCCGAAGTCTTTGTGGCGCATGGCGAGCGACCGCGAGTTGACGCGCGTCGCGGACGCGACGAGGCTCGCGGCCATGGGGAGAGCCCGACGGGTCTGGGTCGCGGCGTGCTTCGCGTTCGCGTCGTGCGGACGAGACGCGCCCACGACGCCGCGGACGGAGGAGTCACGCACGGAAGCGCGCGTCGACTCGCCCACGGGGGAGACCGCGACGGCGGAGACGGCGACGGAGACCGCGACAGAGACCGCGACGAACACTGCGGCGAACACTGCGACGGAGAACACCGAGCCCACGGAAGGTGCCGTCGAAGCGCCGCCCGCGATCGAGCCCTTGGTGCAGGTGGAGATCGCGCTCGACGAGGACGGTGTGCCGATTCCGTCGCCTGCGCTTCGAGGTGCGACGCGGATCGGCGGCGGGCCGTGGGTCGACACGATCGAAGATGCGCTCGGCGCGGGATGGATCGACTGGGCGCGGTCGGACGGCCTGGAAGCGCTGGCGACGGTCGAGCCCCGTCGGCGTCTCTTCGTGCTCGTCGCAGCGCCGAGCGCGGTGCGCGTGCGGCCGCGCACCGAACGACCGGTGTCGTTGTGGATCGCGGAGGTGGAACGTCGCGTGGATCCCGAAGCGACGGCGGACGAAGCGACGACGAACGGAGCGACGACGAACGACGCGACGACGAACGAAGCGACGACCAACGGACCCGCGAGCGGTGCGAGCCCGAACGGTGCGACCCCGAACCGTGCGAGCCCGAACGGTGCGACCCCGAGCGGTGCGAGCCCGAACGGTGCGACCCCGAGCGAAGCCGCACCGCCGCTCCAACACCGTCGTATCGCGCTCGTGCTGCTCCACGAGGCGGTCTGGCCCTCCATCGCGCTCGGATCGCGGGAAGGTTTCGCGTGCGGCGTGGCGTCGGAGCTGCGGGCACGCGACGTCGATGGCGACGGCGAGGTCGAGGTCACGGTGGTCGCGGCGTTCGCCCCGGTCACCGGCGAAGAAGCGTGCGGCGCGCTCGCCTACCTCGTCGGGACCGACGATTGGAACGTGCAGGCGACCTTCTCGCGCGAGTATTCGGTCGAGCGTTTCTCCGCGGGTGTCGAAGAGTACGAGCGCCGCGACGCGCGCTGGCGCTTCGAGGACGCCGACTCGGACGGGCACGCGGACCTGCGTGTGATCGAGACGTGGCGGCACTTCTACGACGCGATGGGCGACGACGTCGGCGATGGTGAGACCGTCGAAGCCAGCCGCAGCGCGGGGCAGGATCGGCGCGAGACGCTCTGCCCCTACGACGTCGCGCACGACGCCTGGCGCTGTCCGGTCGAGGTCGGTCGGATCTGGTTCGTCGAAGCGACGGAGCGGGATCGCGCCCTCGGAAACAAACCGTGGTGACGCTGTCGCTCAGTGCTCCGAGGTCGCGACGTTCATCAGCTTCGCCTCGTCGATCCGTTCCTCCGCGATCGAGGCGAAGGCGTCGGCGAGCTGCGGATCGACCACGCTCGCAGCGGCGTCACGCGCGAGGTGACGTCCTAGGGCGCGCGTCGTCTCGTCGTCCGCGTGCGTCAGCGCGAGCGCGGCGCCCAGGCGGTGCGCGGTGGGCGCGTCGGGATCTTCGAGCGTCTCGATCACACGCACCTTCGGGATCGCGGCGCCGCGGTAGTCCTTCGGATCGTCGAGCGAGCGCAGGTGCGCGACCCACTCCGCGAAGGTCCGCGCGCCCGGATCGAACGCGGTGAGGCTCTGGGGCTCTCCGTCGCGTTGCCGCGCGTCGTCGATGCGGCGTTGGAGCATCGCCGCGAGCTCCTCCGGCACCGGGCCGAGCGGGATCCGATGGATGCCTTCGTTGCGTGTCTCGAGCCAGAGCACCCCGAGTCGCACGGTCGCGCGCTCCACGTCGCGCCAGCGCACCACGCGACGCTGGCGACCACGCAGCCGCGCGACGAGGTGCTGTCGAAAGCTCGCGTCGTGTCGCGCGCGAGACGTGGTCCACGCGATGCCGTCCGAACCGATCTCGAGCGGACCGGGCGCGCTGACGCGGCGGAGCGTGGCCCAGAGCGCGGCGAGCACGGCGGGGATCGTGACGAGCCCGATCGACGAGCCGAGCCGCGCGATCGTCTCCGCGTAGAGCCCGAGCGCGATCGCGGTGAGCACGAGGCCGACTCCGAAGGCGCCCACCGCGAGCCCGTCGCTGCTGCGCTCGAAGCGCATCGTGCGTTGGCGCGCGTCGAGCCCCAGCGCCGCGAGGAGCACGAGGCCGGCGTCGAGGTTCGGCACGCGGATCGACCAGACGTCACCCTCGCGCGTGACGAGCTCGACGACCGTCTTCTTCGGCCGGCGTACCACCGTGTGCTCGGTGTCTTCGCGCGCCCACCCTTCGCGCAGATCGCGCAGCTTCAGTCGCGTGCGCGTGCGGCCGGACGGGAGCTCGACCTCGTCGTCGTCGGGGCTCGCGCCCTCTTCGATCTGCACGCTGCCCGCGCGACCGCCCTCGAAGAAGCGCACCAGCACGCTCGCCGCGATCGCGAGCACGCCCGCCCACGCGGTGCCACGACCGGCGGCGAGCAGGAGCTTCTGCAGCGGGCCCTCCGCGAAGTGCGCGCCGATCACGAACGCGGGCAGGGCGGCGAGCGCGCGTACGCCGAGACGACGAAGCCTCGCGCGGAGCTCGACGTAGCGTCGCGCGACGTGATCACTGAAGACGCGGTAGCCGCGGCTCATGGACGGCAACGATGCCACGGCTCGAGCTCACGAAGCGTGGCTCGTGCACGCCGCGTGGTCACGAGCTCACGAACGAAGGCATGCGACGCGTCTCGTGTGGCGAGCGGCTCACGAACGAAGGCACTCGACGCCTCTCGTGTGGCGCGTGGCTCACGAACGAAGGCGCGCGGCGCCTCTCGCGTGGCGCATGGCTCACGAACGAAGGCGCGCGGCGCCTCTCGCGTGGCGCGTGGCTCACGAACGAAGGGCGTCGGCTCACGAGCGACGTCGTCGACGCCCTCACTGCGGACGGCGCGCCTCGAGCCACGTCCGCAGCTCGGCGAGGCTCCGCGTGTTCAGCACGTCCTCCGGCGCGAGCCCGGCCCGCCGCGCGATCGCGATCCCGTGATCGAGGTGATCGAGCTCGTGCGTCGCGTGCGCGTCCGCGCCGATCGACACCAGCACGCCCTTCGCCTTCGCCATCGCGAGATGCTCGGCGCCGAGATCGAGCCGATGCGGGCTGCCGTTGAGCTCGATCGCACAGCCGCTCCCCGCGCACGCGTCCAGCAGCGCCTCGACGTCGAAGTCGTTCGGCGGGCGAGACAACAGGAGCCGACCCGTCGGATGGCCGACGATCGTGGTGCGAGGGTTCCGCGCCGCCGCGACCATGCGCGCGGTGGTGGCCGCGCGATCCTGACCGAAGCGTCGATGCACGCTCGCGATCACGATGGGCAAACGCGCGAGCACGTCGTCCGGATAGTCGAGGCTGCCGTCTTCGAGGATGTCGCTCTCCACGCCCGCCACGAGCGCGCAGCCAGGCGTGCCTTCGAGCGCCGCGATCGTACGGAGCTGTTCGTCGAGCCGCGCCGCGTCGAGCCCGCGTGCGTAGAACGCGCTGACGCTGTGCTCGGTGATGCCGAGGTACTCGAGCCCTCGCTCCGTCGCCGCCGCGCGCATCGCCTCCAGCGTCGCGCTTCCGTCGGACGCCACGGTGTGGTTGTGCAGCGCGCCGCGCAGATCCTCGCGTCGCACGAGGGGCGGCCGCGGCTGGCCCTTCGCGACGAGCGGCACGCCGGGCTCGCGGCGCTCGGGCGGGGTCGGCAGCAGATCGAGCGCGTCGTAGACGCCGTCTTCGTCCACCGCGTCGATCCCCTCGAGCGTCGTCCCGCGGGCCTCCGCGCGTTCGCGCAAGAGCCCGAGGTGCTCCGGGCTCGCGGTGCGCAGCAACGCCTGCACGCCGACCTGCCGCGGCTCGACCTGCACGAGATGCACGCCCGACGGCGGCTCTTCGGTCGCGCTCGTCACCACGACCTCGATCGGCAGCTCCACGAGCTCGAAGCCACGCCGCAGTCCGCCCGTCACCACGCCGCCGCGTGCGACGAGCGGCGCGACCAGCGCGCGCGCCTGATCGCGGCGTCGCAAGTGCGCGTTCGCCTGCAGCGCGCGGATCTGCTCGAGCACCGAGGCCTGCGTCTTTTCGCCGAAGCCCTCCAGATGAACGAGGCGGTTCTCCGCGCACGCGTGCTCGAGCTCCCCGAGCGAGGTGATCCCGAGCTCACGAAAGAGTGCGCCGATCTTCTTCGGCCCGAGCCCCTTGATGCGGCGCAGCTCGAAGAGCCCCGCGGGCACCTTCGCTTCGAGCTCCTCCGCGATCTTCGGGCGAATCCCGTCGAGCAGATCCGCGACGAGCTGCGCGGTCTTCGGGCCGATGCCCTTCACCTCCGCGAGCTTTCCGCTCTCGACCAGCTCGCGTGGATCCTCGTCGAGCGAGCGAAGCGCCCACACCGCGGCCCCGAGCGCACGCGCGCGACGATCGCCTTCGAGCTCGGCCGCGAAGGCGAGACGATCGAGCGCCTCTACGAGCTCACGTCGCTTCACGCGGGCTCCTTCGCGACGTGTGGAGCGATGACGTGTGAAGCGACGACGTGTGGAGCGACGACGTGTGAAGCGACGACGTGTGAAGCGACGACGTGTGAAGCGCCGACGTGTGGAGCGCCGACGTGTGATGCGACGACGCGCGACCTGGCGTCGAAAGCATCGAAGGACCACGCGCCGATCACGACGCGTCTCCCACGACCTCGGCCACGCGCGGCGCGAGCCGATCGTGCGCGACCTCCACGAACGCCTGCGCGAGCTTCGGATCCGCGACGCTCTTGGCGAGCTCCGCCGCCCGCCTGCGCGCGAGCTCTCGTTGCGCCGGGGTGCCGGTCGACGCGAGCGCGATCGCCGCGCCGAGCCGCTGGTCCGGCGGCGCGTCCGGATCTTCGAGCGCGGCCTCCACCCGCACGCGTGGGATCGTGGCCTGGCGATACCCCTCTTGGCCTTCGCGCACGAGCTCGGTGAGCTTCGCCTTCCACGTCGCGAGGTCTTGCCCCCGCCGCGCGAGCAGCTCGAGCGCGGCTTGCGGCACGTCCGCGAACCACGCGGTCTCGACGCGCCGACGGATCGCGTCGCGGGTCGACGCGGGCGTGTCGCCGAGGTCGATCGTGTACGTGCGCGACGTCGTCACGAGGCGCAGCACGCGACCGTCCAAGACGACGTCTTTCAGCTCGCGGTAGCGCACGAAGTGTTTGCCGGACCACCCGGTCCATTGGATGCCGTCGGCCCCCACGTCGATCGGGCTCGGCTCCACCTTGTCGGCCAGCGAGGCGCCGAGCCCGATCCCCAACAACGCCGTCGTGAAGAAGAGGAGCACGGTTTGGACCTGCGACCGTGAACCCTCGAGCAAGAAGAAGGCCGCAATCCCGAGTACTGCCATGCCGAGCGTCTCGAGGGCCGAGCGCGTCACGGCGCTGCCGGATTCTCGGCGCGAGAAGCGCGCGCGACGCTGACGCGAATCGAGGCCGGCGGCAGTGAGCAGGGCGTCGGCCTGCTCCGGCGTCTCGACCTCCACCTCGTAGACGAGGTGCTCGGTCGAGAGCACCGCGGTGGCGCGTCCCCCCGCCATCTCCACGTGACCCGACTCGAATGCATCGCGTGCGTGCAGCTCGGCCCGTCCGCCCTCGCGGGACACCCGAACCGCCTCGCGCGAGATGCCGATCTCACCTGGGATTCGTCGTTTGCCCGCGATCCTCAGCCACGCCCACCCCGCGAAGAGGCTCGCGCCCAACGCGGCGATCGACAGTGCGACCGGTTGCCCCGATCGATCCGTACCGAAGATCTGAAGCACGAGGCTCGTCGCGAGCGCCGAGAGCCCTCCGTGGAAGAGGTGCGTCGCGAGGCGTCGTCTGGTGCGACCGATGGCCTTCGACCCGAGCACTTCCACGGACGCCATCCTGCGTGACGCGTCGGGCATCGTCCACTCGATACCCGCCGCTCGTGGGGCTTGCGCGCGCCCGCACCGCCGGGCGAGAACGGCACGATGAGCAGCGCGGGGAAGAAGCTCGTGGCGACGCGCGAGCACCAGCTCGACGGCCTCGTGGGGCCCACGCACAACTACGCGGGGCTCTCGTTCGGCAACGTCGCTTCCCAGAAGCACGAAGGTCAGATCAGCCGCCCGCGCGACGCGCTCAAGGAGGGCCTCGCGAAGATGGCCGCGGTGAGCGCGCTCGGGGTGCCGCAGCTCGTGCTGCCGCCGCTCGAGCGACCGCGCCTCGACGTGCTGCGGACGCTCGGCTTCGAAGGCGACGACGCGCGTGTGATCGCTCGCGCGCACGGCGAGGCGCCACAGCTCCTCGCCGCGGTCTACAGCGCGAGCGCGATGTGGGCCGCCAACGCGGCGACCGTGTGTCCGAGCGCGGACGCCGCCGACGGACGCGTTCACTTCACGGTCGCGAACCTCGCCTCGACCTTCCACCGCAGCCTCGAGCCGGTCGGCACCGAGCGCGCGCTGCGCACGATCTTCCCGACCGAACGTTTCGCGCACCACGGCCCGCTCCCCGCGACACCTTTCTTCGGCGACGAAGGCGCGGCGAACCACACGCGCCTGCACGCAGACGCGCTCGGCACCGCGGGTCTGCAGATCTTCGTCTACCAACGCAGCGCACGCGGCGGTCGCGCGCCTACGAAGTTCCCCGCACGTCAGACGCGCGAAGCCTGCGAGGCCCTCGCGCGACGCCACCGCCTCGGCAGCGATCGTGTGCTCTTCCTCCAGCAGGATCCAGACGTCGTCGACCTCGGCGTCTTCCACAACGACGTGATCGCGGTGGGCCACGAGCGGATCTTGTTGTGGCACGAGCGCGCGTTCCTCGAAGGCGAAGCGATCGACGCGGTCACGCGTCGTTTCGATGCGCTCGGCGGCGACCTCCTCTCGTGGTGTGTGCGCGAAGACGAGCTCTCGGTCGAAGAAGCCGTGCGCTGCTATCTGTTCAACTCACAGCTCCTGAGCGGCCCCGACGGAGTCGTGCTCTTCGCGCCGCGCGAGGTCGAAGAGAGCCCGGCCGCCAAGGCGGTCGTCGATCGTCTGCTCGGCGAAGGTCTGCGCGCGGTGCGCTACCTCGACGTGCGCCAGAGCATGAGCAACGGCGGCGGCCCCGCGTGTCTGCGCCTGCGCGTGACCCTCACCGACGAAGAGTCGGCCGACGTGCTCCCCGGCGTGCGCTTCACGGACGAGCTACGCGCTTCGCTCGAAGCGTGGGCCGACACGCGATACCGCGAAGAGCTTCGTCCCGCCGATCTCGCCGATCCGAAGCTCGCGCTCGAGACACACGAAGCTCTCGACGAGCTCACGCAGATCCTCGGGCTCGGCGACGACTTCTACGCCTTCCAGCGCGCGCGCCCCGATCGACGCGCGTGACCCGAGCGGTCGAGCGGAGCCGTCGGTCAAAGTCCGGGCGGCGCGCAATAGCCGAAGCCGAAGAGCATCTGGCAGCGATAGCCTTCGGCGCTGCGGCAATCGGCGTCGGACGTGCAGCTCGTGGTGCAGAACATCCCGCTGATGCTCGAACCGCCGCCGCTCGAGCCCGCGCTCACGCAGATCCCGCTCGTGCCGCATTGGCCGTCACCGCCGTCGGGATCGCAGGCCTTCGAGCAGAACCCTCCCGGCCAGCTCACGCTGCCGAACGACTCCGTGAAGCACTCGGCGTCGCTCGGATCCGTACACTCCGCGTCCGAGGCGCAGGGCGCCCCGACCGGACGCTCGCTCGTCGTCCCGACGTCCGCGGCGACGCTCGCGTCCGTGCCACCCCCGCCCGCGTCGCGGTCACCCACCGGCCCCGGCCGCGGATCATCACCACACCCACAGAGCGTCCACACGCCGAGGATCACGAGCCCGAACGATCGCATCGGGCGAGCCTCGCCTCGTCACTGGCTCCAAGGACGTGCGCGCACTCACCCGCGCATCGCGCGTAACCTCGCTCGCTCGAAACGAGAAGAGCCCGCGGCGACCACCGCGGGCTCCTCGTCTCGTGCTCAACGGGTCAGGAGCCGCCGGAGCGGCGGAACACTTGGTAGAAGTACGTTCCGTCGCCCGCCTCCGCCGTGATGTCCACGCGGTAACGACCCGCCTCGGTGGTGCAGTAACGGACGTCCGGCATCGCGTCGCGCGAGGCGTCGCCCGAGAGCGCGTTGCCGTCCTTCGAGAGCCGCACGCCGAGGTCGATCACGCCGTCGCCTCCGACGGTGACGATCGCGAAGCAGTAGTTCGCGGGCAGCTCGAGGGTGTGGTTCGCCGCCGCGCCTTGCCGACGAAGACGACCGTCGCCGGGCGCGAAGCTCGGATCGGGCTCGTAGCCGTCGATGTTGAGGAGCTGCGTGACCTCCGCGAAGCGCACCCAGCTCAGGCCGCGCAGCCCGAAGGGACCACGCGTGCCGCGCGGCCAGCGGTAGGCGTGGTAGAGGAACGCGCCCGAGCCGGCGGTCATCTGCACGCGCATCTTGTAGGTGCCCGCGCGCTCGCTGCACACGCGCACGATCGCGCGCGTGTCGTCGCGATCGTCGCGGTCCATCACCTGCCCGCGCGAGTCGAGAAGGAAGAGATCGAGATCGCGCACCGTGGTGTCGCCGACCGCGATCACCGCGTAGCACTTGTCGGCCTCGAGCTCGATGTCGAGCTCGCGCGTCTGACCTTCGTTCAGCGAGACGCGCTGACGATCGCCGAACGTCTCGTAGCCGCGCGCGCGTACGTCGCCGTCGAGCACCGCGAAGCGCTGCTCGAGACCGCCGCCGCCGCCGCCGCCCTGCGTCTCGCCGATCACCGGCGTCACGGGGGTCGGCGTGACCGCCACGTTCTGCTGCGCGGTCTGCATGTAGCCCGCGATGAAGATCGGACCCTGCCCGGCGTACATGTTCGCGCGGAGCTGGTAGAGCCCGGACGCGGGCGGGCAGAAACGAACCACGGCGTCGACCGAGGTGCTGCGATCCTGCTCGAGCGCCTCGCCTTGGCCGCTCAAGATGTAGAGGTCGGTGTCGCTCGCGCCGGGCCCACCGAGCGACGCGAACGCGTAGCAGGTGCCGGCCTGGAGGTTCAGCGGGCGCTCCAGATCCTGGCCACGCTCGCGCACCTCGCCGAAGGGCTCGCCCACGCGGCGGAAGCGGTCCGACGCGAGCGTCTGATCGAGCGCCTGCAAGCGACCCTGCGTCTGCGGATCGAGCCGCGCAGTCTGCACCGCCGGCGTCGCGGCCGCACCGTCGAGGAGCTGCGCGAGCTGCGGATCGCCCTGCGGCGCGCCGCGGTAGAGCGCGTAGTAGTACTCGCCGCTGCCCTGGCTCATCTGCAAGCGCGCGACGAAGCGACCCGAGCTCGACGGGCACACCCGTGTCCACGGGTTCGCGGTGGCGACCGAGTTCGCGATCGCGCGACCCATCGGGTCGATCACGAAGAGGTTCATCGTCGTGCCCTCGGCCGAGAGCGCGACCGGCACGAAGCACTGCCCGGCCTGCACGTCGATCGGGTACGCGACGACGAAGCCGGCCTGCATGCTCGCGTTGCGGATCGCCGGACCGACCGGCTCGAAGCCACGCTCGCGCAGGTGTCCGTCGACGCGGTTGAGGCGATCGCGCGGGCTGCCGGTGGCGACCGCGACGGGCGCGCCGCCGCCGCCCTGCACGGTCCCGCCACCGACGATCGGGTTGGTCGCGTTTCCGCCGCCGACGGTGGTGACGCTCGAGTTCTGCGAGGGATCGAGCACGACTCGGCGCGGCGAGGCGCAGCCGGCGAGCAACGCGGCGAGGAGCGAGACGCGAAGCAGAAGGTGCATCGAGGAGTTCCGGGGTGAGGGGCGCGTGATGAACGCGTCCGAGGTCGGCGGGCTTACACGCCCACGTAGAGCGCCGCCATGCGGCAGAGGACCATGCGGCAGAGGACTGGCGACGGACGGATCCCGCCCGCCACCTCTTCAAAACCGGCGCTATCCAAGCACGGAGCCACCGGCACCTGCAAACTCGCGCGCCGTGCACGCAACTGCGGCGGAGTCGGGTCGAGGACGCGCCACTTTCGTCGAGGTGGCCCATGTCGCTCGTGCTCGCGGTCGTTCGTTCGTGTCTGCTCCTTTCTCTCGTGCTGCTCGCGGCTCCCACGTCGGCCCAGCACGCAACCTCTGCCGGGCTCGAATCCCCCGCTCTCCGCTCCGCTCCACGCGAAGCCCCCGCGCCGACCCTCGAATCGCGTGTCGATCGCCCGCTCGAGCCCTGGACCGCCCACGCGCTCACCGTCGACGCGGTCGGCCTCGTCTTCGGTGCGTACGACCTGCGCATCGACCTCGGCCTCTCGCGCTTCGTCGGGGTCGCCCTGATGCCGGGCTGGCGCCGCCGCGACGGCCTGCACGGTCCGTCCTTCGGCGTCGCGTTCGAGGCATGGCCGCTCGGGCGGGGCCTCGATGGACTCGCGCTCGGCATCGAAGCCCAGGTCGCGTGGCTGCCCGCCGAGCCCGACCGTGGCCTCTTCTCGGTGGCGGGTTACGCCGGCTACCGCCACGTCTGGCGCGGAATCGTGGCCGGCATCGGAGTCGGCGTGCGCCACGAGCGTGGGATCGGCGAAGCCTCTCAGGGCCTCGCGCGCCGGCTCTCTCCGCTGGTCTCGGTCTGGCTCGGCTGGGGCCTCGACGCGTGAGCTCGAGCTCGTCGCTCGTGCATCGACGTCGCGCATCGAGGGGCGCGAGCTCTCATCGACGCGCGATCCTCGACGACCTCGCACATCGACGCGCGCCTCGATGCATCGACGGCGCGCTCGCTCACCCGACCTGCAGCAACCACACGAGCCCGGCCACGCTGAGCGCGAGCACCACCGCCGCCAACACGTAGACCACGAGGTCCGCGCTCGATCGACTCTTCGCGGACGGAGCACGCGAGTGGATCGGCGTCGCCACCGCCGCTCCCACGTCCGTCACCACCGCGCTCGGCTTCTTCTCGATCGGCTTCTCGCTCTCGCTCTCGCTGGGGCTCGGCGGCGGAGGCTCCGGCTCGGTCGGCGCGACCAACACGGGCTCGGGCAGCACGACCTCTGCTTCCGGCGCGGCCACCACCGCGTCGAGCTCCGCCGCCGCGGGATCCTCGAACGCCAACACCGTCGCGCCGATCTGCAGCTCGTCGCGGTCGCGCAGCCCCGCGTCGCGCGTCGGGCGTCCGTTCACGAGCACGCCGTTCTTGCTGCCGAGATCGCGAACGCGAACCCCTCGGTGATCGCGGGTGATCGTCGCGTGCTCGCGCGAGGCGTCCGCGTCGGGGAGCTGTAGATCGCAGCCCTCCCCACGACCGATCACCACGCTCGAAGGCGCCGGCGGCAGCACCAACTCCACGCCTTCGGTCGCGCCGTTGAGCACCACGAGCCGCGGCGGCGAGAGTCGATCGCCGGATGGATCCATCGCGTCGCGCAAGAGCTGCAGCGCGAGCGCGCGCGTGTCCTCCGCCGACACGCCGCTGGCCGCGATCCCGAGCTCGACGTGGAGCGTGAACCCGCCGATCTCGACCACGTCGCCGTCCCGCAGCGGCTTCGCACGTTGCGGCGCGATGCGCGCACCGTTGACCTTCGTGCCGTTGGTGCTCGCCTCGTCGACGAGCGTCGCGCGTGGCCCTTCGAGCCGCAGCGTCGCGTGCGCGCCGCTCACTGCGGGATGCGGGAGCTGCACGTCCGCGCCCGCACGTCGACCGATCACGATCTTCGTCTGCTCGAGCTCGAAGCAGGCCTCCGTCGCGTCGGTGCGCCGCGTCCACGAGGATCGGACCCGCAGGCGAACACCCATCGGCGCCGAGCGTGGGAGGCGGTCCGAGGTGGGTCAAGGAAGCGCCGCGTCCGCGAACGTGCGAGCGGTCCCGGCACACGCGCGATCGCCGAGCGCTCACGATCGCAGCGCGCGGAGATCGAGACACGCGAGATCACGACGCTCGCCATGCACCCGATCACACCGCGGGCTCGATCGCGCTGCACGGGTGATCGCGCTGCACGGGAAATCGCGCTGCACGGGCGATCGCTACGCGCCTCGATCGCGACGCGCCGAAAAGTGGACCCACGTCGACGCCGCCCGCTATCAGCGAGAGGTCCCGCTCGTTTCGATCGACGCGGGGGTCGCCGGGCGATGGCGACGGAGGTCAGGGCGATGCAGCAAGCGATCGAACGCCGGAATCCGGAACAGGCACGAATTCCCCTCGAGGACGTCCTCGTCGAGCTCCGACCGGAGGGTTACGACGAAGCCTTCGAGGCGGACGCCGTCGACGTCGGGCTCGGTGGGCTCGCGATGCGCGCGGCGATCCTCCCGGACGTCGGCTCACGCCTTCACTGCCGCTTCCAGTCCCCGCACGACGGTCGCTGCGTCGACGCGAGCGCCGAGGTCGTGTGGGCGCGCGACGCGGGCCCGAGCGCCGGCGAGTTCGGCCTCCGCTTCGACACGCTCGACCCGGACGACGAAACGTCGATCCGCGGGATCATCGACGCGTGGCACGCCGCGATGGGCCTCGATCTCGACGAGCCGAGCGACCAGGGCGTGGTCTCGCTGAAGCTCGAAGGCGTCGGTCCGCGGCTCGACGCGGACGTCGTGCACCGCGCGGGCGACGTGCTCGTGGTGGAGCAAGGGCTGCCGTTCCTGCGGCTCGGCAAGGCGGTCGAAGAGGACGGCCGCGTGGGTCGCCTCGAGAGCGTCGACCTGCGCGTGGAAGGCGAGACGCCGCGCCTCGTGCTCACGATCGGTTTCGATCGCGTGCGCGCGCCGGCGGAGGACGTCGGCGGCGACACGTTGATGGACGTCGCTTCGCCCGCCCGCGACGCCGACACACCGATGGAGCCGCGGATCGTGATCCCGGACGACGCGGAGATCGTCGCGCGTCGCACGCGCGCCGACGAGCCCGCGCGCAGCGCGCGTGTGGAGGAGCCTGCGCGCGAGGCTCGCACCCAGCGCGCCGAGCGTGAGCTCGAGGCGCCGCGGGTCGAGCGCGACGTGCGTGAGGCGCGAGCCGAGCGCGAGCCGGACGAGGCCGAGCGCGCCGGCGAGGACGCGGAAGCCGAAGCGATCGCACGCGCGGAGGCACGTCGTGCTCGTCGCGCGCGTCGTGACGCGGAGGCGCCGCAGATCGTGCGCACCGAGAAGCGCGGCCGCGGTAGCGCCGAGTCCGACGGAGCTTCTCGGTCGGCCGGGTCAGCGGCCGACGGAGCGTCGTCGGAGGAGGGGCGAGAAGTCGGCGGCTGACCCCGCCGACTCGGGCGAGAACGTCGCGCTGGTGAAGGCTCGGAGCGCGCTCGTCGCGATCCGCGCGTGGGCGCTGATGGTGTGGGCCAAGCTCGCGCCCGCGAGCCGCGCCGCGTGGGCACGTGCACGCCACGCGTTCGGCAGCTTCGCGCGTCGTGTGGGTCCGTTCGCGCGCGTGCTCGCCGCGAAGGTCCGCGGCCGCGCGGTGATGCCGAGCACCAAGAAGGCGACGCAGGCCACCGCGAGCTCGGCGCCGCGTGCATCGCGCGCCCCGCGTCGCACGACCGCTTCGCCCGGACAGCGCGAGAGCCGCGTCGAAGAGACCGCACCCGCGCGCCCGCGCAAGAAGTGGATCGCGCTCGGCGGCGTCGCGGCGATCGCGACCGGCAGCCTGATCGCGCTCGCGGGCGG
>CALJLK010000211.1 GCA_937982655.1 uncultured Sandaracinus sp.
GCCACCCGCCATGCCCGCGACGAGCAGATCGCGGCGCGTGCGCGGAGAGACACGCAGGCGATGCGAGAGCGCGTCGGCGAGGCTCGCGCCCATCTGCACCGCGGTGCCTTCGCGGCCCGCGCTGCCGCCGAAGAGGTGCGTGAGCACGGTGCCGATGAGCACCATCGGCGCCATGCGGGTCGGAATCGGCGGCGTGCTCGGCGTGACGTCGTGAGGCGCACGGAGATCGCCGATGACCTCGGCGCTCGCGCGCGGCTCGTCGGTGGGCACGTCGCGCGAGGAGGTGCCGCCCGATCGCTCGACTGCCTCGAGCCCGTGCACGCTGTCGAGCACGAGGTCGTTTCCCGCGAGCACCGTGCTGCCGAAGCGCTCGTAGAAGAAGCCGATCGCGAGCCCTGCGACGGGGAGCGCGAAGACGATCGCGAGGTGCTCGCCGCGAAGACGGGTGGCTTCGTCGAGCAACCAGAGGAAGAGGGCGGACGCAGCACCGCAGAGCAGGCCGACGATCGCACCGAGCAGCGTGCTGCGGCCGAGCTCGATCGCGCGCTCGCGTCGTTCGCCCGCGCCGAGCCACGTGGTCGTGCGCGACGTGGACACGTCGTTCGAAGGTGACGACGGAGTCGGCTTCGGCGACGAGGACGAACGCGCTCGTTTCTTCGCGGGACGCGGCCGCTTGGACGTCACGACGCGACCGTCGCCCGTGGAGGCGCGGGGGTCAACGAAGCGCCGACGTCACCTGGTCGCTTCGACGTCGCGGTCACTTCGACGTCGCGTCACTTTCGACGTCGCGGTCACTTCGACGTCGCGGTCACTTCAGCTTCGGCGGAGGCACCGGCACGCCGCTCGCCGTCACGCCGACCCCCGGCATGGTGCGGAAGTCGTCGTCGAAGTCGAGCACGCTGGACGTCACGCTGCCCTCGTAGTCACCGGGCTGCGGCACGAGCTGCTGGAGCTGCCACGCCTGGCGGTGCAGGCGCTCTTCGGTCTCTTCGAGGTGATCCCGCACCCCCGCCACGAGACGGATGCTCGTGAAGACCGCGCCGAGGCAGAGCACCACGAGCGTGACGTGCACCGCGAGCGGGCTGTCGAACGACATCATCTGCGGGATGATGCGGAGCTGACCTTCTTCGAACACGTACGAGCGTGGGAGCACGCCGGTCCACTCGAGCATCGCGGGTCCGAGGATCGCGAGCGCGGCCGCGAGACCGGCGAGCCGTCGACCCTTCGCGTCGAGGTAGAGGATGGTCGCGGGCATCGACGCGAGGACGATCACGGGCGTCATCCAGAACGGGCCGAACGCGAAGGTCATCGGCGCGATGCTGAGCAGGTTCAGGAACGCCGCCATGCGGCGCGCGCGCTGCGTGGTCTTCGGTTGCGAGGCGACCCAGTACTGGAGGAAGCCCGCCGCGAACGCGAAGCCGAACAGGAGCACCGCGAAGCCGGGGCTGCGGATTCCCATCCAGATCAGGAGCGGCACGTAGAGCGCCCAACTGAAACGCGCGATCGCGATCGAACGCGCGCCCATCCGGCTCACCTTCGCGCGCGCCCGCACGAGCGCCTTCTGCGCGTCGGGGGGCAGCTCCTTCGGCGGCTCGACGAGCAGCTTCATCACGACGTCGAGCGCACCTTGATGCTGCGGATCGAGCGCGAGCGCGAGGCCGGCTTCGCGCATCGCCCAACGGTGCCACTTCACCGCGTCGCGCCCGCCGTCGCGCGCCTTGCGCTGCGCCTCGCGCGCGGCGGTGGCGTGAATCGCGGCCATGCGTCGACGACGCTCGGCCTGTTGGTGGCCGTCGAGGTAACGCTGGATCGCGTCGTGGAGCTCACGCGCGGTCTGGAAGCGCTCGTCCGGGTTCACGCGCGTCGCGTGCACCAGGATGCTCATCAGCTCCGGGTCGACCTTCGCGTTGACCGCCTTCGCGCGCGAGGCGGGGTCGGTGCCCGAGAGGGTCTCGGTGAGCATCACGTGCGGCTTGTCGAAGCGGTGCAGCGCCTTGTGCGTGAGGAGCTCGAAGAGGATCGCGCCGAGCGCGTACACGTCCGCGCGCCCGTCGACGTCCGCGCTGCTGCGGATCTGCTCGGGCGCGATGTAGCCGGGCGTGCCGAGCACGGTGCCGACGCCGGTGCCGACCGCGGGCACGATCTCGGAGTCGAGCAGGCCGCCTTCCGCGGAGCCGAGCACACGCGCCACGCCCCAATCGAGCACGTAGACCTCGCCGAAGTCTCCGAGCATCACGTTCGAGGGTTTGAGATCGCGGTGCACGACGCCGCGGCTGTGCGCGAAGTCGACCGCGAGGCAGGCTTGCGCGAAGCCCGCGAGCAGGCGGCGTTCGGGGTACCGTTCGGCCGCCTCGGTGTCGCCGCGTCGGAACGCGAGCACGATGTCCGCGAGCGTCTCGCCGCGGATGCGCTTCATCGTGAAATAGGGATCGCCCGAGGCGGTCTCGCCGATCTCGTGCACGGGCACGATCGACGGATGCTCGAGCTGGCCCTGGATGATCGCCTCGCGGAGGAAACGTGCGCGCGCCGAGGGGTCGTTCGCGCGTCCGGGCAGCATCACCTTCATGGCGATCTGCCGGCCGATGCGGAGGTCTTGGTAGAGGCGGACCTCGCCCATGCCGCCTTCGCCGAGGACGCCGCGCCCGACGTACCGGTCGAGGTCACCGGCCTCCGCGGGGCGCGACGGCCGACCCATCACCGCGGCGTCGACCAGGGTCTCCGAGCTCGGACTCTCCGCGACCGGGACGCCGTCCAGCGTGACGTGCCCGAAGGCCAGCGTGGCCTCGTCGTCGTCTTCCGAGCTCGTCGAGTACGGTGTGGCGGGCAAGCGGAAGGAGTGTAGCAGGTTCACGAGGCCGTGCGTTTCCGCTCGGTGACATCGACGCGATGGGGGCGAAAAACCACGGTCCGGGCGCACCGTCGGTTGGCGGTGGATTGGAAAAAGTCACGTAAGATCATGGTGTTTGCGAGATGTCGTCGCAGGCGGTCGACGCTCGGTCGGATCGCGGACGGGGACAAACGCATCGGTGGACGCCTGCTGCGGGGTTCGGAGGTGGGCTCGGATCGGGGCCCTGCGAGGTCTCCGAAACGACCCCGGGGGGAGATAGGGCGCGTCCTGATCTCGAGCGCGTCACTTCGGACGTGAAGCTCCGTGAAGCTTCGTTGACGGGCAACTCGGGTCCGCAAACCACGGTTCGCGCGCGTCTTCCCGATGGCCGACGCGATCGCCCGCGAGACGCGAGCGATCTTCACTTCGAGCGAGTTGGCCTGCTTCTCGCTCAGGCGGACGGCCCATGTCGCACTCTCGCTTCGCGCTCGTCGCGCTCGTCCTCGGTGCCTCCGCCTGCTCTTTTCACACGACCGGTGAGGCGCACGCGCGCGGCGAGCTGCTCCTCGGCGAAGAGACGCTCCACGACGGCCGCACGCGCCGCGACGACACCACCCTCTGCAGCGCGCATCGCGAGCCCTACGTCGACGACTTCCTCGCAGGCGTCTCCACCGTGACCGACGAAGGCCGCCGCGTGCGCCTCGTGGTGGTTCAAGGTGTGGAGGGGCCGGTGATGGGGCTCGAGCTCGACGGGGTCGCCGTGGAAGCCGCGACGAACGGAGCGTGTGAGGTGCGTGTCCACGACGTCGAGCACGTGCGCGGCAACCTCAGCGTCGACGCGACCTGCGACGTCGTGGATCCCGCGACGGGCGCATCGACCACCTTCGTCGCCGACCTGCGCTTCCACGACTGCCTCCGGGACCGCGAGGTGCTCACGTACGGCGTCGTCGATCTCGCGGAGGTCCTCGTCGAGCTCGCGCGCGATCCCGAAGAGGCGGCGCGCCTGGTGGTCCTGATCGCCTTGCTGGGCGCGGGCGGCGGGGGCCACTGACAGCTGGCCGGTAGGGCGGCTTGCGAAATCGGCCGAGCTTCTTTTCTGCCCGGGTCCGCGGTCCACCACGGCCGGTTTGATTCGGCGGGCGACATCCGGCATGGGCACTTCGGGATGTCACCGGAGCCGCCCGCGTCGGATCGCGCGCCCGCCCTCGACGAAGGGGCGTTTCGTGTGCTGCGGGTGCTCGGGTCGGAGCAGGGCCCGATGGCGCGCAGCGAGCTGCTTCGGCGCGCGGGCGAGCCGCACTCGGTGGTCGCCGCGCTGGAGAAGGAGCACCCGAGCTGGCTCGCGCTCGGGCGAGAAGCTCGCGATCTCGGACCAGGGGCGAGCGCTGGTGGAGGCCGAGCTCACGCGGCGATCGCCCTCGCTCGGGCTCGACGCGTTGGAGGCCGCGCTGCGTGAGGCGACTCGGGAACGCCCGCGCGTCAAACGCGAGCTCGATCAGGTGCACCTGACGCTCGCGAGCGTGGCGCGGCGTGCGACACGGCTCGTGGAGGCGGGCGAGCCGGGGCGCGGACTGCTCTTCCTCGGCGACGACGATCTGGCGAGCCTCGCGCTGCGCTTGCTCGGCCACGACGCGACGGTGCTCGACGTGGACGACGAGCTCGTGAGCTTCCTCGTCGAGCGTGGGATCGACGCGCGGGTCCACGATCTCCGCGAGCCGCTGCCGCGCGCGATGCGGGGTGCGTTCGGCGCGGTGTTCTCGGATCCGCCCTATGCGCCCGAGGGATTCGGGCTCTTCGGGAGCCGCGCGGTCGAGGCGCTGCGGAGCGACGACGCGCGCTACTGGGTCGCGTTCGGCTGGTCGCGGCGCGCGAGCGAGCGCGGCCTCGCGAAGCAGGCGCAGCTCACCGAGCTCGGCTTGGTGGCGGAGGAGGTCGTGCCGGACTTCGGTACGTACGAGGGCGCGGAGAGCCTCGGATCGAAGAGCGCGCTCTGGATCTGTCGCCGCACGCCGAAGGCGAAGCCGCTCGTCGCGCGTGGGGAACGCGACCTCTACACGCGGCGCCGACCGAAGAAGAAGTCGGCGGCTGACCCCGCCGATCCGACCAAGAAGTCGGCGGCTGACCCCGCCGATCCGACCAAGAAGGCGCGATGAGCGAGGAGTGGCATCGCGCGAGCGTGCGCGGTGAGGTCGCGCCGATCCCGTCCGCGAGCGTGGTGTTGGTGCGTCGGTCTCGGCAACCGCGAGTTGGTGGCGATCGGGACGTCTCGGGCGACGCCGTCCTGCTCCTGCGTCGGCATCCGGACCTCTCGTTTCACGGCGGCGCGTGGGTCTTCCCGGGCGGGCGTTGCGATCCGGGCGAGACGCTGGAGGCGGCCGCGGTGCGCGAGACGATCGAAGAAGCCGGGCTCGTCGTTTCGCCCGATGCGCTCGAACGATTCGCGCGTTGGACCACACCGGAAGGACGGCCGAGACGTTTCGTGACCGACCTCTTCGTCGCGTGGGCCCCGGACGGAGACGTGCAGGTCGACGGGGGCGAGATCGTCGAGGCGCGCTGGTGGACACCGCGGGAGGCGTTGCGGGCGCGCGACGCCGGCGAGCTCGTGCTGCCACCGCCGACCTTCGTGACTTTGGCGAGGCTCGCGAACGGCACACTGGCGCCCGGCGCCGTCACCGGTGTCGACGAGATCCTGCCCGTCGTGGTCGCGGTGGAGGGGGGCTCGTGCGCGCTCTATCCGGGCGACGCGGGCTACGCGAGCGCGGACCCGAGCGAGGCCGGCGCGCGCCATCGGGCGTGGCTGCTGGACGCGGGTTGGCGCTACGAGCGGTCGTGAGCGGGAGGCGACGCGCGATCGTGATGATCGTGGTCGGCGGTCGTGCTTGGCGATCGTGTTTGGCGATCGTGCTTGGCGTCGCGCCTCGCGCGGGGTACGCGTGGCCGCGGGTGGGAAGGTCCGCCCGCGCTCGTTCGTTCGCCTTCGTTCGACCTCGTTCCTCGATCGCGCCTTCGGTCGTGCCCCACGATCACGCGATCACGCTCTCTCGATGAAGCACCGTGCTCGTCTCTCGCTCGTCCTCGTCGCCGTCGCGCTCGCGCTCGGCTGCA
The DNA here is from genome assembly GCA_937982655.1 of uncultured Sandaracinus sp. Taxonomy (GTDB): domain Bacteria; phylum Myxococcota_A; class Polyangia; order Polyangiales; family Houyiibacteriaceae; genus JACKEH01. The sequence continues at coordinate 5,933 of CALJLK010000211.1, forward strand.
ACGACGCGCCTTCGATCACGGAGCGACGCGCGAGCGTGGTGGAGTCCGCGCCTCCGCCGGTGCCGGTGCCGCGCGCGTTGCCCGACGACGAGCGCATGCCGGCGTTTCCCTTCGTCGACGACCGCGAGCTGCTGCGGGCGCCGGCGCGCTTCGATCACCTCGTGCCGCGGCTCTCGCCGACCGGCCCGCGGTTTCGGAACCTCGTCTACGAAGCGAACAACATGACGATGCGCGGCGCGCGCAGCCCGGATGGCGCGCTCTACGCGAGCACGGGGCGCGAGATCGCGGAGCGCTGGCGTGTCGCGTCGGCGGGGGTGGCGAAGGTCTTCGCGCTGCGTGACGCGCTCTTCAGCCAGCAGGATCATCCGGTCGATCACGATCCGGTCGCGGTCATGATGCCGCCCGCGTGGGTGACGACCGCGGTCGCGCACGTGCTGCAGCAGCGGCCGATCACGCCGGTGAACGCGCCGCCGATCGACGACGACGAGGCGTGGGCCGCGCTCGAGACGCCTGCGCAGCTCTTCGGCAGCTTTCCGGCCTCGCAGACCCTGCACGAGGAGGCGACGCGGCCTCGGACGGTGCTCGCGCCGGAGCGGCTGCGGGTGACGAACGCGCGCCGCTCGGTGCACATGCTCGCGCGGGACGCGGACGCGATGGTGGCCGCCGTGCCGCAGGGCGCGGAGGCGGTGGCCGCGGCGGGGGCGGAGCGGATCTCGATCGGCGACCGGCGCTACTTCGGGGAACGACTGCGGCGCGAGCACGTGATCGTGATCGGGGTGGAGAACCCGAACCGCCACGAGATCGTGGACGAGGCGAAGGGGCTCGTGCTGCCCGGGATGGACGCGCCGGAGGAGGCGGTCGGGATGGCGCGACGCGCGATCTACCGGCGGCGGCTGCGCGACGGAGATCTCGCGATCGAGCGTTATCACCTGGGCGATCCGATCGAGCGTCGGCGCGCGATCGCGGTGCTGGAAGAGCTCATCCCGCGGACGGGCGGCGACCACTCGAGCGACGCCGTGATCTGGCTCTGGGTGCACGGCGGGCTCGACTCGCGCGCGGTGCGCGGCACGGACGCGACGCGGCACATCGGCATGTTCCGGCAGGAGGTCGCGGCGGCGAACGTCGACGTGCGGCGGGTGCGCTACCTGTCGAAACCGCACGTGCCGATCGGCGGGCGAAACCTCGCGCAGCAGCTCGACACCCACGCGCGGCGCTACCGATCGCTGGAGCTGCCGCTCAGCCTGAACATCGGCTCGGGGCTGCTCGCGCGGCTGATCGAAGAGCTCGAGGCGCGGCGTCCGGCGTCGGAGCGCGGGACGAACGGGGCCGGTGCGGGAGCGGCTGGGCAGGGGGCGGGCGCTCGTGGTACCTCGCGGCCATGAGCGAAGTAGCGAGCGAAGCACCGGTCGTCGATCTCGAAGACATCCGCAGCGGCGATCCCGCGCGCCGCGCGAAGGCGGCGGACGCGCTGCGGGTCGGCTTCGGGGACTTCGGGCTCGTCTACATCCAGAACCACGGCGTCGACACCGACCAGCTCGCCCGCTTCTACGACGAGCTCGTCGCGCTCTTCTCGCGACCGGAGGAAGAGAAGCGCACGTGGGCGCGGCCCGACATCTGGTACCAGCGCGGGTGGACGCCGCCGAACACCGAGCAGGCGGTCGTCGCGGGTGGGCAGCCAGACTTCAAGGAATGTTATTTCGCGGCGTGCGAGCCGCTCGACTCGAAGTTCCGTTTGATGTTCCCCGAGATCTACGCAGAGAACTCGTGGCCGAAGGACGCGGATACGTGGCGTGAGGACTACCTCGCGCTGGGGCGGAAGGTGCACGCGGTGGGCATGGAGCTGCTGCGCGCGTGCGCGCTGGCGCTCGATCTGCCGGAGGACGTGTTCTCGAAGGGCACCGAGGGCGGACCGCACGTGACGCGCGCGCTCTGGTACTTGCCGCTCGACGCGACGCAGGTCGGCACCGACATCCTCTGGGGCGAGGAGCACACCGACTTCAACCTGCTGACGCTGCTCCCGGGCGGGCAGTTCTTCGATCCGAGTGGCAATGCGTGCCCGCGCCCGGACGCGGAGAGCGGGCTCTACCTGCGCACGCGCGAGAGCGCGGAGCATCCGCGCGGCCGGATGGTGCACGGCAAGCCCCCCGCGGGCTGCATCGTCGCGCAGGTGGGTCAGCAGCTCGAGATCCTCACCGGCGGTACCTACCTCGCGACGCCGCACGTGATCAAAGCGCCGAAGACGCCGGGATACACCCGCACCGCGTTCGCGCACTTCATCCATCTGCATTCGGAACAAAAGCTGTTCCCGCACGAGAAGTTTCTCACCGACGACGTGATCCGCGCGTACGGCCCGCCGGTCTTGGCGGGCACGTATGGGCTCAAGACGCTCGTCGACATCGGGCTCGCGCCGAAGACCGCGCTCGAGAAGCTCGGCTACCACCACTACGGGCGCTTGGCGGCCGCGCGGGCGGGCTGACGCACGGGCGGGTCGATCTTCGGCGAGAACCTCGTGCTCGGTGCGGCGCGCGTTCCTTCGGGGCGCGCGCCGTTCTCATGCGGTGGTTCTCATGCGGTGGTTCTCATGCGGGTGGGCTTCGCTCGGCGTCCGCGCTTCGTACGGTCGGGGCTCGCGCGCCGTCGCGAACCGAGCACGAGCGCGACGAGGCCGAGCAGGGCCACGAACGAGCGGTGCGCGTTCGAGCCGCTCGAATCGCAGGCGCAGCCACCGACCATCTTCGCGTCTTGCGGCGGAGGCGGTGGCTCCTCGACAGGGACCTCCGTGGGCATCGGCGCCACCGGAACGCACGCGCCTTCCACGCACGAGCCGTCCTCGCCGCACGACGCGCCTTCGTCCGTCGTGCCGTCGCAGTCGTCGTCGACGCCGTCGCAACGCTCGGCCAACGCGGGGAGGACCTCGCCTTCGCAGACGGACCACGCGCCGCCCACGCAGCGCTGCAGCCCCGGCGTGCACGCGCCCTCGCTCCCCCCGCAGCGGCGTGACTCTCCGTCGGTGCAGCCGCAGCCGGGATCGATCACGCCGTCGCAGTCGTCGTCGCGTCCGTTGCAGAGCTCGGTCGCGCTCGGTCCGAGCCACGCGTCTTCGTCGTCGCAGTCGGCGAGGACCGGATCGGTGCCGCCCGGCACGCTGCCGCACGACGTGTGTCCGTCGCCGTCGCGATCGAAACCTTCGTCGATCGCGCCGTCGCAGTCGTCGTCGAAGCCGTTGCAGCTCTCGTCGACCACCGCGGTGACGATCGACGCGAGCACCGCGCGCAGCTCCAGCTCGTCGTCCGCGCGGTGGTGGCAGCCGCCGTCGGGCCCCGGCTCGCTGCGGCTCGCGTCGCAGCCCTCGCGCAACGCGCCGCTCGCGATGGCCGCGCGGTGGAGCGCGACCGCGTCGACTCCGTCGCCGAAGCCGACCACGTGCACGCGCACGCCGAGCCCACGCAGGCGTGCGATCACGTCGACCGCGGCGAAGCGCCGGCTCGGGTCGTGGGGATCGCACCACTGCCAGCCGTCGGTGAGCAGCACGACGTGCGCGGCGTGCTCGGGCGCGAGCAGCGGCGCGTAGGTCTCGAGCACCGCGAGCGTCTCCGCCATCGGCGTGTAGAGGCCGGTGTCGGCGGGCGGCTCCGCGAGATCGCGCAGCAGCTCGGCCGCGGGCCAGCTCCCGAGCTCGCGCACGATCTCTCCGGGCTCGCAACGATCGGGAAACGGAAAGAGCTGCAGCCCGAGCTGCGCGCGGTTCTCGAGCGCTCGCGCGGTCTCGACGAGCGCGCGACGTGCGACCTCCCATTTGGTCGAGCCGTCGAGCGCGCCGTTCATGCTCGAGCTGCGATCGAAACTGAAGAGCACCCGTGGCGGATCGCAGGTGGGCTGGGCACGTGTGAGCGAGGGGAGGGTGAGCG
>CALJLK010000212.1 GCA_937982655.1 uncultured Sandaracinus sp.
TCGTGACCTCGTGACCTCGTGACCTCGTGACCTCGTGACCTCGTGACCTCGTGACCTCGTGACCTCGTGACGTCGTCGCGTTCGCGCGCACCACGAACCGCTCTTCGGCGCCGCTTCGAGCGCCCTCTCCACGAAAGGAGCCTCCCCATGCGAGCCCTCGTCTTGGTCGACCTGCAGAACGACTTCCTCCCCGGCGGCGCGCTCGCGGTGCGTGAGGGTGACCGGGTGATACCCATCGCGAACCGGCTCCAACACGAGGTCGACCTCGTCGTCGCCACACAGGACTGGCATCCACGCGACCACGCCTCCTTCGCCTCTCAGCACACGGGCAAACGACCGGGCGAGCTCATCACCCTCGAGGGCCTCCCGCAGGTCCTCTGGCCCGACCACTGCGTGCAGCTCACCCACGGCGCCGCCTTCGCGTCCACCCTCGACACCAAGCGAATCGCGAAGATTCTCCCCAAGGGCATGGACCGCCGCGTCGACAGCTACAGCGGCTTCTTCGACAACGGCCGCCGCCACGACACCGGCCTCGCCGACTACCTGAAGCTCAAGGGCGTCCGCGAGCTCCTCGTCTGCGGCCTCGCCACCGACTACTGCGTGAAGTGGACCGCCCTCGACGCAGCCGAGCTCGGCTTCGACACCTTCGTCGTGGTCGACGCCTGCCGCGGCGTGGAGCTGAACGAAGGCGACGTCGACGACGCGCTCGACGAGCTCGAAGACGCAGGCGTCGAGCTCGTGGAGAGCGGCGAGCTGCTTTGAGGCCGGGATCGACGAGCTCCTGGGGCGAAGACGCAGGCCTGGATCTCGGTGAGGAGTCCTGGTTGGCAGTACACCTTCGAGACGGCGCGCTGGTGCGGCTCGTGACAGAAGCCTACTCGTCGGTCGGATTGCGTGGTCGTTGGGAGGAGAAATGAGCTCCGCGACGTGGACGACGTTCGAGTCGCGCTGCCTCATTGGCGCCCGGTCCACACGACGCTACCGTCCGCGCCATGCGAACCGCAGCGGCGCTGATCGTCGGTAACGAGGTCCTGACGGGGAAGGTCGAAGAGGCGAACGTCGCGGTGCTCGCGCGGATGCTCTTCGAGATCGGGATCACGCTGCGGCGCGTGGTGGTGGTGCCCGACGAGATCGAGACCATCGCGGAGGCGCTGAACGCGCTGCGTGCGGCGCACGATCTAGTGTTCACGAGCGGTGGGGTCGGGCCGACGCACGACGACATCACGATCGACGCCGTCGCGCATGCGCTGGGGCGGAAGGTCGTGCGCTCGGCCGAGGTGGAGAAGATGGTGCGCGAGTACCACGGGAAGAAGGGCGTGCCGGTGAGCGACGCCGCGCTGCGGCTCGCGAACGTGGTGGAGGGCGCGCGTCTGCTGCGGAACGCCGAGGTGTGGTGGCCGACGCTCGCGGTGGAGAACGTGTACGTGCTGCCGGGGGTGCCGGAGATCTTCCGGGTGAAGCTCGCGGTGCTGCGGGAGGAGCTCGCGCGGGGGGACTCGTTCGTGAGCCGCGCGGTGTTCACGTGGTGCGACGAGTCGTCGATCGCGGAGCTGCTCTACCAGCTCGCCGCGGATCATCCGCGGGTGCTCATCGGCAGCTACCTGAAGTGGCGCGGCGAGGACTACCACACGAAGATCACGTTCGACGGGACCGACGAGCGTGCGGTGGGCGAGGCGCTGGCGGCGTTCCTCGCGGCGTTGAAGCCGAGCGACCTCGTGCGCGTGGAGTGAGCGCGTCGAGTGGCCGCGCGTCGAGTGGCCGCGCGTCGAGTGAGCGCTCTCGGGCGACCCCGCAACGCCATGAGCATCGTGGTGTTCTGCGCTTCGATCCGCCCCACGTGAACTTTCGAACGGGGTTCGTCGCCTCGCGCGGCGAGGCTGCTATGGTCCTCGCGCTCGCGCGGCGTGGTGGTTCTCGCGGCGAGCCGGGAGACGTGGATGACCGAGGTCGCGACCCTCGCAGGTTGGTTGGAAGACGCGCGTCACGCGGTGGCGCTCACCGGAGCCGGGGTCTCGACCGAGAGCGGCATCCCGGACTTCCGCAGCGACGCGGGGCTCTGGAAGGACGCCGACCCGATGGAGGTCGCGAGCATCGACGGCTTCCTCGCGGATCCGGTGCGTTTCTATCGGTTCTGGCGGAGCAAGTTCGCCGCCCTGGCGACCGCGCCTCCGAGCGCCGCGCACCGTCTGCTCGCGGGGCTCGAAGCGCGCGGGCGGATGCAGAACGTGGTGACGCAGAACATCGACGGGCTGCATCAGCGCGCCGGCTCGCACCACGTGCTCGAGGTGCACGGTTCGTTTCGGCGACTGCGCTGCCTCGACTGCGGCGGTGTCGAGGGCATCGAGAGCTTGTTCTCTCGCTTCTCCGAGCACGATCTCGACACGGCGCCGCGCTGCCTGCGTTGTGGGAGCACGAAGCTCAAGCCCGACGTGGTGCTCTTCGGTGAGGCGCTGCCCGCGTCGTTCCGCGAGGCGGAGAACGAAGCGCGCGCGTGCGACGTGATGCTGGTGATGGGGACGAGCCTGAACGTCTATCCGGTCGCGGGGCTGGTGCCGCTCGCGAAGCGCCACGGCGCGAAGCTGATCCTGCTGAACCGCGAGCCGACACCCTTCGACGAGGACGCGGATCTGGTGATCCATCGCGAGCTCGGGACGGTGTCGCGGGAGCTGATCGCGATGCTGGGCCTCGGTTGAGGACCCGCGGATCGCGCCCGCGCCCATGAGCACCGCGAGGCTCTAGGCTCTCTAGGCTCGACGTGTCGTCTGCACGTCGACGACGCATGACCCATCTCGCGACGTCGCGAGTACGTTACGCTGTGAGCGTCCGTCGAGCTTCGCGCACGACGGTCCGCACGGAGGCACGCATGGAATCGTGGATGCTCGTGGCGGGAGCGGGAGGGGTCCTCGGCCTCGTCGCGCTCGGAGGGATGGTCTGGGCGTTCCGCAAGCTCGCGGGCGGCAAGAAGTGGGGCGCGCTCGGCGGCTTCGCGGTGCTCGGCGCGGTCGGCGGCTTCCTCGCCGCGAACGCGACCGCGCTCGTCACGACGGAAGAAGAAGCCGCGATCGAGCAGCAGGTGCAGGAGAGCAACGACTTCGACGCACCGCTGAGCGACGACTTCTGAGCGCGGTCACCGCGCTGCTGCGCACCGACCTCGGAAGCAGAGCTCAGTCTCCGTCTCCGACGCGGAGGCACGCAGCGCGGCCAATCGGGCTAGATCCGACTGGGTTGCACGACGTCCCGACCAGCAACTACGCTGCGCCCATCTCGATGCCTACCGCACGCGCCGCGGTGACGAGCTCGCCGTCCGGCGGGACCAGCTTCGGCTTCGCGACCGCCTCTTCGAGCGGCACGCTGCGGATGACGGTGCCGCGCAGCGCGACGAGGCGACCGGTGCGGCCTTCCGCGCAGAGGTCGGCGGCCTTCACACCGAAGCGCGTGCCGAGCAGGCGATCGAAGGACGACGGCGAGCCACCGCGCTGGACGTGACCGAGCACCGTCACGCGGATCTCGTGATCGCACTTGCCGTCGAGGAGCTGCGCGAGGTGTTGGCCCGCGCCGCCGAGCCGCGGAAGGTGACCCGAGCGACCCTTGGTCAGCGTCGAGATCTCGCCGCCGGCCGGGAACGCGCCCTCGCCGACCACGACGATCGAGAAGGTCGAGCCCGCGGCAGAGCGCTCGCGGATCTTCGTGGCCACGCGATCGACGTCGTAGGGGATCTCGGGGATCAGGATCACGTCCGCGCCGCCTGCGATGCCCGCGCAGAGCGCGATCCACCCCGCGTGGCGACCCATGAGCTCGAGGATCATCACGCGGTCGTGCGCCTCCGCGGTGGAGTGCAGCGCGTCGATCGCCCACGTCGCGGTGTCGACCGCGGTGTCGAGGCCGAAGGTGAAGTCGGTGGCGCCGAGATCGTTGTCGATCGTCTTCGGGATGCCGACCACCGGGATGCCGAGCTTCTGGAAGCGCAGCCCCATGCTCATCGTGCCGTCGCCGCCGACGAGCACGAGCGTCTCCACGCCGAGCTCGCGCAGGCGCGCCGCGACGCGCTCCGAGCGGTCTTCGTAGGTGCGCTTGTCCTTCGGGCCGACGGGGTATTCGAAAGGATTGGCGAGGTTCGAGCAGCCGAGCACGCTGCCGCCGCGCGGCAAGATCCCGCGCACCGCAGCCTCGTCGAGGTGGCGCACGCGCGGGCGATCTTCGAGCAACCCGGAGAAGCCGTCCTCGGAGCCGAGCACTTGGATGCCGTGCGAGACGGCGCGCTTCACGAACGCGCGCAGCACGGCGTTGAGGCCAGGCGCGTCACCTCCGCCCGTCAGGATCAACACGCGGCGCGCGCTGGGGAGCGAGGAGATGCGTGCTCCTTCGGGAGGGCGCTCGTCCTTTGCTGCGCGCTCGTCCTTCGCCGCCGCCTCCGCCTTCTTCTGCTTCTTCTCGGCCTTCGCCGACTTCTCGGACTTCGCCGACTTCTCGGCCTTCGCCGAC
>CALJLK010000213.1 GCA_937982655.1 uncultured Sandaracinus sp.
GCATGGGCGTCGGCGGCTCGTGGTTCTCCGGGATGCTCCCCATCCCGGCCGGTGGCCAAGGAGGCCCGCCGACGATCGCCGACTTCGACGGCGACGGCCTGCCGGAGATCGCGTCCGCCGGCTCCGGCGCGTACGCGGTCTACGATCCCGACTGCATCGACACCCCGATCGCGGGTCGCGAAGCCGGCACCTGCGACCGCATGGAAGGCACCACCGGCGCGATCCGCTGGTCGGCCTCCGTGCAAGACCTCTCCAGCTCGCGCACCGGCTCGAGCGTATTCGACTTCCAAGGCGACGGCATCGCGGAGGTCGTCTACAACGACGAATGTTTCCTCCACGTCTTCGACGGACGCGATGGTCGCGGAATCCTGATGGAGCCCTTCGCGAACAGCTCGCGCACCGGCTCGGAGTATCCGATCGTGGTCGACGTGGATCGCGACGGAAACAGCGAGATCGTGGTCCCCGCCAACAACGATCAGATCGCGCGCGACGACTGCCGCCCTGCCTGGCGCGCGGCGTTCGGCTACGCCTCCGATGCCGAGATTCCCGAACGTTTCCGTAACGGTACCCAAGGCATCTTCGTCCTCGGCGACCCCGCGGACCGCTGGGTTCGCACGCGCCCGATCTGGAATCAATACGCTTACTCCGTCACCCACGTCGACGACCTCGGCGGTGTTCCGGCGACTCCGCCAGACAACTGGATGGTCGAAGGGCTGAACAACTTCCGCCAGAACGTCCAAGGAGAGGGCGTGTTCAATGCGCCGAACCTCACGGTCGAGCTCGAGGTCGTGGCCGCGTGCGGAAGCCGAGAGGTCCGACTCTCCGCCGTCGTGCGCAACGCCGGAAGCCGCGGTGTCCCGGCGGGCGTTCCGGTGGAGATCGTGCAGACCGCGCCCGCGCCTGGCGGCGTGGTCGCGACGTTGATGACGACGCGGCCGCTGCTGCCCGGCGGCACCGAGCGCCTCACCGCGGTGGCGAGTGATCAACCGACGGACGTTGAGCTGCGCTTCGAGGTCCGCGTCGACGGAGACACCGCGACGAGCACCGTCGTCGAATGCAACGAAGAGGACAACGCGGCCGAGGGCACCGAGATGTGCCCGGGCCTCGTGTGAGCGCGTCGGCGAGGTGAAGACGGCTCGGCGTGAGCGGCTCACGGTGTCCGTCGTAGTCGTGGTCGTGAACGGCGAGGCGTTCGCGAGCGCCTACGATTCCTCGTTCACGTCGCCGTCGCCGCTCACGTCCACGTCCACGTCCACGTCCACGTCAACGCTCACGTCAGCGCCGCGTCTTCGCCGACGCCCCCGCGCTCAATGCGTGAACTTCGCCTCGAGTCGCGCCTGCATCTCGTCGAGCCCGCTCTCGTCCACGCCACCGACGAGCTGGATGCGGATGCTCTGCTGACGCCCGCTCTTGCGATCGAGCGCGCGCACCGAGAGCGTCCCGTCGGCGTCCAGCATGAAGGTCACCTCGATCTGAACGCTGCCGCGTGCGCCGGGTGGGAGCTCCGTGAGCTGCACCTCGCCGAGGAGCTGGTTCTCCTCCAGACGCCGCGACTCTCCCTGACAGACCCGCACCACGACCTCGCTCTGATCGTCCATGCCGGTCGAGAAGATCCGCACTTGTTCGGTGGGGATCGCCGCGTTGCGCTTGATGATGTGCTCGCAATAACCCGCGACGGTCTCGAGCCCGAGCGAGAGCGGCGTCACGTCGAGCAAGAGGGGCGGCGCAACGGGCGCGGGCGGCACGTCGTACACGACCGGCTCGGGCGCGCTCAGCGGGGGCGGCGCGTCGAACGTCAGCGGCTCGAAGGGCGCGTCGAACGCCGGGCTGGCCGACGGTTGGGGAGCAGCGGGCGGCGCGCCGAAGTCCGTGAGGGGCGCAAATCCCGGATCGAGCCCCGGAGGCAGACCGAGATCGAACGCGGGAGCGCTGCTCGGCACCCCGACCGCGAAGGCGGGCGCGGGGCGAATCGGCTCGAGCGGCGGCGGCTCGGGCAGCGGCGGCGGAAGACCGAGCTCTTGCCCACCCGGCTTCGCCATGGTCGCCACTGGCGGCGGAGGTGGTGGCGCGGGGCGAGCGCCTGCGCGCGGCGGCGGCGGAGGTGGTGGCCGGTAGTCGCCCTTCAGCGCCGCTGCGGGCGGCGGCGGTGGCTGCTTCGAGGGCCGGTCCGACGCCGCGCTCCGCGGATCGTGCGCGAGCCCCTCGGCGACCTCTTCGATCGAGATGCGCGGCTGCGACATCCGCGAGGGCTTGAGCGCGACCTTGCCGAGCCGCGACTTCGCGCGCGAGGTCGCGAGCGCCTTGCCCTGGATCGCCGCGCCCTGCGCCACGACCACGTCGGGATCGATGTCGGCCAGCGGCGTCTTGCCGAAGTAGTCCGCGACCAGCCGATGCACGAGCGGCATGCGCGTGGAGCCACCGACGAGGATCACGTTGTCGAGCTGGGTCGGACGAATGCCCGCGACCCGCATCGCCTCCTCGCAGACGTCGAAGGCGCGCGCGAGCAGCGGCGTCGCCATCGCCTCGAGCGCCTGACGCGTGAGCCCGAACGTCAGATCGAGCGACACGCCGCCTGGGCCGTACGCGAGCTCTTCGACGCGAAGCTGCACCTCGGACTCGTTCGTGAGCTGACACTTCGCCCACTCCGCCGCCGCACGCAGGCGCTCGTAGGCCTGCCGATCGTTGCGGGGGTCGTAGCGGTGGTGCGCGAGGAAGGCCTCCGCCATCTGCTCGGCCACGAGGGAGTCGATGTCGTCGCCGCCGAGGTAGGTGTCCCCCGCGGTCGCGAGCACCTCGAAGACCTCGCCCGCGAGCTCGAGGATCGTGACGTCGAAGGTGCCGCCGCCGAGATCGAAGACCGCGATGCGCTCGCGCGATCCGCGCCCGTAGCCGTACGCGAGCGCGGCCGCGGTCGGCTCGTTGAGGATGCGCAGGACTTCGAGCCCCGCCACGCGCCCCGCGGCCTTGGTCGCACTGCGCTGCAGCTCGTTGAAGTTCGCCGGCACCGTGATGACGGCCTTCGTGCACGGCTCGCCGAGCGCTTCCTCCGCGACGCGCCGCACCTCGCGCAGCACGAACGCGCTGATCTCCGAGAGCGTGTAGCTCTCGCCACGCGCTGACACGAGCACGCCGCCCGAGTGGCTCTCCGTGAGATCGAACGCGAAGCGCGACTGCGCGCGCCGCACCTCTTCGCTCTGGAACGGCCGACCGATGAGCCGCTTGACCGAGTAGACGGTGTTCGGCGCGTCGAGCAGCCGACGATCACGCGCCGCGCGGCCGACGATCACGTCGCCGTTCGGATGGAACGAGACCACGGACGGGATCAGCCGATGCCCCTCCGCGTCCGTGAGGACTTGAACCGCCGTGTCGTCTGCGATGGCGACGACGGAGTTGGTCGTTCCGAGATCGATGCCGAGGACGGGGGCGCTCAAACCACGAGACCTTTCGCGTAACGCGCGAATGCTACGCCGCCCACGGAAGAATCGGAAGCGGCGCGTGCGGGGAGAACCCCCACCCCTTGCCGTCCGTCGCCCACCGAGTCGAAGCGGAGCCCCTCACCCCTCACCCCGCACTGCTTCGCTGGTGGGGAAGTAGCCCTCCGTGAGCAGCGGGGTCTCCACCCGCGCGTGCGCGCCTCCCGGACCGTGGCCCTTCACCGCCTTCGCGAGCTCGTCGTTCGACGGTACCCTCCGCGGCTCGATCGGCTGCGGCTGCGCGACCGTCTGCAGATGCAGCGTCTGCGTGGGGAACGCGAAGTCGACCCCGAGGCGCTCGGCGAGACGGAGGATCTCCAGCAGCACGTTGTGCCGCTGCCGCAGCTCCTCGCTCCACGAGGGCACCTTCAGGAAGAAGTAGACGAAGACCTGCAGCGACGACGCGCCGAAGTGGCGGAAGTGCACCTCGTAGGCGTCCTGTCGAACCGCCTCGTTCGCGCGGAGGATCGCGCGGATGCCTTCCACGAACGCCTGCACCTGCTCGGCCGTGCTGTCGTAGGTGATGCCCACCTCGAAGGTCTGTCGACGGAAGCGACGGCGCCCGTAGTTGTCGATCGACGCGTCGGCCACCTTCGCGTTCGGGATCGTGATGAGCGAGTCGTAGAAGGTGCGGATGCGGGTCGAGCGCATGCCCACCTCTTCCACCACGCCTTCGTGCCCCGCGACCACCACCCAATCGCCGATCTGAAACGGCTGATCGGCGAAGATCGAGACCGATCCGAAGAGGTTCGCGACGGTGTCCTTCGCCGCCAGCGTGAACGCGAGCCCACCGAGCGAGACGCCCGCGAGCAGCGAGCCGACGTCGACGTCGAGGTTCTGCAAGACGAAGATCACACCGACCACCGCGACGAAGACCTTCGCGGTCTTTCGCACCAGCGGCACGATCTGATCGTCGAACTTCGTCTCCGTTCCGGCCGCGCGCTTCGCGAAGAGATCCGCGCCGAGATCGACGAGCCGGTAGAGCAAGAGCACGGTCGCGCTCGTCGCCATCACGCGGAGCGCGACGCCGCCGATCTGGTTCACGCGCACTCCGAAGCGGAGCATCGGCAGCACCCACCAGAGCGCGCCCGCCATCGCGAGCGTGCCGAGCGGTCGCGCCGCGCGCCGCACGATCTCGCCGTCCGAGGTCTGTCGCATCTTCGCGAGCCAGCGCGTCACCTGATGCACGAGCACGAAGACCACCACCGCGCGCGCGAGCAGCCCGAGGAGCAGCGCGACGAAGACCCCGAAGAGCTGCCAGACCTCGACCCCGAGCACGCGATGCTCGAGCCAGGCGGGCCCGCGCTGCACGAGCCCCGACACGTCGACCGCGAAGGCGCGCTCGTGCATCGCGTCGATCCGCGTCAGCCCCTCGCCCGCGATCCACCACGTTCCGTCGGGCGCGCGCTCGACGTGGAAGTCCGACGCGAGCCGCGAGAGCGCGGGGGTCTGTACGGCGTCCTCCGCGAGCTGCACGACGTCTGGCAGCGCCTCGAGATCGACGTACCAACCGTTGCGATCGAAGACCTCCTTGAGCTTGCGCGCGTACCGGGGCGCGTCCGCGGCGGACACCCCCGCCGAGGCCCAGTCGAAGCAACGCGCCGCGAGCTCGGGTCGGTCACCGCTCGGCGGCAGGTTGGTGAGCCAGGTGCGCGCCGCTTCGCGCGGCGTGGCGCACGGCGAGGATCGTTCGGCGGGCTCGCCCGCAGCGACGTCCTGCGCGACGCCGAGCGTGGTGGAGGACAGACTCGCGAGGACCACGAAGGCCGCACGCACGAGGTGTTGGGTTCCGACCATGGGCCGGGAGGGTACCCGCTACGACCCGTCGAGGCGGCCGGGTCGACCGCCGACGGATCCGACGGTCACTGGTCGCAGCCGTATTCGTAGACGAACGCGTAGTCGAACGAGCCCGACGCGGTGGGATCCCACTCGATGCGGCTCGTGCGACCGCGGTCGTCGAAGATCACGTGCAGGCTCTCGCCGTCGCGCGTTCCCACGAGCACGCGGTTGGGTGCGAGCACGTCTCCGTGGACGTCCGCACGCGCACGCGCACGCGGCGCGCACCGCATCGGTCGCGCGGCGTAGTCCTCGAAGTCGCGATCGCACTCGTCACGCTCCGACCAATCGTCGACGAAACGCTCCACCACGACCTCACGCCGCACCGGCGCGGCGGGCGGCTCGTTCTCGCGGTCGTACTCCACGAAGACGCTGCGCACGCGACACGGCGCTTCCGAGTCGGACACCGTTTCCGGATCGGACGCGGTTTCCGCTTCCGTTTCGGTCTCGGTTTCCGTGGCGGTCTCCGTGGCGTTCGCCGACGCCTCGGTCGCCGAGCTCGAAGCCTCGCTCGTCGCGGTCACCGCCGCGCGCCCACACGCAACACAGGTCAGGAGCCCGACGACGAGCGCACGTCTCACGCCCCCGAGGACGCACGAACGCACGCTCGTCATTCCGACCTCACTCCTCGCCGGTCGGCTCACCGGACACGTCGCCGCCGTCCGCTTCGGTCGACGCGCTCGCTTCGTCGTTCGGTTCGGACGACGCCTCGCCCGCGCTCACCGACTCCGACGCCTCGTCCTCCGCTTCCTCGGCCGACACCGGCTCGATGTCGACCACGCGCTCGCCTTCGTTGAGCCGGATCACGATCACGCCCTGCGTGTTGCGCCCCGCCTCGCGGATCTCGCTGACCCGCGTGCGGATGATCTGTCCGCCGTCCGTGATCACCATCAGGCCGTCGCTCGGGTCGACGAGCCGCAGCCGCACGAGCTCGCCGTTGCGCTCGCTCGTCGCCATCGCCACCACGCCGAGGCCGCCGCGGTTCTGCACCTTGAACGAGCGCTCCGACACCGGCTCGCCGTCGTCGCCGACCGTGAGCAGCGGGGTGCGCTTGCCGTAGCCGTTGACGCTGATCGCGAGCACCTGCTGGGTCGTCTCGTCTTCGATGACGTCCATGCCGACCACGCGGTCGCCTTCGCGCAGCTCGATGCCCTTCACACCCGACGAGTCGCGCCCCATCGGCCGCGCGTCGCTCACCGCGAAGCGGATGGACATGCCCTGCGCGGTGCCGAGGATCACCGTTTGATCCTCGCGCACGATCTTCGCGGTGAGCAGCTCGTCGTCGTCGCGGATCTGCACGCCGATGATGCCGTTCTGGCGGATGCTCTCGTACGCCTTGAGCTCCGTGCGCTTCACGCGCCCGCCCTTGGTGCACGTGAGCACGTAGCCGTCGTCCACGAACTCGCGGATCGGCAGGATCGCGGCCACGCGGTCGTCGGGCTCCATGCCCATGAAGTTCACCACCGGACGCCCCGGCGCGGTCCGCGACATCTCCGGGATCTCGTAGACGCGCTTGAGGAACGCCTTGCCCTTGTCGGTGAGGAAGAGCAGGTGCGCGTGCGCGTTCACCGCGAAGAGCCACGAGATGTAGTCCTCGTCGCGCGTGCTCGCCGCGCGCACGCCCTTGCCGCCGCGGCCCTGCGCCTTGTACTCGGAGAGCGGGACACGCTTGATGTAGCCGCGGTGCGTGACCGTGACGACGACCTCCTCGTCGGGCACGAGGTCCTCGATCGAGATGTCGCCCTCGGCCTCCACGATCTCGGTGCGGCGCGGGTCGCCGTAGCGCTCACGAATGTCTTGCAGCTCCGAGCGGATGACGCCCATCAGGAGCGTGTCGTCGCCGAGGATCGATCGCAGATACGCGATGAGGTCCGAGAGCTCGCCGTACTCGCCCGCGAGCTTCTCGCGCTCGAGGCCGGTCAAACGCGAGAGGCGCATCTCGAGGATCGCCTTGGCCTGCCGCTCGGAGAGGAAGTAGTCGCCCTTCGCGCGCGCCTCTTCGATCTCCGCTTCCGGCCGCCCCGCGCGGCGCACGAAGTCCTCGAGCCCCTTCAGCGGGAGCTGCATCAAACGCGCGCGCGCCTCTTCCGGATCGCGGCTCTCCCGGATGGTCTTGACCACGAGGTCGACCTCGGTGACCGCCATGCCGAGGCCTTCGACGATCTCGCGCTGCGCGAGCGCCTGGCGCAGGTCGTAGCGCGTGCGGCGCGTGACCACCTCGCGGCGGTGCTCGATGAAGTGCTCGAGCAGCTCCTTGAGCGAGAGCACCTTCGGCCGCTGGCCGACGATCGCGAGGCAGTTGTAGCCGAACGTGCTCTGCAACGCGGTCATCCGGTAGAGCTGGTTCAGGACGATCTCGCCGTGGGCGTCCTTCTTCAGCTCGATCACCATCCGCATGCCGTCGCGGTCGGACTCGTCGCGCAGATCCGAGATGCCCTCGATGCGCTTCTCCTTCACGAGCTCCGCGATCTTCTTGAGCAGCTCGGCCTTGTTCACCTGGTAGGGGAGCTCGGTCACGAGGATGTGCTCGCGACCCCGGCTGCCCGGCATCTCCTCGATGGTCGCGCGCGCGCGCATCACGATGCGGCCGCGGCCCGTCTCGTAGGCCTGGCGGATGCCCGCGCGGCCGTAGATGAAGCCCGCGGTCGGGAAGTCCGGCCCCTTCACGCCGAGGCGGCCCTTCTCCGGGTCGTCCTGCATCAGCTCCGAGAGCGTGATGTCGGGGTTCTCGATCACGCGGATCACCGCGTCGACGACCTCGCGCAGGTTGTGCGGCGGGATGTTGGTCGCCATGCCGACCGCGATGCCGCTCGTGCCGTTGATCAGCAGGTTCGGGACGCGGCTCGGGAGGACGAGCGGCTCTTGCTCGGAGTCGTCGAAGTTCGGACCGAAGTCGACGGTCTCTTTCTCGATGTCCGCGAGCAGCTCGGAGGCCATCCGCGACATGCGGACCTCCGTGTAACGCATGGCCGCCGCGGGGTCTCCGTCGACGCTGCCGAAGTTGCCCTGGCCGTCGACCAAGGGCATCCGCATCGAGAAGTCCTGCGCCATGCGGACGAGCGCGTCGTAGACCGCGCTGTCGCCGTGCGGGTGGTACTTACCGAGGACGTCGCCGACGATGCGCGCGCTCTTCTTGTAGGCCGAGCTCGCGGTCACCTTCTGCTCGTGCATCGAGTAGAGGATGCGGCGGTGCACCGGCTTGAGGCCGTCGCGGACGTCCGGGATGGCGCGTCCGATGATGACGCTCATCGCGTAGTCGAGATACGACCGGCGCATCTCGTCTTCGATGGTGACGGGGAGCTTCTGAGCCATGAGCCTCGTGGGGGGAACGTCGGCGGCGCGCGACGACGGCGTGGGACGATCGAAAGACGTCGGCGCGCGAAGGCGGAGCGACGTGGTTGACGCGGCGGGGTCGACCGCCGCGAGACGGCGTGGGACGGCGTGGGACGGCCAGGAAGCCGGCGGAAGTTGCCGAGGGGCGGGAGGCCCGCTCGAACCCGCGAGACGACCCGCAGGGCCCCTCGACGGCTTCGCGGCGGCCGCGGGGCGGCGCACGGTACCACGCGCGCGCACGCGCGCACACGTGCGCGGATCATAACGTGTGGTCTTTCGGGTCCGCGTGACGGTGGTGGTGCGCGCACGAGGTCTCGGGCTGGGCGTGCCAAGACCGCTCGGAGCTGGCATCTTGGTTTCCACTGTCCCCCGATTGGAGATTGGCGACGGCGCGAACGACTCACGATCCGAGCGCCGAGAGATGCCCCAAGTGTTCGATGCTACGACCCTTTCATCGGCTCCGCGCTCACGCGCGGCCCGATAGTTTCGCGGAATCGTTCAGCTTCGCGGACTGCGTCCGCTGCGCCTCGAACGATTCCGCTTCAATTGCCGCCGACGCCTCCCCTGCCTCGTCGCGCCCCGTCGCGTGTGGCACCCGAGGTGCAGCACACCCGGCGGGCGTCCCTCCGAGCCCCGAGCCCCGCATGACCGAAACCCGCCCCGAGGACCGACCCGCGCCGTCGTCTCCCGAGTCCCCCTCGCCCCACGCCGTCGAGGCGTCGTGGTGGGCGATCGCGAGGACGAAGAAGCGGACGCTCGGAAGTCGGCGGCTGACCCCGCCGACTCAGGCGACGAGTGGCGGATGGCTCCGCGCGGGCCTCCTCGCCGCTCTGGTCGCCCTCGGCGTGGCGTGCTCGTCCGGGGCCTCGCCGACCCTGCCCATCCCACCCCCCTCGGCCCTCACGAGCGCGCCCGACGAAGACGGAGTGGTCACCATCACGGGCAACGGCGCGATCGAAGGCGCGCTCGTCAGCGCCTACAACGAGCGCACCGAGCGTGGCGTGATCGAGACCGCGGACGACGCGGGCGCGTTCGTGCTCCGCCTCGAAGCCCAGACCGGCGACTCGATCCTCGTGTGGCAACGGGTCGGCACCCAGTCCGGCCAGGTGCTCTCGCTCGGCGTGCCCTGACGGACGTCCCAAGCCCGGTTCGCGTTCGGGTTCCGGAGCGCCGACCTCCGACTGCGCCGTGACGCGGGAAGCCGCGCGTCGCTCGCGTTCGCGATGGCATCGACGCAGGTCGGCCGCTTCGTCAGACGCCCACGAGCTCGAGCACCATCATCGCGAGCCACGCGATCGCCGCCGAGAGCGGGAGCGTCAGGATCCACGCGATCACGATGTTACCCGCCACGCCCCAGCGCACCGCAGACAGCCGCTTGCTCGCGCCGACTCCCATGATCGAGGCGTTGATCACGTGGGTCGTGGAGACCGGAATTCCGAGGTTGCTGGCGCCGAGGATCGTGAGCGCACCCGCGGTCTCCGCCGCGAAGCCCTGCAGCGGTGAGATCCGAATGATCTTGGTGCCCATCGTCTTGATGATGCGTTTGCCACCCGCCGCGGTGCCGAGGCCGATCGCGGTCGCGCACGCGAGCACGACCCAGCGAGGGACCTCGTCGCCGGTCGGCAACACCCACGAAGGCAGCGTGCTCGCCGAGGGATCACCGCTCGCGACGAACGAGAGCAGCGCGAGCGTGATGATGCCCATCGCCTTCTGGGCGTCGTTGCTGCCGTGGCTGAACGCCATGAGCCCGGCGGAGAGGAGCTGCATGCGCCGCGAGCGCCGGTGCACCACGCCGGGGCGCGCGCCGTAGAGCGCGGGGAGCCCGATCGCGAACGCGAGCGCGAGGCCGATCGCGATGCGCGTCTCGATGCCCGAGTCGGCGAGCCGCTCGACCAGGGTCGGCGCGTTCCACGCGGCGAGCCCGGCCACGACGAGCGCGATCGCGCCGAGCACCACGAACGCCGCCCGAGGCCACCGACCGCGGCAGAGCCAGACGATCCCGACCATGAGGAAGAACGCGGCGACGAAGCCGATCGCCGGTGAGACGACGAGCGGGACGAGCACCTTCCCGACGAGCGCGCTCCAGCCGAAGGCCTCCACCCCGGCGTGCGCGACGACCGCGCCCGCGAGCCCGCCGATGAGCGCGTGCGAGCTGCTCGACGGGATGCCGAACCACCACGTGATGATGTTCCACGTGGAGGCGCCGATGAGCGCGGCGAGCACCACCGCCTGCGTGACGTCGCCCGCGTCCGCGAACCCCGACGCGATGGTCTTGGCGACCGCGGTGCCAGTGACCGCTCCCGCGAAGTTCAGCACGCCCGCGAGCAGCACCGCGGTCCGAATGGGGAGCACGCCCGTGCTGACCACGGTCGCGATCGCGTTCGCCGCGTCGTGGAAGCCGTTGATGTAGTCGAAGACCAACGCCATCACGATGACGGCGATGAGCAGACTAACCATTCTTCACCGCCAGATTCGACAGCAAATCGGCGACGTTGTCGCAGTAGTCAATCGCCTTTTCGATGTCGTCCAGCGCCTCTTTCTGGCGGAGCATCTCGCGAAAATCCGAGTGCGACTCGGAGAACAGACGCGAGATCGCCTGGCGGTAGATCGCGTCGGCTTCCTTCTCGATCGCGCGCACGCGACGCCCACCTTCGCGGAGCTCGTCGTACGCGTGCGCCCGCAGCCGCGGCACCTCGCCGGCGAGGATCTCCGTGCAGGTGACGAGCTTGTCCATCATCTGGTTCATCTCGTCGGTCGGCCGCTCCAGGTGGTAGAGGTCGAACGCGCGCGCCGCGAGGTTGCAGAGGTCGACGATGTCGTCCATCTCGCCGGTGAGCCGGTGGAGATCCTCGCGATCGATCGGCGTGACGAAGGTGCGCGCGAGCGCGTCTTCCATCCGGCGGACCACGTCGTCCGCGCGGTGCTCCACCTTCTGGACCGCCTCGCGAACCTCCGCCGCGGGCTGCGTTCGGAACGACGCGAGCGCGACGGCGGCCTCGTGCCCGAGGCGCGCGAGCTCCTCCAGCATGTCGTACCAATGGTCTTCGCGCGGGAGCAGGAACCGGATCAAGCCCTGGAGCACGCTCATGGCGCGCGGGATGGCAGATCCTCTGCGACGCATGCGTGACGACTCGGTGACGAGCAGGACGTCCGCGCACACGTACCTCTGCGCTTTTTTGACGACACTAGCGCACATGTCCTACATCCACTCCTGTCGACCCACCCGGTCGTGCGGAGGCGGACGATGGACACGGCGATGCGAGATCTCGAGCAAATTCAAGAACGTGAGCCGGACGAGCAGGGGCGCAAAGCGGCGGTCTTCCTCCTCGCGGGCGCAGCGACGCTCGGGCTGATCTACGCGATGGTCCGGATCGTGGGCGCCGAACCGCCCCCCGCCGCCGCCACCGATCCGTTGGCCGCGCTCGGAGAAGCGGAGGCGTTGTCGCGGGCCGCCGCGGAGGCCGAGCTGGTTCCGTCCGAGTCACCGGAGGTCGACCGCGCATCGTTGACCTTCCCGCGGACGTTGCTCGGCGACGAGCGCCCCGAGGTCGCGGCCACGTTCGCCGCCGCCGCCGCCGAGCATGCCTCGCTCTTCGCGCGCGGAGGTCTGCTCACCGCTACGACGACGATGCCGGCGGCGATGGTCGCCACTCCGGAGCAGCGCGCGCTCGAGTCCGCCGCCGCGCACGACCCGATGGTCGCGACCGCCCTCCCCGCGGCGCCGGCCCGCGAGCGTGGCCAGGTGGGTCGCGACGGGAAGTACACGCTGCAGGTGATCAGCTACCGCACCGCCGAGGAGGCCGACCTCTTCGCAGACGCCCTGCGCGCGCGAGGTCACGACGCGTTCGTGCAGGAAGCCGACGTGGAAGATCGCGGGCGCTTCTTCCGCGTGCGCATCGGCCCCTTCGAGACCCAAGCCGAAGCGGAGGCCGCGCGCCGCCGCGTGGAGGCGGAGGAGCAGATGGCGACCTTCGTGGTCCGCCGCCGCGACTGAACGCCACGGTTCGATGGTTCGGTCGCGGGACGGCGGCGCTCGCGTCACGTCGGGTCGCTCGGCCCCGTCGGCCGGCTCGGAAACGGATTTGGCTCACGTCGGCCCGCTCGAGCGATCGAGCGGGCCGATTCGCGTTGCAACGAGAGCCATCGAGTCTCCCCGCTCGCGGCCCTCCGCGTCGTTCGCGACGCCATGGCGTCGAACGTGGATTCGATCCCTTCGATCGTTTCGATCCCGTCGATCCGCTCCGGGGGTCGGGCCGATCGTCAGAGCGGGAGCGCACGTTCGGCTTCGGCGTTCAACGCGTCGGCGCGCGCACGGAGCCGCCCGAGCTCGCCCAGCGCGCGAAGGATCACCTCGGGCCGCGCGCCCGTCGCGTCGCCGGTCACGCGCGGGCGGTGCGCGACCGGGACCTCGGACCACGCGTAGCCGAGCCGACGCGCCTCGAAGAGCAGCTCGGCGTCCACCGCCGCGCCGTCCGCTTCGAGCCGCGCCTCGAGCAAGAAGCGGCGCGGGAAGACCTTGAACGCACAGTTCAAATCGCGCGCATGCACGCCGAGCGTGAGCCCGACCAGGCTGGTCCAGGCGACGCCGGAGATCGTGCGCGTGAACGCGTCGCGACGCGGCGCGCGAAACCCGCAGAGGAGCCGGTCGCTCCGCAGCGACGCGAGGTGGGGCGCGATCTGCCGGGGATCGATCTGCCCATCGCCGTCGACGTAGAGCACGTGCTCGCTCGTGGCGGCGAGCAGCCCGCTCCGCAACGACGCGCCGTAGCCGCGGTTGAGCTCGTGCCGCACGAGGCGGAGGCCGGGCACGCGCTGCGCGAGGTCCTCGACGATCGAAGCCGTCTCGTCGGTGCTGCCGTCGTCGACCACCACGATCTCGAGCGCGTCCACGTGCCGCGCGAGCTCGGCCGCCTCGTGCACGACCCGCGCGACGTTCCCCGCCTCGTTGAAGCAGGGCAGCACCACGCTGAGCTCGGTCGGACGCGACATCGGCGCGGAGGTTAGGAGGCGCACTCGGAGCGGGCAACGCGTGGGCGCCCGAGAAGGCTTCCCGAACCCGTCGAGGCCCCGGTTGTCGGCGTTTCCCCAGCGGGCACCACGATCTCGGGAGATCGTTCGGGGTCCGGGTGGTGTCCTGCTCCGCCGACTTGTCGCCCGTGTCGGCGGGGTCAGCCGC
>CALJLK010000214.1 GCA_937982655.1 uncultured Sandaracinus sp.
CTTCGGTTGGGTCCGCGCGGTCAGCCGCGGACGGTCCGCTCGTCACGTGCTGGGCGAGCCACCGCTCGCGCGACGAGCCGAGCTACCGAGCGGACGCTCGGGCCGCGCGTCGGCTCTGCGATCGAACCCACGACTGAGCACGAAGTCGTCGAGTCGACGCGCGCTCGTTCGAGAAGCGGACCCGAGAAGCTGATAGGCTGGCGCGCGATGCAAGGAAAGCTCGTCGGGGGCCGCTACGAAATCGTCCGGCCCATCGCGGAAGGCGGCATGGGCGCGGTCTTCGAGGCCCGCCACCACATGACCAAGCGCGCGGTCGCGCTGAAGATCCTCTTCCCGCACGTCGGCCGAAACGACGGCGCGAAGCAGCGTTTCCTCCGTGAGGTCAGCGCGCCCGCCGCGATCGGCCACGAGGGCATCGTCGAGGTCTTCGACAGCGGCATCGACCCCGAAGACGGATCGCTCTTCGTCGCGATGGAGCTGCTTCAGGGCGACACCGTGCGCGAGTGGCTCGAGAAGGGTGGACACACCCGCGACGAGATCCTCGATCTCTTCGACCGCATCTTCGACCCGCTCGCCGCCGCGCACGCGCGCGGGATCGTGCACCGCGATCTGAAACCCGAGAACGTCTTCCTGCACCGGAAGAAGGGCGAGGCGATCGTGAAGATCCTCGACTTCGGGATCGCGCGCGACCTCGACGCCAACGCGCAGAGCGTCACGCAGACCAGCGTGGCGATGGGCACGCCGCACTACATGGCGCCCGAGCAGGCGATGAGCGCGAAGAGCGTCGATGCGCGCGCGGACGTGTGGGCCCTCGGCGCGATGCTCTACGAGGCGCTCACCGGGCGCACGCCGTTCGACGGCGAGACCGCGAGCGCGATCGTCGTCTACGTGTGCACGCAGCCGCACGCGCCGATCCGCTCGCTCCTGCCGGACCTCGATCCGAAGATCGCGGACCTCGTCGATCGCTGCCTCGCCAAAGATCAAAACCAGCGCCCGAAAGACGCGGGTGAGCTGCAAGTCGCGCTGCGGGCGGCGCGGCCGGGGCGCGTGGTGCCGCCGACGATGGCGATCCCCGCGTTCTCCACGCCGACCACGCGTGACGGGAACAGCTTTGGCGGCGCGAGCTACTCGACGGGCACGCCGATGGGCACACCACCTCCGATGGGCGGCCCGATGGGTGGTGCTCCGATGGGCGGTGGACCCGTGGGAGGACCGCCCGCGCAGACCGGGCCGATGACGGGGATTCCAGCGCCTGCGCCTGCGTACGGAATGCCGCCCTCGGCGACGCCTCCGAGCAGCGGTCCCATCGGAACGCCCAGCCCCTACGGGACCCCGCCGCCGTCCGGCGGAGGTCTCTTCGGTGCGCCCGCACCGAGCAGCGGCGGATACGGCACGCCTCCTCCGACCGCCGGCGGCTACGGAACCCCACCCCCGTCGACGTACGGAACTCCACCAGCCTCGAGCGGCTTCGGCGGCGCGCCCGCGTCCGGCTACGGCGCGCCTCCGCAGCCGGGCGTCTTCGGCGGCGCGAGCTCGCCGACCCCGATGGGATTCGGAAGCCCCGTCGTCGCGCAGCCCGCCAAGAGCAACAAGGGCGTGCTGATCGCGGCGGTCGGAGGCGGGCTCGTGCTCGCGGCGCTCGCGGGCGTCGCGGTGTTCGTCGGCCTCGGCGACAACGAGACGACCGACCCGCAGGCGCTCGGTGGCCCGACGAGCACGACCGGAACGGACACCACGGGAACCACCGACACGACCGGAAGCACGGGAGCGACCGCCACCGCGACGGTGATCACGCCGGACGGCGGCGGAGAGCTCCTCGTCGACGGCATCTCGCAAGGCCCCGTGGCGAGCGGCAGCACGGTCGCGCTCGCGCCCGGCCCGCACACCCTGGTCCTCCGCCGCGGTGGCAACGTGCACGCCACGCAGCAAGTGACGGCGGTGGCCGGACAGCCGCTCTCGGTCGATCTCTCGCGCTCCACGGGCACCCCGAACACCGTGGGAACGACGACGACGACCGCCACCGCGGGAGCGATTCGTTCCGGCCGCCTCGAGGCCGGCGACGTGACGCTCAACAGCGGAGAGTTCCAAGACACCTACACGTTTCAATGGACGCAGGGCACGGTCGTCCGGGTCGAAGCGCGCAGCAACGACTTCGACACCTACTTGATCGTCAAACCGCCGACCGGCGCGCAGATCGACAACGACGACATGGCGCAAGGCAACCGCAACGCGGGCCTCGACGTGAACGTGACGCAGACGGGCACCTGGACGGTGATCGTGACGAGCTTCCGCGCGGGCGAGGTCGGGGCGTACGACCTCGAAGTACGCTGATCTGGAAGTGCTCCGCGAAACGAAGAAGGGCCCCACGGATCGCGTGGAGCCCTTCTTCGTTTCGACGATTCTTCGTTCGTCGTCGACTCAGCCGCCGAAGCCGAAGTTCAAGCTGCCGCCCACGAAGAAGCCGCTGAAGAGATCGAAGCCGCCGTCCACGCGGATCATGAGCTGCTTGATCGGCTTGAAGCGGAGCGCGAGGTGCGGGAGCGAGGCTCGGAACCAGACGTTCGGGACGCTGCCGCCCTGGGTCCAGCGGCGCGCGCGGGCGCCGAAGTGTCCGCCCTCTTCGCCGTCCGCGACGCTGGTCGGATCACAGAACGCGTTGGGCGGGTTCGACGGGCCGACGCAGCGCTCCCAGCCGTTGCCGACCGGGTAGGCCTCGGTGCGGATCATGTCGCCGAAGACGCCGCCGACGCCGAGCCCGATGCCGTATTGGATCGCGAACCAGTCCGTGAAGGCCGTGCTCCAGAGGAAGCTGACGCTGACCGCGACCATCTTCAGATCGCTGTCGATGAACTCGGTCTCGGTGTCCTCGTCGCCCGCGCCGCGGAACGGGCCGTTCACGGCATAGGTCTGGTAATAGAGGCTCGTGACGATGTCGAACGAGTCCTTGCGATACGTGAACTGAAGCCCGATGCCCGGATTGTTCGTCTTCGTCGATTCGTCCGTGAAGAGATTCAGGATGAAGCTCGGCGTGAACGTGTGCCAATACGCGGCGCCGAGGAAGAAGTACGCGGCCGTCGGATCCTCGTAGGGATCGGTGCCCGAGCGCGCCTGCTCCACGCCGAGGCGCTCCTCCGCGAGCACCTGCTCGTCGCCGAGCCGATCCGACTGCTCGAGGTCGGTCGTGTCGATCGCGTCCCCCGGAGGCGTCTCCGCGTCTTCGATGGCGGGATCCGTCGCGTCGGTCGTCGCATCGGCACCGACGTCCGCGCCATCCGCTGCGCCATCCGTCTGCGCGCGCGCCGGCGACACCAGCAGCGCGATCACCACCAAGCCCATCCAAGCTCTGAAAAGCATGCGTCTCTCTCCCTCGGCCGAAGCCGACCTCGCCCACGCGCGTCTTCCCTCGCGCCCGCCGATAGTTCACCCGCCACGCCGGACTTGTCGAACTTTTCAGTGACGACCGTCATTGGGGCGTGCGAGGCCGCGCGCCCGAGCCGCGCCCGCCAAGCGCTCGTTCAGCGCTCCGGCTTCGCCTCCACTCGAACCGTGTAGGCCCCCGTCTGGCCCGACTGGAACGAGTTCGCCCAGACCACGTACGTCCCGCGCGCGGGCGCCCGCAGCGAGATGCGCGCCGTCGTCGAACCTTCCTCCGCGTCGTCGTTCTGCCGCAGGAAGTCCGCGTCGGACGCGCCCACCCGCCGGAGCTGGAGGAACGGATCGAGCTCGGTCGAGGTCATCTCGACCCGGATGCGCCAGCCCTTCTCGGCGTCGAAGCGGTACTCGTCGAAGAACGATCCGTCCGCGTCGTGGCGTCGGTCCCCCTCCTCCAAACGGCCCTCGTGGGTGCGATCGACCGGGTCGAGCGCGCAACCGACCAGCACGCTCGCGAAGAGCGCGACGAGCGTCGAAGCCCGGCGCGTCACGTGGCTCGACAGGCTCGTCACGAAGATCATCCGAAGATCACCCCAAGCGCGTCGCCGCTCGACCGTCGCTCAACGCAACGACGTCAGCGCGCGCCCGCCGTCGATCGAGACGCGGTCGCCCGTGATCCAGCCCGCCTCGTCGCTGGCGAGGAACGCCACCAGCGCCGCAACCTCCTCCGCCGTCCCGACACGCCCGAGCGGATGCGTGGCCTTTCCGCGTTCGAGGAACGCCGCGTACGCCGCGTCGTCCATGCCGCTCGCGCGGTGCAGCTCCGTCACCACCACGCCCGGGTTGATCGCGTTCACGCGCACGCCCTTGCTCGCGAGCTCCATCGCGAGCACCTGCGTCATCATGTCGAGCGCGGCTTTGCTCGTGCAGTACGCGAGCAGGCCCGGATAGGGCCGGAAGCTCGCGACGCTCGACACGTTGAGGATGCTCGCGCCACGACCGGCGGCGGCGGAGGCGACGAGCAGCGGCGTCGCGAGACAGGTCAGATCGTAGACCGCCTCCACGTTCACGCTCATCAGCTTCGACCACACCTCGGGCTTGGGCTCGAGCGCGCCGTCGAAGCCGATCGCGCCCGCGTTGTTCACGAGCACGTCGAGACCACCGAACGACTCCTCGATCGCGCCCATCACACGCACGTTGTCCTCGTGGCTCGTGTGGTCGGCGACGAACGCGCGCACCTCCCCGAACTCCGAGATCGCGGCCGCCGCCTCTTCGAGCCGATCCGCGCGGCGCCCGGTGATGGCGAGCTTCGCGCCCTCCTTCGCGAGCCGCTCGGCGATCGCGCGCCCGAGGCCGCTGGTCACGCCCGTGACGAGCGCGCGTTTGTCGGTGAAGCGAGTCATGGCGCGCGACCGTAGCAGACCGGACGCCAGACTCGGTGCTCTGCTACCTTCGTGAGGTGCGCGCGGTGGTCGACGAGGCAAAGCTTCAGCGCCTGATGGCCGAGGTCGGTCGGCGCGCGCGCGGCCCCGGTCGGATCTACCTCACGGGTGGGGCGACCGCGCTACTCTTCGGGTGGCGGAGCTCGACCGTCGACGTCGACATCAAGCTCGACCCCGAACCGCCGGGAGTGTTCGAGGCCATCGCGTCCCTGAAGAACGAGCTCGACGTGAACGTGGAGCTCGCCTCGCCGGAAGAGAAGCTCAGCCGATTTCGCAAGCCGCCCTACCGGACGGCGCGCAGCTCCCGAAGGGAGCGGAGGCTCGTGGGAGGGGGCCCCACGGGGCTTCACGCCTCGTGGGGGAGGGTCTGGCGACAGACCCTCAGGGAAGCCGACCTGTTCTTGCCGCCACTCCGGGAATGGCGCGAGCGGTCCATCCCGATCGCCACGCACGGCCGTGTCGAGTTCTTCCACTACGACCTGCGCGCACAGGCGCTCGCGAAGATCGCACGCGCGCACGAGCGGGACCTTCGAGACGTCCAAGCCATGCTGGAGCGCGGCCTGGTGAGCGTGGAGCAACTCCGCGCAGCCTACCGCGACATCGAAGCGGACTTGATCCGGTATCCGAACCTCGATCCCGAGGTGCTCCGATCGAGGCTCGACGCCCTCACGAGGGATCCCGCATGACCGAGCCTCGGACTCCTTCCTTCGAAGAGCTGACGGCCTTTCCCGGTGGAGGGATGGTGGCCCGCGGCCTCATGGACGCACGCGCACGCGTGGATTCGATCGACGCGCTCGTGGTCTCGCTCGCGGTGACACGCCTGCGCGCGGTCGGGCTCGACCTCCCGGAGGCGCCACGCGCTCGCGACGGAGAGCTCGTGCTCTACGAGCGGCTGCGTGGGGAGTCGGATTCCTACGGGCGGTACAACGCGCTCCGTCGCGATCTGACGAGCTTTCTCGATGCATTCGAAGCTCACGTACGCCGCGCGTCGCGTTGAAGGTCACGTCGCTCCGCCGCGCGAGGTCGTTCGAGGTCCGGTGCATCGGTCCTCTCGCGAACGTGCTATGCGCGCGGCATGGCCTCGAAGGACGTGGTGATCGTCGGCGGTGGCGTGATGGGCTGCGCGAGCGCGCTCCGACTCGCACAGGCTGGGCTCTCGGTCACCGTGCTCGAGCGCAGCGTCCCGGGCGCCGAAGCCTCGAGCGCGGCGGCGGGCATCCTCGGCCCCGCGGTCGAAGCACACCACGGGCACGGCGAAGGACACCCGCACCCCGGACGTCGCCCCGCGCAGGACACGTTGCTCACGCTCGGTCTGCGCAGCCGCGAGCTGCACGCGAGCCTCGCGCGTGAGCTGCGCGACGATCACGGCATCGACGTCGGCTTTCGACGCTGCGGCGTGATGCGCGTCGCGGTGCGCGAGGACGAGCGCGCAGCCCTCGTGACGCACGCGGCGCTCTTGCGCGGGCGCGCGCTCGTCGACGCGATCGACGGCGACGAGGCGCGCCGTCGCGAGCCCGCCCTCGGACCGGCGGTGCTCGAAGCGATCGACCTGCCGGAGGAAGCGCAGCTCGATCCGCCGAGCCTGCTCGGCGCGCTCGCCATCGCGGCGGAGCGCGCAGGGGTTCGTTTCCGCACCGCCACCGTGCACGGCGTGATCGTCGAGAACGATCGCGCACTCGGTGTGCGGCTCGACGGCGAGACGCTCACCGCCGATCACGTCGTGGTCGCCGCCGGGAGCTGGACCAGCCTGGTTCCGGGTCTCCGCCTCGACGCCGCGCGTGTGCACCCGGTGCGCGGACAGATTCTGACGACGCGCACGAGGCCGCCGATCTTCCGTCGCGTGGTCTTCGGCGCAGGCGGCTACGTCGTCACCCGCCCCGACGGGCGCGTGCTCTGCGGCTCCACCGAAGAACGCGTGGGCTTCGCACGCGAGGTCACCTTCGCCGGCCTCGCGCGCATCGTGAAGTTGGCGACCACCCTCGCGCCTCGCCTCGCGGACGCCCCCGCCGAAGCGCACTGGTCGAGCTTTCGCCCGGGTACCGCGGACGATCTCCCGCTCGTCGGCCCCGCCGGCCCCGAAGGCCTCTGGCTCGCGAGCGGCCACTACCGCAACGGCATCCTGCTCGCGCCCATCACCGCCGAGCTCGTGCGCGACGCGATCCTGGGCGAGCCGTTGCCGGAAGAAGCGGCGGCGATCGATCCGCGACGCTTCCTCGCGTGATCCTCCGTGACGCGTAGCGCCCCACCACGAGCCACGACGGAGCCCACCGTGAGTGGACCCAGTGGACCCAGTGGACCGAGCGAACCGAACGAGGCCAACAGCGTGACCGCCTTCGACACCTTCGAGCACCACTTCGTCGCCAACGAGCTCTCGCATCACGTCGTCGAGTGGCGACCGCGCGAACCGCAGAGTCCGCCCCCGACGGGGTCGTCGAGTCTACGGGGCCAGCCGCCGACGGTCCTTCTCGCCCACGGCTTCCTCGATCTCGCGTGGAGCTGGCGCCCGCTCGCGGAGCGGCTCGCGTCGCACGGCTTCCGGTGCGTCGCATGGGATTGGCGCGGACACGGCGAGACCGATCACGTCGGCGCGGGCGGCTACTACCACTTCCCCGACTACGTGCTCGACTTGGAGGAGCTCTTCCCTCAGCTCGTGAGCGACGCCGAGGAGCGCGTGCACCTCGTCGGGCACTCGATGGGCGGCACCGTGGCGACGATGTTCGCGGGGCTGCGCGCGTCGAGGCTCCACACGCTCAGCCTCGTCGAAGGCATCGGGCCCCCGCCCTACCCGCTCGAGCGCACGCCGGAGAAGTTCGAGGCGTGGCTCGACGGCATGGCGAAGCTCCGCGCCAAGGAAGACCGTTGGCGGCTGACCCCGCCAACCCAAGAGAGCCGCGCGATGCCGAGCCTCGACGCGGTGCTCGATCGCATGCGTGTGCAGAGCCGCAAGCTCGACGACGCCCTCGGCCGCTTCCTCGCGGAGAAGAGCACGCGCCGCCTCGACGACGGAAGCTACGCGTGGCGCTTCGATCGGCGGCACCGCACGACCGCGCCGATGCCCTTCCGTACCGAGATCTTCGCGGCGTTCCTGGAACGCATCACGGTGCCGACCCTGTACGTCGCGGGTGAGAAGGGCTTCCGATTGCCGGACGAGGACGCGCGCCTCGCGCTCGTGAAGGCGCCTTTGACCAAGCACGTGATCGACGGCGCAGGGCACATGCTCCACCGCGAAGAGCCTGACGCGCTCGCGGATGCCTGGCTCGCGTTCGCGGCCATGTGAAGGTCTCCGTCGTCCACTCCATCCGTGCATGGAGCGTCCCAATTTTGGCACTCGCAGAGGTGCCTTGTGGTCGGATCGACCAATGCGCCTCGAAGGCTCGCGGGCCTCGTGTCGCCCGAAGATCCCGCATTCTTCGAGGAAGCCGAACCAGCCGCCGCTGCCTCAACCGGTCGGATGCGCACCCCGCGGGCCGGCACGCAAGATGCTTTTGTCGCCGCACATGCCCAGCGTGCAGCACGCCCGCCCGGTCGCGACTCCCCACACCATGGGCGCGACCGACGACTCTCCCGACTCCGACCCACCGGCAGAGAGCCCGCGACGCGACACCGGGATGCGTCCACGCTCCACGTCGGGCGCTTCGCCTGACCTTCCTGGGGCCACGTCCGAAATGTCGGCCACGATCCTCGTCGTCGACGACGATCGCCTCGGCGCGAAGGTGACGAGCGAGACCCTCGAAGCGCTCGGCCACCGCGTGCTCGTCGCGCCCACGGCGGGCTCCGCCCTCGAGCAGATGAACGACGAGGTCGACGTCATCCTGATGGACGTGGAGATGCCGAGCCTCGACGGTCCGAGGCTCCTTCCGCTCCTCAGACGTCGATGCACCGGCTTCGTGCCGTGCGTGTTCCTCACCGGGCACGACGACGACGGCGCGCGCCACCGCTGCCTCGACGCGGGGGGCGACGACTTCCTCTCGAAGCCCACGCGTCGCATCGAGCTCGAGATGCGCATGTCGTCGATGCTCCGGATTCGTCGGCTGACGCAGGAGCTCGCGCGGCGCGCCACCGTCGACCCTCTGACCGGCGTCCAGAACCGCGCCGCGCTCGAAGCCACCCTCGGGGCACGCGAGCACGAGCACCGACGCTACACGCGCCCACTCTCGATCCTCATCGCGGACATCGACTTCTTCAAACGCGTCAACGATCAGCACGGCCACGCGGCGGGCGACGAGGTCATTCGACGTTTCGGCGAGGTCCTCCGCGCCGGAACTCGCACCGCAGACGGCGTGTATCGCTACGGCGGCGAGGAGTTCGTGATCGTGGCCCCCGAGACGGGTCCCGAAGGAGCCGTCGTCCTCGGGGAACGCCTCGCGCGCGCCTTCCGCGAGGCGACGAAGCTCTCTCCGTACGGACCACAGACAGTGTCGATGGGGATCGCCTCGAGCGTCCTCGACGTCGACCATCGAAGCCCCCGCGAGCTCCTCGTCGCGGCCGACCGCGCGCTCTACCAGGCGAAGGAAAGCGGACGAAACCGGGTCGTCCTCGAAGGAACCCCGGTGAGCCGACCCGTCGACTCGCGACCCGACACGGTCCAGTGGCGACGCCGATGATCCTGCCGAGCGCGTGGGGGCGCGGCGCGGATGCGAGCCCCTCGGCAGGCTGGTAGCATTCGCCCGTGAGCTTCGGGCCCCTCGACATCCTCCTCATCATCGTCGGCATCTCGATCCTCGTGATCGTGCACGAGTCGGGGCACTACCTCGCCGCGCGTGCCTTCAAGATGCGCGTGCTGCGCTACTCGATCGGCTTCGGGCCCACGCTCTTCAAGTACCAGCCGAAGGGCAGCCCGACGGTCTTCCAGGTCGCCGCGATTCCCTTCCTCGCGTATGTGCAGATCGCGGGCATGAACCCGCACGAGGACGTCGACCCGAAGGACCCCGGGCTCTTCGGCAACAAGAGCGTCTTCGCGCGCGTGGTGACCATCGCGGCAGGCCCTTTCGCCAACTACCTCTGCGCGTCGTTGCTGGTCTTCCTCATCGGGCTCTCCGGCTGGCCGCAGCTCTGGCTGCGCGTGCTGACCCCCGACGATCCCCGCGCGACCGCGACCGCCAGCGGACCGATGGTGGTCGGCGACGTGCTCGAAGGCGTGGCGCAGGACGCGGGCGTGGTCCCCGGTGACGTCTTCGTGGAAGCGAACGGTCGCGCGATCCGCGACGTGCGCGATCTGATCGAGGTGACGGCGCCGCGCGGCGGGCAGGCGACGACGTACGTGATCGAGCGCGACGGCGAGCGGCGCACGTTCGAGATGACGCCCGCGCTCGGCGCCGATGGCGTGGGGCGGATCGGCGTGGCCGCGTCGCCGGTGTACGTGAAGTTCGAGCTCGGCGAAGCCGCCGAGTCCGCGATCACGTTCCCGTGGCGCCTCACCGTCATGCAGCTCGAGGGCATGGCGAAGATGGTGCGAGACGCCGACACCTCGCAGATCGGCGGCCCGGTCGCGATGGGCAAGATGATCGGCGACGCCGCGCAGAGCGGGCCGACCGACTTCTTCGCCGTGCTCGCGTTGCTCTCGACCGCGCTCGGACTCTTCAATCTCCTTCCGCTCCCCGCGCTCGACGGCGGACGCCTCGGCTTCCTCGGCTTCGAGCTGATCACGCGACGTCGAGCGAACGAGAAGCTCGAGGCGATCGTGCACACGGTGGGGATCGTCTTCCTGCTCTGCGTGATCGTGCTCGTGACCATCCGCGACATCTTCGGGGGACCACCCAGCGCGCCCGAAGAGGCTGCGCAGTCGACGACCGACACGTCGGGCACGAGCGCGAGCCCGAGCGCGATGGACGCGCCGAGCCCGGCGACGCCGAACGCGAACGCTGCGCCGAGCGAGAACGCGCCGACCGCACCCAGCACGGCGGCGCCGAGCGAGAACGCACCGAGCACGGCGGCGCCGAACGAGAACGCACCGAACGAGAACGCACCGAGCGCACCCAACGCGGCGAGCCCGACCGACACCTCGATGGCCGCCCCCGCCGAGTGAGCGCATGAGGCGCACGCCGCTCCTCGTCTTGCTCCTCGCGACGATCGCGCACGCCGACGTCGTGCTGCACGAGTACATCCCGAACGCGGGCGACGCCGAGCTCGACGCGGTGCTCGGACCGGGGGGCGAGCCGGCCGCGATCGTCTACGACGACACCATCCTGACCGCGCCCGAGGGCGGCGCGCGCCGCGACGACGAGCGCGCGATGAGCGCGATGCCCGGCGACGGCCAGGGCCGCGAGGAAGAGGGCCGACGCTCTCCCACGTTTCGTCCCGACCGCGTCACCTCCCTCGAAGGCACGCTCGGCTACTTCGAGACCTTCACTCCCGCGATCGCACCCTTCAAACGCGTGAGCGCGCTCGACGCGGTCGTCACGATGGACGGCGGCACCCCCGTGCTCGGCGTGTCGAGCCTGCGCACGTCGCGGCTGCCCATCGAAGGCGCGACCTCCACGCCGCCCGACGCACGCGAGCGCGAACGCTTCTGGGGCAGCGTGGTGCTCGACTTCCGCGCGGGCGCGATCGTCCCGCTGCCGTCCGTCTCGCCGGAGTCGCGCATCCTCACGCTGCGCACCGAGCTCCTCGGCGACGCGCGAGGTGCGAGCGTGGGCGACGAGGTCGATCTCGAAGTGCACCGCGACGACGCCGGCAGTTACTTCGCGGTCGCGCCCCCCGGCGTGCGCGGCGAAGTGCGTGTGGTCTTCCTGACCGACGCGCCGAAGGACTTCTTCCGCATGGCGGAGCTGCCCGACGTGCCCTCGGACACCTTCGCGGACGAGGTCTTCGCGCTCGAGCCGCGTGTGCGCGAGGACGCGCTCCTCTTCGCGCGCGAGCTCGGCCTCTCGCCGGGGCAGTCGTACCGCCGCACCCTGCCGATCCTCGTCGAGCACTTCCGCAGCTTCGAAGAATCGGACGAGCCGCCTCCTTCGACGGGCAACATCTTCCTCGACCTCGCGCGCGGCATGAAGGGCGTGTGTCGCCACCGCGCATACCCCTTCGTGATCACCGCCCAAGCGCTCGGCATGCCCGCTCGTTTCGTGCAGAACGAGGCGCACGCGTGGGTCGAGGTGAAGATCCCGCAGGGCGACGTGCCGGGCTGGTTGCGCATCGATCTCGGCGGCGCGGCGGCGGGGCTCGACGCACACGGCGCCGAAGATCGACCGCTCCATCGCCCGACCGGCGACGACGTCTTGCCGCGTCCCGCGCCCTACGTGCGGAGCTACTCGCAGCTCGCGGGCAACGTGCGTGGGCTTCGACGCGACGCGCCCGGCACGAACGTTTCGAACCACGCCGACGATCCCTCGACGAACGCGAGCGATCCGAGCACGAGCCACAACACGGATCCGACCACGCCCGCGACGCCGACCACGCCCCCGACGAACGCGACCACGTCGAACGAGCCCACGCGGAACGAGCCCACGCGGAACGAGCCCAGCCCGCCGAGCACCGACCCGCTGAGCGCGCTCTTCTCCACCCCCGTCGCTCGTCCATTGCGGCTCACCGTCGAAGGTCGCGAGTTCGAGGTGCTGCGTGGTCGACGCCTCGAGCTGGTCGGGCGCGCGCTCGATCCCGACGACGTCGGAGTCGCCGGCCTTCGCGTGGAAGTGGTCGCGCGCGGCACCATCGAACGGCTCCTCGGCGTGACGGTCACGCGCGACGGGGGTCATTGGCAGGCGAGCGTCGGGGTGCCGCCCGAGCTGCCGGTCGGCGATTACACGCTCGTCGTGCGCACACCGGGGAGCGACCGCTACTTCCCCGCGACGGCCCGATGATCGCGCGGTGACCTCCACGCAGGGATCGTCGCGCGGAGACTCTCGTCACGCGTCACGCAGGTCCTCACACGGACGCGATGCGGTGACCGACACACCGTGATCGTCGTGCCGCACGACATCACGGACCTGCGTACGGAGCGGCACGCGGGTGCTATCCTCCCGCTCCGCCCGTGAGCCGCGACAGCAGCATCGAGGGCCGCGAGCTCGGCGCGTATCGGCTGGGCCGTCGGCTCGGCGCCGGAGGCATCGGCGCCGTCTACGCCGCGACGCACGTGCGCACGGGGCGCGCGTACGCGGTGAAGGTGCTGCTGCCCGACGCGGCCGACGACGCGACGTCAGCCGCCCGCTTCCGTCGAGAAGCCGAGGCGCTCGCCGCGGTCGGCCATGCCGGCATCGTCGCCGTACACGACTTCGACGTCACCGACGACGGCGTCGCGTACCTCGTGATGGACAAGCTCGAAGGCGAGGACCTCGACGCCCGCCTCGCGCGCGGACCGCTCTCGCTCGCCACCACGCAAGACCTCCTGCACCAGGTCGGCTCCGCGCTCGCCGCCGCCCACGACGCCAGCATCCTGCACCGCGATCTCAAACCCTCGAACGTCTTCCTCGCGCGCCGCCCCGGCACGCCGGAGCGGGCGGTGTTGCTCGACTTCGGGCTCGCGAAGCTCATGGAGGGCGAGCACGCGAAGCTCACCGCGACCGGCGCGACGATGGGCACGCCGATGTACATGTCACCCGAGCAGGCGCAGGGCCTGCCCGTCGATCGGCGCACCGACGTCTACGCGCTGGGCGCGGTGCTCTTCGAGTGCCTCACCGGCCGTCCCCCCTTCGATGGGCCGCACGTGACGGCGATCCTGGCCAAGGTGCTCACCGCGCCACCGCCGCGGTTGCGCGATTGGAACCCCGAGCTTCCGCGCGCGCTCGACGACGTGATCGCGCGCGCGCTCGCCAAAGATCCGAGCGAGCGCCCCGCGAGCGTGCCCGCGCTGGTCGCCGCGGTGAACGAAGCCATCGGCGACGCGCCCTCCGACGTGGCCGCGCCCGGTGCCGCGCGTGCGGTCCCGCCGACGCAGGTCACACCGATGGTGGTCGAGGTGAAACGCGTCGAGCCGAACCACCGACGCGGCCTCTGGATCGGCGTCGTGATCACGCTCGCGCTCGTGGGTGCGGGTCTCGCGTGGTGGAC
>CALJLK010000215.1 GCA_937982655.1 uncultured Sandaracinus sp.
CGGGGTCAGCCGCGGACGATCGTTACCAGTCCGCGGGGTCAGCCGCGGACGATCGATTGGCGCCCCGCGATCGCGCCGCTCCTCGCCGAACGGCACGACGCCCCACGCGCCGCGGGCCGCTTCCACGCGACCCTCGCGGTCGCGATTGCGAGCTTCGCCGCACACCACCGCGAAACCACCCAAGCTGGCGTGCGTGACGTGGTCCTCGCGGGCGGCTGCTTCGTCAACGCGCTCCTCCTCGAGCGCACCGTCGACGAGCTCGACGCTCGCGGCTTCCGCGCGCTCCTCGCCACGCAGCTCCCTCCGGGCGACGGCGGGCTCGCGCTCGGTCAGCTCCGCGTCGCGTCGTGGAGCCTCGCCGCTCGTACGTGATGCACGACGCCCACCCTCGATCGACTCCTCGCGATCACGCTCGGACGGCGGCGATGCACGGCGTCGGATGCAGAGCACGCCGTTGACGCACCCGCTTCCCCGCGCTCAGCATCGCGCATGTGCCTCGCGCTCCCCGGTGAGATCGTCGAGCGCCGCGAAGGCGCGCTGCCGATGGCGCTCGTGCGCTTCGGCACCGTGCGCCGCGAGGTCTGCCTCGCGTACGTGCCCGACGCGTCGGTCGGCGACTGGGTCATCGTGCACGTCGGCTTCGCGATCCAGCAGCTGGACGAGGCCGAAGCACGACGCACCCTCGCGCTGCTCGGATCGGCCGACTCCACGGACGACGCGACGCTCGATCCGGAGCCGCGATGAAACACGTCGACGAGTGGCGCGATCCCACGCTCCTGCGCGCGATCGCCGAGCGCATCGCGCGCGAGACGACGCGCCCGTGGAAGCTGCTCGAGGTCTGCGGAGGACAAACGCACGCCTTCGTGCGCTTCGGTCTGCTCGACCTGCTCCCACCGACGATCACGATGGTGCACGGCCCCGGCTGCCCGGTCTGCGTGACCCCGCTCGAGATCCTCGAGCATGCGCGCCGGATCGCGCTTCGCCCCGACGTGATCCTCTGCACCTACGGCGACATGCTCCGCGTGCCCGGCGTAAACGGCGATCTGCTCTCCGCGCGCGCCGACGGCGCCGACGTCCGCGTCGTCTCTTCACCGCTCGAAGCGCTCGACCTCGCGCGCCGCTCGCCTGATCGCGTCGTCGTCTTCCTCGCGGTCGGCTTCGAGACCACCGCGCCCGCCACCGCCGCGCTGATCGAGCTCGCGGATCGCGAAGCCCTCACGAACCTCCACGTCCTCCCCGCCCACGTCCGCGTCCCTCCCGCGCTCGACGCGCTCTTCTCCCCCACCGCGACCGCAAACGTGAACGTGAACGTGAGCGTGGACGTGGACGTGGACGCGAACACCGACGACACCGCGCAAACACCCAGCGACGCAGACGCCCCCCGCATCGACGGCCTCCTCGCGGCCGGGCACGTCTGCACCATCGAAGGCGCCGAAGTCTACGAGCCGCTCGCGTGTCGCTTCGGCATCCCGATCGTCGTCACCGGCTTCGAGCCCGTCGATCTGCTCCGCGGCGTGCTCGCCTGCATACGCCGCCTCGAACGCGGGCAGACCGGCGTCGAGAACGCCTACGCCCGCATCGTGCGCCCCGAAGGCAATCCCCTCGCGCGCGCCGCCGTCGATCGTGTCTTCGCAATGGCCGACGTCCCGTGGCGCGGCTTCGGTGTGCTCCCCGGAGGTGGCCTCGCGATCCGCGAGCGCTTCGCCGCCCACGACGCGACGCGCCGCTTCGCGTTGCCGCTCGCGTCGGATGCCGCGGAGCCGATCCGCGAGCCGACGAGCTGCCGCGCCGCCGACGTCCTGCGCGGTCGGCTTCGTCCGCTCGACTGCCCCGAGCTCGGCCGACGCTGCACCCCCGAGACGCCCCTCGGCGCGCCGATGGTCTCGAGCGAAGGCGCGTGCGCGGCGTACTTCAGTCGACGAAGCGCACACGCAGGAGCACCCGACGGAGCCGCCAAGTCGGCGGGGTCAGCCGCCGACGGAGCCACGACGTGACCGACGACGACGATCCCCGGAGCACGCACGGCACCCCTGCCCTCGACTGCCCCGTCCCCTTCGGCGCCTACGAGCGCATCACCCTCGCCCACGGCTCCGGCGGTCGCCTCGCCGCGCGCCTCGTCCACGAAGTCTTCATCACCACCTTCGACACCCCCGAGCTCCACGCCGCCCACGACGCCGCCACGCTCGCGTTCGAGGGCCGCCTGGCCGTCACCACCGACGCCTTCACCGTGAGCCCGCTGTTCTTCCCCGGCGGCGACCTCGGAAGCCTCGCGGTGCACGGCACCGTCAACGATCTCGCCTGCGCGGGCGCCGAGCCGCTCGCGATGACCGTCGCGTTCGTGCTCGAAGAGGGCCTCGAGCTCTCCGTGCTCTCGAAGCTCGTCCGCTCCCTCGCCGACGCCGCGCGCACCGCCGGCATCCGCGTGGTCGCGGGCGACACCAAGGTCGTCGAGCGCGGCCGCGGCGACCGCGTCTACGTCGCGTGCACCGGCCTCGGGCGCGTGATCCGTCCGCTCGCACCGCTCGGCCCGCACGCGATCGAGCCTGGCCTCGCCATCCTCGTCAGCGGCCCCCTCGGCGACCACGGCACCGCGGTCTTGCTCGCGCGCGATCCCCGCGGCGTCGAGGTCGACCTCGTCAGCGACGCCGCCAGCGTCTGGCCGCTCGCGCGCGCGCTCCTCGAAGCGGACGTCGCGCTGCGCTGCCTCCGCGATCCGACCCGCGGCGGACTCGTCGCGATCGCCCACGAGCTCGCGGGCTCGGCCCACACCTTCGTGCTCGACGAAGCCTCGATCCCGGTGCGCCCCGAGGTCGCCGACGTCTGCGAGCTGCTCGGTCTCGATCCCCTCCACGTCGCGAGCGAGGGGCGTCTCGTCGCCTTCGTCGAAGCAAACGACGCGGACCGCGCGCTCGCGCTCTGGCACGCGATGGGCGCCACCGACGCCGCGATCGTCGGCACCGTTCGCCCACGCGACGTCGCCCCCGTCGTCCTCCGCACCCGCCTCGGCAGCGCCCGCGTCCTCGATCTCCCCGCCGGCGAACCGATGCCGCGCATCTGTTGATCGCGCTAGAGCGCATCTCATAACCTCCCGTGAGGTGATTCGTGGCAGCCCGTGCGTCGATCGCCGCGTCCGCGAACCGAGGAAATGTGGTGCATTTTCGAGCGTGAGTGGATGGCGGCGAGCGGCGTGCGGATGCCGCGAAGCGGCCGCGGGAGGTTATGAGATGCGCGCTAGTACCTCGCCACAGGAGTCTTGACCGGTTCAGGGTGGAGGATCGGCTT
>CALJLK010000216.1 GCA_937982655.1 uncultured Sandaracinus sp.
GGCTCGTGGGTGGGGTTCGGGGCTTCCTGGGGGAGGGTCTGGCGACAGACCCTCAAGGAAGCTGAAGAGAAGCTGATGGCCGACTGCCGCAAGCCGCCCTACCGGACGGCGCGCAGCGACCGAAGGGAGCGAAGGCTCGTGGGAGGGGTTCGGGGCTTCCTGGGGGAGGGTCTGGCGACAGACCCTCAAGGAAGCTGACGTGAATCAGCCGAGGACGGCGCGGTCGTCGCTGACGAGCAGTCCGTCGTGCGACGGCTCGACCACGAAGCGGTACGGGCGACGCCGGTAGTCGCCCTCTCGGCTCGGGCGCGGGTCAGGACGCTCGCGCATGCGCCCGTACACCGCGACGATCGCCCCCGGCGCGAGCAAGCCTTCGTCGCAGCGCACCGCGCCCTCGCGGACGAAGGGCGCGACGTAACGACGGAGCGCGCGCCGCACGCGGCCGCCCTTGCCTTCGTGGCTGCGCGCGGCGGTGCAGAGCTCGACCTTCACGTCGTCGTCGAGCGGAACCAGCACCGCGCCCGTGCCGTCGTCGAGGTAGAAGCCCCGACCCTCGCGTGTGGTCGCGAGGGGTCGCCAACGGATCAGGCCTCGCCGAGCGACGCGGAGCTCGAAGCCCGCGCACGGACGTCCGCTCACCGGCGCGCGCAGAGGCTCCGCCTCCTCGTCCTCGTCGAGCAGCCGGACGGTGCCCACGAGCTTGGCGACGTCGCCGTCCGCGAGCTCGCTGACCGGTCGTGGCTTCACCTGCAAAGGGCCCGCACGGCGCCACGCGCGCACGTCGAAGAAGAGGATCGAGAGCCCGATCGACATCCAAAAGAGGCCGAAAGCGACCATGCCGGCCGTCATCATGACGAGCGCCTCCAGTACTCGAGTGTCGCGCGCAACGGCTCCGAACAGGAGCCACCCAACCGAGCCATCAGGGTAGGTGCATGCGTCACGCCGGGCAGGGACGCGGACGCGAATGTCACACACCGACGAGAAGTCGCGTCAGCCTCGGCGTTCGAAGCAGTCGTCTTGGATCGGGAGACGTCGTCGGAGCGCCGCGCTCGCTTCCACGAAACGCGCCGTCACGGGATCGTGGTAGCCGCTCGCCGCCCCGAGCTCCGGATCCTGCGCGCGGTACCACCCGACGAGACGCGCCATCGCGAGCTCACGCACGTACTTGCCGACCATCGAGGCGAGCCCGACCGGGAGGTGCCGATCGTCGGCCTTCACCTCGAAGTCGACCGTTCCGACGGCGCTCGCCCGGTAGCGGCTCGCACCTTTCACCTCTTCGACCAGGCCGATCGTGCCGAGCTGCTGGAGGTGAGGCGCGTAGCGACGCAGCCCCCCGACCATGCCGCAGATCGCGTGGACCGGCCCTCGCGATGCTGCGCGCGCGTCGAGCATCAGCCGCTCGAAGAGGTGCAGATCGAGGGTGAGCTTGGTGCGACCGGTGGCGAGCCACGCGTTGAGCACGCCCGCGCAGGCGAGCGTGGTGCGGACACGCCGCAGCACGACGCCGCCTTCCTTCAACGACGCGAGCAGCTCACGACCGTGCGCGACGTCGCCGCCGAACGCGGGCAGCGCGAGCGGACGCTCCCAACACGGGCGCGCGGTGGTCGGATCGGGGCACGGGCTGCGCAGCGCGAGGAGCCCGTCGAGCGAGAGCGCGCCGAGGAAGACGTCTGCGTCCTTCGGAGGCGCGCCGCGACCCGCCGCGAGCGCGAGCGCCAGCCCCTCCGCGTGCGCCATGTGCCCGAACGCCGAGTGCCGTTTGCTGTCGCCGATGCCGAGGCTCGAGCCGAGCTTCGTGAGGGCGTCCGCGTCGTAGCGTTCGACCTCGATCGTCGCGGCCGTCGCGACCAGAGGCCCGAGCCTCGGCCCGAGCCCGTTCTCGTCGACGCCCACGATGCGCTCCATCGCCCGCCCCTATCGCGATTCGTGCGCCTAGACCAGTGGCGATTGTTTCATGAAAGCGGCATACTTCCATCCGTGCCGCAAACACCGTCGCGCGCTCCCGAGGTCGGGGGCACCTCGATGGCCGCCCGGGTCGTCCGCGAAGCGCTGGCGACGGTGGCTGCGCCGACCGTGGCGACACGCGTGTTGCATCGTGCGTTGCACCTGGCGGGCGAGCACGAGATCCCGGCCGGTGGCAGCCGGTTGCGCCGGTTCGTCGAGCGACACCTGCACGCGGGCGCCGCGTTCGTCCTGGGCACCGACCTCGCGGACACGGTGGTGGAGCAGCTCTCGCCGCTGGTCGCTCCCCTGCCGACGATCGAGCCGCGACCGCGGGGCAAAGCGCTGCTGGAGCTCGAAGCCGCCGGGCTCGTCGAGCCAGGGCGAGAGCTCGAGGGAGAGCCTTGGGGGGACGCCCGCGAGCCGCTCGACTCGTTCGACTCGCTGTCTCTCGACGACGACCTGGAGGGCGAGCCGCACCCGCTCGAGCGCCGACGCACCGAGCCGGCGCCCAGCGTGACGGTGGTGTTGCTCGCGACCCAAGAAGAAGCGATCGCGACCGCGTTCCGCGAGTCGCTCGGCAAAGACGCGTTGGTCGTTCAGGTAGCCGACGTGGTCGCGCTGCTCGACGCCGTGCAGCAGCACGAGCGGGCGCCGCTCTGCGTGGTCGTGCACGGCGCGAGCGCGAGCGTGCACCCGTCGACGCTCGCGACGGTGGCGGACGATCTTCCGGACGGAACCGCGATCGCGCTCTGGGGCGTGGCGCGCGAGACGCGGCGCGACTCGATGGAGCTGACCGACCCTCGCTCGTGGTTCGTGATCCCGGGCGAGCTCGACGGCCACGCGGCGGGCGACGAGCTGCGGCGTTTGCTCGGGCTCCCGACCTCGGGGGTGTTCGCGGCGCGCACTCGGTGAGTCGTCCCCAATGCTCGCGACGACTGCGCGCGACGACTGCGCGCGACGACTGCGCGCGACGACTGCACGCGACGACTGCGCGCGACGACTGCGCGCGACGGCGTGAGCACGATCGTGCGCGACGCGGCTCACGTCACGTGCACGCGCATCACGACATGCGCTGCCACCACGGGATCGACGCGAGCGCAGTGAACGCGACGGCGCTCGCGAACGCGAGCACGCGAGCGAGATGCGGACGATGCGCGCCGAAGATCGCGAGCGCGAGCAGAAGGCTGGCGACCACGGCGAGCAGCGCGAGTCCGATCGTCCCGTAGGCCGCGCGGGCACGCTCGAGCGGTCCGTCGTCGCGGCGCACTCCGTCGTCGTCGACGACCACGCACGACGACGCTTCGTCGCGCGCGGCGCAGATGCGGATCGTACGCTCCGGGAAACGTGGGGAGGCCTCGAGCACGTCGATCGAGACTCGCGCGGGTCGGCCGAAGGGCGTTCGAACGAGCCCTACCCCGCCGCCGTCCGCCACCGCCACGACGAAGCCGAGCTCGTGGGGCGACACGAGCACGGAGCCTTCGCGGCGCGGGCGATCGAACGCACGCGTGTCGGCACCGAGCGCACCGGGAGAAGCCGGCGCGGGGAACTGCAGCGCCGCGAGCGACGAGAGCGCGGCGAGGGTCCACGCGAGCGCGAGCGTGAGCCCTTCGCCGGTTCGCGCAGGCCGCGAGCTCGACGAGACGTCGGCACGTCGAGCGCGCAGGGCGCGGGGAAGCCCGAACGCGAGCCCCAACGCGAGGCCCGACGCGCCGAGCAGGTAGCCGAGCAGCGGCGAGAGCCAGATCGGTGGCGCGAGCGCGGCCAGCGCGACGAGGAGGACGGCGACGCGCGCGGCAATCCCGCGCGAAGCGGGATGCGCGAGCAGATCGGCGAGCGAGCTCGGCGCGGGCGTGTCCGAGGTGTGCGTGTCCGAGGCGCGCGTGTCCGAGGCGCGCGTCTCCGAGGTGTGCGTGTCCGAGGTGCGCGTCTCCGAGGTGCGCGTCTCCGAGGTGTGCGTGTCCGGGGTGTGCGTGTCCGAGGTGCGCGTCTCCGAGGCGCGCGTCTCCGAGGTGTGCGTGTCCGAGGCGCGCGTCTCCGAGGTGTGCGTGCTCGCGACGTGCACGAGCGGTGCGAGGACGAGCGGTGCGAGCGCGGCGGCCACGGCGGCGACGCCGAACGTCGCGAGGGAGGCGAAGAGCGGATCGAGGCGCGCGTCGACGAGGCACCACGCGAGCGGCCACCACGTGCTCACCGCGATCACACCGAGGAGTATCGCGGCGCCTCGTACGCTCGCGCGCCCGAGCGTCGCGTGCACGAGCAGGCCGATCGCGAGCACGATCCCCGGCAGACCGAGCCCGAGACACGGCACCGAGAGCACCAAGAGCGCCGCGCCCGCGACGAAGCGAAACGCGTCGGCGCGCTCCTTCGGCGGGTCGTCCGGCGCCTTCGGCGAGTCGATCGGCGAGCCACTCACGCCCGCGAGGGTGCCACGAGGCACACCACGCGGCCGTTCGTTTCGTGAGGGTCGCCCTCGTGTTTCCGTTCGATTTCCACGAAGAAAAAACCTCGCGAGCGCACCTCGCGGAGCCAGCGCGCACGCTAAGGTCGCTCTCGGCTCGAACGATCGAGCTCCCGTTCATGGCAGGTGCTCCTCCCAACCTCGTGTCGCTCCCGTCGCCCTCCGAGTGGGCGCGGTCGAGCACCGAGGAAGCGCTCGAACGCTGCGACGCGCTCGGCGCGTGCTCGGAGACGAAGGGCGCGATCCTCCGTCGCGCGCTCACGCCCGCGATGCGTGACGCGCACGCGCTGCTGCGCGGGTGGGCGGAGCGCGCGGGGCTCACGGTGCACGTCGACGCGCTCGGCAACCTGCGCGCACGCCGCGAAGGCCCGCCTGGAAGCCGCACGCTCGTGCTCGGCTCGCACGTCGACACCGTGCGCGACGCGGGGCGCTACGACGGACCGCTCGGCGTGGTGCTCGCGATCGCGGTGGCGGAGGCGCTGCGCGAGATCGCGCTGCCCTTCGCTCTCGAAGTGATCGCGATCTCGGACGAAGAAGGCGTCCGCTTCGGGCGGCCTTTCCTCGGCGCGCGCGCGCTCGCGGGCACGCTCGACGTGGACGATCTCGCGCTGCGGGACGCGGACGGCGTGACGCTCGCGGAGGCGATCGCGCACTTCGAGTCCCTCGGCACGTCGGCGAACGGCTTCGGCGACGTCGAGGGGCTCGACGCGTGCGCGATCCGTCCGGAGGATCTGCTCGCGTACGTCGAGGTGCACATCGAGCAGGGTCCGGTGCTGGAGAGCCTCGAGCTCCCGGTGGGCGTGGTCACCGGCATCGCGGGCCACGTGTGGCGAACGGTGACCTTCGAGGGGCGCGCGGGGCACGCGGGGACCACGCCGATGACGCTGCGTCGCGATGCGCTCGCCGCGGCGTCGGAACTCACGCTCGCGGTGGAGCGCCTCGCGAGCGAGACGCCCGGGCTCGTGTCGACGGTCGGTCAGGTGGTCGCGCGACCGGGCGGCAACAACGTGATCGCGGGGCGCGCGGAGCTGGAGCTCGACGTGCGTTCGGTCGACGCGCGGGTGCTCGCGGACGCGCTCGCGACGCTCGACGCGCAGATCGCGGG
Source organism: uncultured Sandaracinus sp. (assembly GCA_937982655.1). GTDB lineage: Bacteria > Myxococcota_A > Polyangia > Polyangiales > Houyiibacteriaceae > JACKEH01. Next base: position 5,508 of record CALJLK010000216.1, read on the forward strand.
GCTCGCGGCGCGGCGCGGCGTGAAGGTGAGCGCGCGCGATCGTTTCGCGTCGCCGCCCGTGGTGTGCGCGCCCGCGCTGCAGGCGCTTCTGAGCGAGAGCGTTCGGCGCGTCGGGCTTCCGGTGCACGCGCTGCCGAGCGGCGCGGGACACGACGGTCGCATCCTCGCGACGCTCGGGCCGATCGCGATGCTCTTCGTGCGCAGCCCCGAGGGGCTCTCGCATCACCCGGACGAGCGTGTGCACGCGATCGACGTCGCGCTCGCGCTCGACGTGACGCTCGACTTCGTGCGTGCGCTCGCCGCGCGCGTGTCGGGCACCGACTCCGACTCCGTCACCACCGTCTCCGACTCGGGCTCCGACTCCGTCGCGAGCTCCGTGTCCGCCGAAAGCAGGACCGCGTGATCACCACCTCCCACTCCCGCACCCACGTCGCGCGCGACCACGCGCTCATCACGCCCGAGAGCCACGTGCCCGCGTCGATGCCGGGCTGGGTGGGCGCCAAGGCGATCACGCTGATCGCGCCGGTGATGGGCGCGGGCTTCGTGCAGTGCCTCGTCACGATGCAGCCCGACTCGCGCAGCGCGCTCCCGCTGCCGGGCGTCGAGCGCTTCGTCTTCGTGCTCGAGGGTGAGCTCTCGCTTCGCGTGGGCGGCAAGGATCACACGCTCGGGATCGAGAGCTACGCGTTCCTGCCCGCAGGCGAAGAGCACGCGCTGGTGAGCGCGAAGGGCGCGCGGTTCTTCCTGCTCGAGAAGCGGTACGTACCGCTGCCCGGTCACCACGCGCGCGTGATCGTGGCGCGCGAGGCGGACGTGCCGAGCGTGGACTTCCTCGGCGATCCCTCCGCGCGGCTGCGCACGCTGCTGCCCGACGAGCCCGGCTTCGATCTCGCGATGAACACCTTCGTGTTCGATCCGGGCGCGACGCTGCCGATGGTGGAGAGCCACGTGATGGAGCACGGGCTGATCTTCCTCGAAGGCGGCGGCGTCTACCGGCTCGGCGACGCGTGGTACCCGGTGACGGCGGGCGATTCGATCTGGATGGCGCCCTACCTGCCGCAGTGGTTCGGCGCGCTCGGCAAGACCCCGTCGCGCTACCTCTACTACAAGGACGTGAACCGCGATCCGCTCCACGAGGCGCGGCGATGAAGGCGGTCTCGACGAGCGACGTGTCCTCGAGCGTTGCGCCGAGTGCGATGTCGAGCGCGAGCACGAAGGTGCCGCTCCCGATCGACGCCGCACGCCTCGACGACTGGTCGCGCGAGCTCGCACGCTTCTCCGACGATCCGGCGCCCGCGGTGAAGCGTGTGCTCTACACGCCGACCGATCTCGCAGGGCGCGCGTACGTGCACGAGCTCGCGCGCGCGGCCGGGCTCTCGCTGCGGGTCGACGCGATCGGCAACGCCTTCTACCGACTCGAAGGTCGGCAGGCGCTGCCCGCGGTCGCCACCGGATCGCACCTCGACGCGATCCCGAACGCGGGGCGCTTCGACGGAACGGTCGGCGTGCTCGGCGGCATCGCGGCGCTGGAGTCGATCGCGCGCGCGGGGATCGTGCCGCGGCGTCCGCTCGAGGTGATCGCCTTCACGAGCGAGGAGCCGACGCGCTTCGGGATCGGCTGCGTGGGCAGTCGTCTGCTCGCGGGCGCGATCACCGCGGACGACGTGCGCGCGCTGCGCGACGCGGAGGGACGCGCCTTCGAGGAGGTGCGCGCGGAGGCGGGCTTCTCCGGCGCGCTCGAAGAGGTGCCGCTCGTGCCGGGTCATTTCCACGCGTTCGTCGAGCTGCACGTCGAGCAGGGGCCGGTGCTGGAGCGCGAAGGGATCGCGATCGGCGCGGTCAGCGCGATCGCGGCGCCCGCGTCGTACGAGGTGATCGTGCGCGGCGAAGGCGGTCACGCGGGCGGCGCGCTGATGCCGACGCGGCGGGACGCGCTCTGCGCGGCGGCCGAGCTGGTGATCGCGGTCGAAGACGCAGCGAAGCGATCGAGCACGGGAGACACCGTGGGCACCGTCGGGATCTGCCGCGTGTTCCCGGGCGCGGTGAACGGCATCCCGAACCGCGTGGAGCTCACGATCGATCTGCGCGACACCGCGCTGTCCGCGCGCGACGCCGCGTTCGCGCGCATCGAGGACGCGATCGCGCGCATCCAGAACGAGCGCGGCGTGACGATCGCGCTGCGCACCCTCAACGCGGATCCTCCGGCCACCTCGGATCCACGCATCGTGGATGCGGTCGAGGCGAGCGCGCGTGCGCTCGGGCTCTCGTCGATGCGGCTGCCCAGCCGCGCCTACCACGACGCGCTCTTCCTCGCGCGCGTCGCGCCGACGGGGATGATCTTCGTGCCCTCCGCGGGAGGCCTGAGCCACCGACCGGACGAGCACACGAGCCCCGAAGAGGTCGCGCGCGGCGCCGAGGTGCTCGCGCGCACGATGTTGCAGCTCGCGGAGGGGACAGATGCGTGATCAGGGAGCGGCGCGGGCGACGTCGATGAAGGACGGCGTGACGAGCCTTCCGTCGGACGCACGCGACGAAGCACGACGGGACGCGCTCGCGCGGCTCGAAGAACGCGCGCGCCGCGAGCTCGCGATGCTCGCGTATCCGAAGCGCGAGTGGGTCCCGCCGCGGAAGACCGCGGGCGGGGAGCCGATCCTCGACGTGCTGATCGTCGGCGGTGGCCAAGGCGGCATCGCGACCGCGTTCGCGCTGCGCCGCGAGCGCGTGGAGAACGTGCTCGTCGTGGACGCCGCGCCGGCCGGACAAGAAGGCCCGTGGCGTCGCTTCGCGCGCATGAAGACGCTGCGCACCCCCAAGCACGTGCTCGGGCCCGAGCTCGGCATCCCGAGCCTCTCGGTCCAGGCGTGGTTCGAGGCGCAGCACGGCGAAGGGAGCTTCGACGCGTTCGCGTTCATCGATCGCGAGGCGTGGGCGGAGTACCTGCATTGGCTGCGCGCCGTGCTCGATCTTCCGGTGAAGAACGAGACGCGCGTGGGCGCGATGCGCTGGGACGCCGCCAACGGTTGTTTCCTCGTGCCGATCACGACCGGCAGCGGACCGCTCGGCACCGCGGACGTGGTCTACGCGCGAAAGGTCGTGCTCGCGACGGGCATCGAAGGATCCGGGCAGTGGTGGGTGCCGGAGCTCGTGCGCGAGGGGCTGCCGAAGTCACGCTGGGCGCACACCTGCGAGCGCATCGACTTCGAGGCGCTCGAGGGCAAACGCGTCGCGATCCTCGGCGCGGGCGCGTCCGCGTTCGACAACGCCGCGGTCGCGCTCGAGCACGGCGCGGCGCGCGTGGATCTCTTCTTCCGGCGACCGGATCTGGTGCGCGTGAACGTGTACCGCTGGGCCGAGTTCACGGGTTTCCTGCGGCACCACGCGGATCTGCCGGACGAGGCGAAGTGGCGCTTCGTGAAGCGCTTCTGGGAAGCGGGGCAGCTCCCACCGAAGACGACCTACGAGCGCGCGGCGGAACACCCGGACTTTCATTTGCGGCCGGGCTCGCCGTGGCTCTCGGTCGAAGAGGTCGACGGCGAGGTGCGCGTGACGACGCCGAAGGGCACGAGCGCGCACGACTTCGTGATCTGCGGCACAGGCTTCCGCACGGATCTCGCGACGCGCCCTGAGCTGCGCGCGATCGAGGCGCACGTCGCGCGCTGGGAGGATCGTTTCGAGCCGCCGGCAGGCGAGCGCGTCGACGAGCTGCTGCGGCATCCCTACCTCGGGCCGAGCTTCGAGCTCACGGAGCGGCGCGAAGGCGAAGCGCCGTGGCTGCGCGGGCTCTTCTGCTTCTCGTTCGGCGGCCTGCTGAGCTGCGGGCTCGGCGGCGCGAGCATCTCGGGCATGAAGTACGGCGTCGATCGGCTCGTCGCCGGCATCACGCGCCAGCTCTACCTCGAGGACGCGGAGACCCACTTCCGCGCGCTCGACGCGTACGACGTGCCGGACCTCGAGTCGGTGCGCGTCGACGACTCGACCGACGACGACTCGAACGACGAGGTGCGCTGAGTGCTCGCGCTGCGCAGCCGACGCGTGGTGACGCCGGAGGGCACGCGGCCCGCGACCGTGGTGGTCGACGGCGAGCGCATCGCCGCGGTCGAGCCGTACGACGTGCCCTTCGAGCACGGTCGCGTGGAGGATCTCGGCGAGCTCGCGCTGCTTCCCGGGCTCGTCGACACGCACGTGCACCTGAACGAGCCGGGCCGCACGGAGTGGGAGGGCTTCTCGACCGCGACGGCGGCGGCCGCGGCGGGCGGCATCACGACGCTCGTCGACATGCCGCTCAACTGCATCCCCGCGACGACGACCGTGAACGCGCTCAAGGCGAAGCGGCGCGCGGCGGAGGGGCAGCTCGTGGTGGACGTCGGCTTCTACGGCGGCGTGATCCCGGGCAACGCCGATCACCTCGAGCCGCTGATCGACGCGGGCGTGCTCGGCTTCAAGGCGTTCTTGATCGAGAGCGGAGTGGACGAGCTGCCGCACGTGGGCGCGGAGGATCTGCGGGTCGCGCTGCCGAAGCTCGCCGCGCGTGGGGTTCCGCTGCTCGCGCATTGCGAGCTGGATCTGGGCGCGCCCTCCCCTTCGGATCCGCAGAGTCGGCGGGGTCAGCCGCCGACGGATTCGCAAAGTCGGCGGGGTCAGCCGCCGACGGATCCACGCCGCTACCGCGACTACCTCGCGTCGCGCCCGCGCGCCTGGGAAGAGGCCGCGATCGCGCTCCTCGCCGAGCTCGGCGAAGCGACGGGCGCGCGTGTGCACGTGGTGCACCTCGCGTGCGCGGACGCGCTCGGGCTCGTGGCCGAGGCGCGTGCGCGCGGCGTGAAGCTGAGCGTCGAGACCTGCCCGCACTACCTGAGCTTCGACGCGGAGACGATCCCGGACGGCGATCCCCGCTTCAAGTGCGCGCCGCCGATCCGCGAGCGCGATCAGCGCGAAGGGCTCTGGCGTGGCCTGCGCGAGGGGCTCGTCGACTTCGTGGTCAGCGATCACTCGCCGTGCGCGCCGGCGCTCAAGCGCATGGCCGAGGGCGACGTCGCGGGCGCGTGGGGCGGCATCGCGGGCCTGCAGCTCGGCTTGTCGGCCACCCACACCGAGGCCAGCGCGCGCGGCTTCTCGCTCGACGCGATCGCGCGCTGGATGTGCGACGCGCCGGCACGCTTCGTGGGGCTCGCGAAGAAGGGTCGCATCGAGACCGGCTTCGACGCCGACTTGGTCGCGTTCGATCCCGAGGCGCGCTTCGCCGTCGATCGGCGCGCGATCCTGCACCGCCACGATCTCACGCCCTACGAGGGGCTCACGCTGCGCGGCGCAGTGCGCGCGACCTGGCTCCGCGGCGAACGCGCCTACGACGCGCGCGTCGGCTCGTGGACCTTCTCCCGCGTGCGCGGACGGATCCTCGCATGACCCACGATCCCTCTCACGGTCCCGGTCCCGATCCCTCCGCCGATCGCTCTGCGACGAAGGCTCCGCCGGGCGCGAACGCGGCGGCTCCTCTCGACGCGCGCGAGGGCGATCCGTGGGACGGCGTCGCCGCACGCCTCGACGCGCTGCCGGACGCCGAGGCCCATGCCGCGCTCGCGCGCTGCTGCGGCGCGCGACGTTGGGTCGAAGCGATGCTGCGCGCGCGTCCGTTCCACGACGGCGCGCGCCTCGATCGCGCGGTCGACCGCGCCTTCGACGCGCTCGTCTCCGACGACTGGCTCGAAGCGTTCGCCGCGCATCCGCGCATCGGCGAGAAGAAGGAGCGCCTGCAGGCCTTCGCGCACGCGGAGGACTCCGAACGCGAACAAGCGGGCGTGCGAGGCGCGCACGTGGCCACCCTGGCCGCGCTCTCGGACGGGAACCGCCGCTACGAAGAGAAGTTCGGGCACGTGTTCCTGGTGTGCGCGACCGGGAAGTCCGCCGATCAGATGCTCGCGATCCTTCGCTCGCGGCTCGCGAACGGGCCAGAGGCGGAGCTCGCGATCGCGGCGGGCGAACAGAAGAAGATCACGCGCCTTCGGCTCGCGGAGCTGCGATGAGCGCGCACGCACGGAACGTCGTACCGAACGCCGCGCGCGACGTCGTAGGCGACGAGGTCGTGTCGCGCGGGTCGCACCCCGGGGCAACGACGCCGATCGGTGCGATGCTCGCCGCGGAGGGAACCTCGTGAGCCTCAGCACCCACGTCCTCGATCTCGCCCGCGGCGTTCCGGCGCGCGGCGTGCCGTTGCGCGTCGAAGCGCTCGTCGACGGTGCGTGGACGCTCCTCGGGGAGCATCTGACCGACGACGACGGACGCGTGCGCGGGCTCTCCACCGAACACGCGACCACGTACCGCTTGGTCTTCGCGCTCACGGCGTATCTCGGCGACGACGCGTTCTTCCCCGAGGCGACCCTCACGTTCCGCGTCACGAACCCGAGCGAGCACCACCACGTGCCGCTCTTGCTGAGCCCCTTCGGCTTCTCCACCTACCGCGGCAGTTGAGCCGCACGAGATCGCCATGACCGACCACGTCCCCGCTCCCCTCGTCCCTCCCGCGCGTGTGCTGCTCGGCCCCGGCCCGAGCGACGTCGCGCCCTCCGTTCTCCGCGCGCTCGCGGCGCCGACCGTCGGGCACCTCGATCCCTACTTCCTCGGCGTGATGGACGAGGTGCGCGCGATGTTGCGCGTGGTCTTCGGCACCAAGAACACGATCACGATGCCGATGAGCGGCACCGGCTCGGCGGGCATGGAGACGCTCTTCGTGAACCTGATCGAGCCGGGCGACCGCGTGCTCGTCGGCGTGCACGGCGTGTTCGGGGGGCGCATGGCGGAGGTCGCGCGGCGCTGCGGCGCGGAGGTCGTGACGGTGAGCGCGCCGTGGGGGCGCGAGATCGACGCCGATGCGATGCGCGCGGCCGCGAAGGGACAACGCTTCGACGCGATCGCGATGGTGCACGCGGAGACCTCGACGGGTGTGCTCACGCCGCTCGCGCCCTTCCGCGCGCTGGCAGACGAGCTCGGCGCGCTCTTCCTCGTGGACGCGGTGACCTCGCTCGGCGGCGTGCCGATCGACGTCGACGGGCACGGGGTGGACGCGATCTACTCCGGCACCCAGAAGTGTCTCTCGTGTCCGCCCGGGCTCGCGCCGGTGTCGCTCTCGGAGCGCGCGATGGCGAAGCTGAAGGCGCGCAAGATTCGCCCGCAGAGCTGGTACCTGGATCTCGAATTGATCGGGTCGTATTGGGGCAGTGAGCGCGCGTACCACCACACCGCGCCGATCAACATGCTCTACGGCATCCACGAGGCGCTTCGGCTCGCGCTCGAAGAGGGGCTCGACGCGCGCTTCGCGCGGCACGCGCGGCACGCGAAGGCGCTCGCGGCGGGTCTGCAGGCGCTCGGCCTCGAGCTGCCGGTGCCGGAGGGCTCGCGCCTGCCGCCGCTGACGTTGGTCGCGATCCCCGAGGGCATCGAGGACGCGCCGGTGCGCAAGGCGCTGCTGCAGCGCTACGGGATCGAGATCGGCGGTGGGCTCGGGGACTTCAAGGGCCGCGCGTGGCGCATCGGGCTCATGGGCAGCGGATCGACGCCGCGGAATGTGATGCTCTGCCTCGGCGCGCTGCACGAGACGCTGGCGTCGATGGGGTGGAAGGCGAAGGGCGATCCGATCGCGGCGGCGAGCGCGGCGCTCGGCTGAGGCGGAAGACGTCCGAGACGGATCCCGAGTCGACGCTTCGCGCCACTGCCGCGGCGCGGCCTCACGTCGACCCCGACAACGAGGACGGGTGTCACGTGCGCGGGCGCGTCGCGCGGTAGACGACGAAGCGTCGATCCTGCGCGACGACGTCGACGGTGGCGAAGCGCGCGCGGAGCGGCTCCTCCCACGGGAGAAACGCGTTGGCGACGAGCCAGAAGGCTCCGTCGGGTCGCAGATGCGCGGGCGCGTCGTTCACGAAGGCGCGCGTGACCTCGTACTCGGTGCCGACGCCGCGGTGGAAGGGCGGGTTCGTGACGATGACGTCGAAGCGTTCGCCGCTCACGGCGGCGTAACCGTCACTGGAGCGGACGTCCACATCGAGGGCGTTCACCTTCGCGCCACGACGCGTCGCTTCGACCGCGTAGTCGTCGACGTCCACGAGCGTGACGTCGATCGTAGGCACGCGGCGCTTCGCGGAGAGGCCGATCGGGCCCGCGCCGCAGCCGAGGTCGAGCACGCGGCCGCGCGCGGGCCAGACGATCACGTCGAGCAGCGTGCGCGTGGCGTCGTCGAGCCGCCCCTCGGAGAACACGCCCGGCAGCGAGACGAGCGTGAGCGCGTCAGGCGCGTCTCCGACGTGAAGTCCGGGCGAACTCGCAAGCCGCCCTGCCGGACGGCGCGCATCGAGCGGAGCGAGCGAAGGCTCGTGGGTGGGGTCGGGGCTTCCTGGGGGAGGGTCTGGCGACAGACCCTCGAAGAAGCCGATCGGCACCTGGAACCGCCGCTCCCGCAGCTTCGGCTCGACCGGCTTCAACGAGGTCGCCACGAGCTGTGCGTGGTTTCCGTGCTCGCTCTGGACGGGCCCGACCGCGCGCGCCGTGACCGCTTTGCGCGCGGTCTTGATGCCCGCGTCGTTGCAGCCGACGAGCACGAGCTTCTCCGCGATCGTGCTCGCGAGGTCGAGGACGTGATCGCGACGCGCGTTGCCCTTGGGCAGATAGACGAGCGCGATCTCCGCCTGCGCGCTCGGCGCGAGACCTTCGTCGAGCGCGAAAGGCGCGAGCGCGCGCTCGTGGGCGTCCGGGCTCCAGCCGCGCTTCACGCCGAGGGGCGCCAGCTCCGCTCCCGGTACGCCGAGCGCGTAGACGTCGCCCTGGAGAAAGAACGGATGGCGAAGGAGGAGCCGAGTCTCGGGGAGCACGCGCGCGAACGTACGCGAGGATGGGGCGTGAGACACGCCGCGCTCGACGCCCGGGCGCTTCCTGCACTACACACCACGCGCGATGGCGGGAAGCGGCGAAGGGCGAGGCTGGCTCTACAAGATCGGCGGCGGCGGCGCGGTGGTCGCGGTCGGGATGTTCGGGCATCACGCCCTCCCCCTCTGGCTCGCGGCGGCGTGTCTCGGGCTCGGCGGCCTCGCGGTCGTGTTCGGGAGCTGCGAGGCGATGATCAAGAGCGTGGAGGGGGTCGGCAAACGTGTCGGCTGGAACCCCTTCGTCGCCGGCACGATGGCGGGCCTCGCCTCGAACGTGCCCGAGCTCGTGATGCTCGGCTTCGTGCTCGCGGCCGCGCCGCGCGTGGGCTTCATCGTCACGTGCCTGACCCTGCACGTCGGCGCGCTCGCGTTCGGTCTCTACAGCGGTTTCCTCCCGCGTGACGCGACGGGTCATGCGCGATTGCCGGAGCCGCTCGTGAAGATCAGCACGGATCTCTTCGCCGCGGCGGCGGGCGTCTTTCTCGGGACCGGCCTGGTGATGCTGATGCTGCGCACCTTCTCCGCCGGCGACCACGGCGGCGAGGGCCTCGGCGCGGCGGATTTGTACGTGCTCGGCGCGGCGCTGCTCTTCGTGCAGATCGTCGCGACGCTGGAGCTCGTGAAGCGCTTCAGCAGCGACGAGCCGGAGGAGGCGCACGACGGTGCTTCCGGGTCCGCGGGGTCAGCCGCGGACGGCCCCCCGCCCGTGGCGCCTCCGAGCTGGGGCACCATCGCGGGCTTCGGCGCGATCGGCCTCGCGACCTCGGTGCTCGGAGGCCACGCGGTGGGGGACTTCGCGGACATCCTCGTCGAGGCGCTCGACGAAGCGGGCTACCCGGAGATGGTCGGCGCGCTCTTGCTCAGCGTGTTCGCGAGCGCGGGTGCCTTCGCGATGATCGTCACCTCGCACGCGAACAAGATGTACGACGTGGCGCTGGCGTCGGCGGCCGGACAGGTCAGCCAGGTGCCGTTCGTGGTGCTCCCGGTCGCGCTGATCTTGCTCGCGATCCTCGCGCAGACGGGCGTCATCCCGACCGCGAGCAGCGGCGCGATCCTGCCGATCGATCTCGAGACCACGAGCGTGATGCTGCTCGCCTTCCCGCCGATGCTGATGCTGTGGAAGGCCGTGCAGGACGACGGTCAGGTGAGCTGGGTCGAGACCGCGGCGATGATCTGCGTGTTCGGGATCGTGATCTACCTGCTCGCCGTGCACGGCTGACGGGCCCGGCGCGACGCCGCGGCGACCGTAGACCTGACCGAGCAGGCGGCGGCGGAGCTCGAAGGTTCAGAGCTGCGGGCGCGACTCGCGCGGCGGAGGGCGACGCGTGGGCGTGCGGTCACGCGTCTGCGGCGGCTCCTCGACCGGCGGGGTCGAGAGCGGAACGCGCGGAGGCGCGGGAGGCGCGGGCGGCTCGGCCGGTGTGCGCACGGGGGAAGACTCGTCGGGCATGGGGGCAGTGAGTCGGCGCGTCGCGTCGGCGAAACGGGTCGTGTCGACGAAGGACGTCGAGGTCCGGCAACGGACGTGCACCCCTCGGAGGGAGGTGTGGATGTGTGTGGGAAGTGTGGAAACGGAGAGCTCCGAGGGGTGCCCGTCCTGAGCGTCGTGGCGGTTGGGGGGATGGACCACCACGCCGCTTCGGAGAGCGGACCAGCCGCTCGCCCCCGTAGTGCACGGGGGACGAAAAACGGCTCACGAAAAAGTTCGAGCGCGTCCGACGAGCGCCGGCCCAGTCACCGGGTCGGCGCCCGCGTGCTCGAGCGCGCTCCTGCACCTGGTCCGCGCCCGCTCGCGCGGATCACTCGAAGACCGGGCGATCGATCCGCGGCGGGACCAGGAAGAAGACGCGGCGGGTGTCGAGCACCGAGCCGTCGCCGCGCACGATCACACGGGCCACGAAGACCTGCGGGCGCTCGATGCCGGGGACGAAGTCGTTCTGGCGCGCCACGACGTCCCAGCACACCGGCGTTCCGGGGAGTAGGTTCGGGAAGGCGTCGTCGAAGCCGTCGCCGTCGGTGTCGGTGACGGGCGCGGCCGTGCAGTCCTCCGTGCCCGCGAGGTTGACCTCGAGCCGATCGACGAACTGGAGCGCGTTGCCGTCGTCGCCCGGCAGATCCTCGCCGAGCGCGTCGACGAAGAGATCGATGTTGAGCGCGATCTCGCGGATGGAGTCGGTGACCACCGTGACGATCGCGGACTCGTCGCCTTGCACGTAGAAGGGCTCACCGTCGCGGTTGAAGCTGTTGGCCGCGCTCGCGATCGCCTTCAGATCCGTCTCCGGAGTCGCACGCGCATCGGCGTCGACGCCGATGAAGAGGATGTCCTCGTCGAGCAGACGCCCACCCGCCGCAGCCGCGGTGTTGATGCCGCACGAGGGGCAGCCGTTCGGCTCGTCCGTGACCGTGATGAGGATGCGTTTGGCTTCGGGACGGAAGGCGGGGCAGCCGATGCCACCGGGCACACACTCGCTCGCGCTGCACGCGGTCGGATCGGCGACGCACGCGACCGCCTCGAAGAGGACCTCGTTGCCTCCACCACCGTTGGCCGCGCCGGGGATGCGACGCTGCGTCTCCGCCGGATCACCCTGCAGGCGCAGGAGATTGCGGTAGCTGCCGGGGTTGCCGTCGAAGGTGCCGACGCCCGAGTGGAGGCTCGCGATGCAGCCGGTGAGGCGTGGGTTCGAGATGCACGAGCCGGTGGCGCTGCAGACCTGTTCGGCCGCGCATTCGCCGTCGCCCGTGCACGCAGTGCCGAAGTCCGTGCAGGAGAGCTCGTCGATGACCGAGGTGATCGCGCTCTTCATGGCCGCGATCTCGTTCGACATCGACCCCGTGATGTCGAACAAGAAGTACGCGTCGGCGAACTGGATGTTGGTGCGGAACTCGAGGGTGTCGCGCGTCGGCTCGGCGGGCTCGCGGTAGGGGAGCACGAAGACGAAGTCGCCGCGGGTTCGTGGATTGACGGTGTCGTCGAGCGGATCGGTGCCCGCGCCGACCTCGATCAGATCGCTGACGCCGTCGTCGTCGGAGTCGGGGTCGAGCGGATCGGTGCCGACCTCGACCTCGAGCCGGTCCGGCAGGCCGTCGTTGTCGGAGTCGACGTCGCGGAAGTCCGGGATGCCGTCCTCGTCGGTGTCGACGGGCGGGGTCTCGAGCAGGCGATCCCCCGCCTCGTCGGCGTCCGAGATTCCGTCGCCGTCGGTGTCGTCGTCGCGCCAATCGGGGATGCCGTCGCCGTCGACGTCGGGGATCGCGACCCCGGCCGAACGCGGGCGCTCGTCGCCGTCGGAGATGAAGTCGTTGTCGCTGTCGGCGTCGCGAAAATCGGGGAATCCGTCGACGTCGGAGTCGAGCGGGAACTCCGTGCGGCCGTCGAGCTCGAGCACGTCGGGCACGCGGTCGCCGTCGTCGTCGAGATCCGCGTAGTCGGCCACGCCATCGTCGTCCGCGTCGCCCATGCCCTCGCGCGCGTCGAGCATGCCGTTGCCGTCGGAGTCGAGGTCGCGGAAGTCCGGGATGCCGTCGCCGTCCGCGTCACGCGGCGGCGTGGAGACGTCCTCGTCGCCCGCTTCGAACGCGTCGGGCAGGCCGTCTCCGTCGCTGTCGGGGTCGAGGTAGTCGGGCGTGCCGTCGCCGTCGGTGTCGACGCGCTCGGCCATGCCCTCGTCGGCGTTCGAGATGAAGTCGCCGTCGAGGTCGTCGGGCGTCGAGGCGTCGCTGCGCGGGCCGGCATCGGACATCGAGCGGCCGTCGTCGTCTCCGCAGGCGACCGAGAAACCGAGACTGAGCGCGAGGAGAATGTGGAAGAAAGTGCGATTCATGGCGGGCTCGGCGTTCGACGATCAGGTCGGGATCAAGGCGCGGTGACGAGGGCGGTGAGGGCGTAGGGACCCGCGAAGCCGGCGATCGACTCGACCACCACGTGGTAGGTGCCGGCGGGCAGCGTGCGGTTGAGGAACGCGGGCGTTCCGCTCGCGCACGACTGCGCGGCGTCGACGCCACAGCTCGCGCCGTGGACGCCCAGGAAGAGCGGCTCGGTGACGCCGTCCGTGCGGCGCGCGACGAGGCTCACGTTGCTCTCCGCCGAAAGCTCCAGGACGTGCACGACGTCGCTGGAGGTCGCGGGGCCGCAGCTCGCGAGATCGTCCGCGCCGCCGAGCAGCGTGCCGCGGTGCTCGACGCCGCTGGTGAGCGTCGCGGGCGCGGCGCACGTGTCGTTCGCGGGCGGCAGCGTGGGCGGGAAGACCATGGTGGAGACCGAGATGGAGCCCGTGCTCGGCTGCGACGTCGCGACGCTCACGAAGTACGTGCCGGGGTCGAGGCGCAAGAATCGCCTGGTGGTGGTGGGCGATCCGTTGAGGCACGCGAGCGAGCTCGCGTTGTCGCCGCAGGTCGTGGTGACGGTCATCGCGTGCGGTCCGCCCGCGTCGGCGCGCACCACCACGTCGCTCGCTTCGGTGAGCGTGAACGAGAAGGTGCCGTCGCGCGTGGCGTCGGTGACCGCCGCGCAGCTCGTGCCGTAGTCGAGCTCGAGCATCGAGAGTGGGAGCGTCGTCACCGCGTCCGTGACGTCGACCGCAGTGCCGCAGAAGTCGCCGGTGTTGCGCGGCAGCGGCTCGGTGAAGCTCGCGTCGAGCTCCCAGCGCAGCGGGCTCGTCGCGTTGGACTCGATCACCACGAAGTAGGTGCCGGGCTCGAGGCTGCGCCGCACGATCTCGGGCTCGGGGCGCACGAGGCACGCGACGGTGGAGTCGACGTCCGCGCAGTCGCGCACGAGCGAGAGGTACGTCGTCGGACGCGTGCTCGACGACTGGAACGTGCGCGCGACCAGGCGCACGTCGCGCGGCTCGTCGAGCGTGAATTGGTAGACGGCGTCCTTGCGGCTGCCGGTGCCCGTGGTGGGTCGACACTGCACGAGGTAGTCGTCGCCCACGTCGCCGAAGACGCCCATGAAGGTGCCGCCGGCCGAGATGTCGACGGTGTCGTCGCGGCAGACGTCGACGGGCAGGATCGGAGTGGCCTCGGAGGTGTCGAGGGTGAGCGTGAAGGTCGCGGCGGAGCTCGTCTTGACGACGATCGCGTAGTCACCCGCCGGCAGATCGCGCGCGCGCAGCGTGCTGACTGCGCCCGAAGCCGCGCAGAAGGTGTCGTCGCCCGCCGCGTCGCAGCCCGCCATCGTGCGGATCGCCACGCCGCCGTTCGCGCCTTCGACCTCGAGCACCACCTGCACGTCGCGCGCTTCGGTGAGCGTGAAAGCGAAGACCGCGTCGAAGCCGAGCGGGCGACACGAGAGCGCGTAGTCGGCGTTCAAACCGCGGGTGGTGCGCACGTAGCTGCCGGTGCCGGGGAGCAGCTCCGCTTCGTCGCAGGTGTCGTTGTCCGCGCTGCAGCTCGGGTCGCGGTAGTCGACGATCCGATCGCAGTTGTCGTCGATTCCGTTGTCGCAGATCTCGGGCGCGCCGGGGTTCGCGTCGGGGCCGGTGGTCGGGCTGTCGTCGCAGTCGAGCCCACCGCAGCGCGCGTCCGCGAAGCCGTCTCCGTCGAGATCGCGCAGCGTGAAGGAACAACCCGCTTCGGGATCGCAGCTCCCGACCGTGCATGGATCACCGTCGTTGCAGGACAGGCGCGGGCCGGCGAGGCAGCCGACCTCGACCACACATTGCTCCTGCCCGTTGCACGCGTTGCCGTCTTGGCAGCTCGTCGCGTCCGTCTCGTACACACACGCGTCGGCTTCTTCGTCGCAACCGTCGGTGGTGCACTCGATGCCGTCGTCGCAGGGATCTTCGCCCGCGACGCAAACGCCGGCTTCGCAGAGCTCGACGCCGTTGCAGGTGCAGCCGTCGTTGCAGTCGCCCGCGTTGCTGCACGTCTGTCCGAGCGTGACGTCGGGATCGCAGGTCGGCGCCGCGGCGTCGACGCCGGCGTCGGTCGCGGAGTCGGGCATGCCCGAGTCGACGAGCGGCACGCGGCCGTCGTCGTCGGAGCATCCCGTGGCGACGAGCGACGCGAGTGAGAACGCAACGAGGAGCGAAGCGAAGGAGAGGCGCATCGTTCAGTCCAATCGGTACCAGGTGGGAGAGCCCGCGCTGCCGACGTCGCTCGTGTAGAAGAGCGCGGGCGTCGACGGATCACCGGCGAGCACGTAGTCGGTGTTCGCGCGGCCTGCAGGACCCAGCGTGCCGACGAAGCGCGGGCTCGTGCCGTCCGCGTCGAGGATGAAGCGGATGCGTGCGTCGTTGTAGCTGCGGAAGTAGAGGACGCTCGGGACCCCCGGTGCCGGAGAGGGGAAGAACGCGAGACCCGCGTTGTCTTCCGACAGGGTGACGCTCGGCGTGGAGAACAGCTCCTCCACTGGCGCGCTGGGGTCGGCGAGATCGGCGCGACGCAGGCGGTAGATGCCCGAGGTGCCGCCGAGACGGCCCGCCACGAGAATCCAATCCGCCGTCACGGCGAGCGCCGAGACGTCCTGCAGGGAGTCGTTCGAGCCTAGGTACGTGACGCCGGGGGCGCCAATCTCGGCTGCGAAGAACTGCACCGGTGGCGGTACGGCAGACGGCGCGGTGCTCGGTCGTCCGGAGCCCATGATGAGCGTCGTGCCGTCATGGCCGATGCCGTCGACCGGCACGTTCGGCCATTCGAAGCCGGTGTCCCACACCTCCGGCGTCAGCACGCCCGCGACCTCGCGCCAACGATGCAGGCGCGGCGGATCGATGGTCATCGGATCCGTGTCTCCGCGCCGGTCGTCGAGGGTGAAGAGATCCTCACCGACAGCGACCGCGCCATTGCCGAGGAGGTCCCGCGGATCCGTGTCTGGCAGCGGCCAATAGATCCGCTGAAGCTCTCCGCCTGCTCGAGGCGCGCGGAAGAGATAGCCGGAGATGCTCGCCGACAAGTAGACGTAGCTCGGCGTGGCGACCAGCCACTCCTCGCTGCCCCACTCGCTCTGCCCCGGAAGGATCGCGGTGACTCGACCGTCGACGCCGCGGTAGTCGATCTCCTCGATCCCGATCGAGGTGATGCCGGGCGTCGACGCCACGCCCACGCAGACCTCGTCGCCCGCGTCGACGATGCCCCACGCGAACTGCGCCGAGCCGTCGCTCGAGCAGCCGAGCTCCGTCGCGCCGGGCGCCTCGGTGACCGCGACGCCGCCGATCCCGTTGGTCGTCACGAGCGCGAGGCGCTGACTCGCGGTGTAGCGGTACCACGTGATGCCACCGGTGCCGAAGCAGCTCGGCACACCGATGCGCTGCGGGTTGTTCGGCGTGACGGGGATCGTCGCGCCGGGCGTGATCGGGATCGCGGTCGCGCACGAACCGCCGGGCGTCGGCTCGACCTCGCGCACGCGGATGGTCACCGCGGGCCCGAACACCGCGGGGAAGGTCGGCGCGGTCGCGGAGCCTTCGTTGTCGTCCGCGATCCACACGTGGCGCGGACCGGCCGCTCCGAAGAGCTCGTAGGTGCGCGCGCCGCTGACGGTGTCTTCGCAGATCCCGGTGTCCGCCGCCGCGTCGCACGCGCCGGTCAGGTCGACCACGAGCTCGTCGCCAGTGGCCTCGATCTGGACCTGCACGATGCTGGTGTCGCTGGTCTTCGGGAATGCAAGCACCGCGTCGTTGCCGACGAGCGCGTTCTCGTCGCAGAGGAAGCTCTCCGCGCCGGTGAGGCTGCGGTCGTGCGCGACGATCGCGTCGCTCGGGATCTCCCAGACGTGGAAGCCGCCCGCCTCGGTGGGCGCGGTGTAGAAGCGCGAGCCCACCTCGAACGGGGCGTCGCAGCTCTCGCCTGCGGGGGGCGCCGCGATCTCGGTGATCGACACCTCCGCGCCGTCGAAGAGCGTGCTCACGTCGCTCACCCACACGAAGTAGTCGCCCGGCGCGCCCGGCACGAAGAGCTCGTGGCGGTTGCGGCGCGACATGCAGCGCGTGCGCGCGGCCTCCGCAGTGGCGGCGGTCGGGTCGCACGCGCCGCGCAGGATCTCGACGTTGAGCTGGTCGCTCGATGAGAGGCCGCGCGCGACCACGTGCAGCACGGTGTCGGCGGACGCCTTGCGGAAGCGGACCACGCCGTCGGGCGAGGTGGAGCCGTTGGAGTCGCAGAACGCGCCGCCGCCGTCGACCGTGAGCACGCCGTTGTCCGCGAAGGTCCAGGTGTGGCGCGCGCCCTCGACCGTCGCGCGCTCGGCGTCGAAGGCGTCCGGGCACGACTCGCCGGTCGGGATCACGGTCGAGAGCTCGAGCACTCCGTCGCCGAGGTACGGGTGATCGGTGCGCAGCGCGGCGCCGCCCGCGTCGGTGAACGCCGAGAGATCGACGCGGTACGACTGGCCCGCGACGAGCACGTTGGTCGTGTCGAGCTCCAGCACGGTGTCGCCGATCCACGTGCCCGTGAGCTCGAAGTCTCCCAGCGACGAGCTCTGCAGCGTCGCGGTGGTGCGCGAGGTGTCCATCGCCTCGCTGAACGCGACCACGATGCGGTTGGTCGCGAAGGGTACGTTCGTGGCGTTCTCCTCCGGCGTCGTCGCGAGCACGTAGGGCGGGAAGAGATCTTCGCCCGTCACGAAGTCGAGCACGCCGTCGACGAGGTAGGGCGCGCCGTCGAGCGCGTTGCCCGCGACGTCGGTGAAGCCGTCGAAGTCGACCTCGTACGCGGCCTCCACGTCGAGCAGATCGGGCACCGCGAAGGTCGCGCGCGTCGCGCCGCGGCTCCACGAGGGCGCGATGCCGGTCGTGCTCATCCCGGCGTCGCTGGTGATCGCGATCGTGCCCGCGCTCGCCATCGGCTCGGAGAAGTCGACCACGATCACCTGCGTGCCGATGGTCACCTCGACCTGACCTTCGCTCGGCGAAGACGCCACCACGCTCGGCGCGTCGGTGTCGGGACCGGTCGTGAAGTCGAGCGCGCCGTCGCCGAGGAAGGCGACGCGGTCGAGCGCGTTGCCCGCCACGTCGGCGAAGCCGGTGAGCACGACGGAATACTCCGTGTCGTACGCGAGGCCCGCGAGCGACACCGTGAAGGAGTCGGTCGTCCAGACCGGCACGCCGATCGCACCCGGGCCGCCGACGAGCGAGAGGGTGCCCACCGCGACGTCCATCGGCTCCGAGAAGCGCACCGTGAGCTCGCTCGGGAGCGCGACCGTCGCGCCTTCGTCGGGCGTCGATTCGGTCACCACCGGCGGCGTGGTGTCCACCGTCTGGAAGCTCACCGTCGCGTCGGACGCCGCATTCCCCGCGAGGTCGGCGAACCCTTCGAGCCGCACGGACACCGTCGCGTTCGCCGGCCACGCGAAGCGCGCCACGAGCTCGGTGCCGTCCTCGGAGAACGTGCGGTTCACGAGCGCGACCGCCTCCCCTTCGACGCTCGCCTCGATCGTTCCGACCGACTCGTTCATCGGCTCCGAGAACGACACCACGAACGCACGAGAGATCTCGACGTCCTCTTCGCCGTTCGTCGGATCCGTGGTGTACGTCGGCGCGATCGTGTCGGTGCCGCCGTCGGTGCCGCCGTCGTCCATCGATCCGTCCGCGACGCCGCCGTCGGGGATCCGGCCGTCGTCGTCGCCACAGGCGAGCAGCGCCACGAGAGAGAGAGAAAGCAGTCGGGTCATCGTCTTCACCGTGGATGCCGCGAGAGAGTCAGGAGTCCGAATCTCGAAGGTAGCGCGAAGATTCTCGAATGACTTCATCATTGAATCCTCACGATGCGGCCGGTCGAATCCGACTCGGACTCGAAGAGGTAGATCGCGGGTCCTGCGGGATCGAAGGTGAACGCGATGTCACCCGAACGACCGATCGACGAGAGCACGCCGAGGTGCGCCGGCGTCGCGCCGCCGATGTCGGCCACGTGGACGTTGCCCTCCGAATCTCGGAAGTAGAGGTACGAGGTCGTGCCCGTGGTCTGCACGTGCAGTGAGCCTTGGCTCGGCATGGCGCCTTGCCAGACGACCTCCGGCGTGGCGGCGAGGTTCGACCACGGGAGACGGTAGACGCCAGGTCGATCGGGGTCGGTCGTCGTGTTCGGCCCCGGGATGTCCGCGACCAAATAGAGGAAGCCGCCGTGGCTCACGAGCGAACGCACCTTCTCGAGCGACGTGATCGTCGGCGAGATCGCGACGCCCGCGCCGGGTGTGGTGGGCGAGAGCTCGTAGATCACCGACTCGGGCACCGTGGTCCCGGTGACGGAGTGGTAGGTCGCGGTGAGCAGGCGCGTACCGTCGTACGTGAGCGACTGGAACCCACGCGTCGGATACCCCGAGCTCGCGTCCCAGGGCGTGACCTCCAGTAGCCCGTCGCGCACCACGCGATGAACGCGCGGCGCCGCCGCGGTGGTCGCGTTGTCGGCGAGGAAGATCGTCTCGTCGATGCCGAGACCCGCGAACCCGAGCACGCTCTCGATGCCGCCGCGAAGCAGCTCGGCGCGCGTGCCTCCCGCCTTGCCCACGCGGAGCAGACCGGCCGAGGTGCCGCTCAGACCGACCTGCATGTAGAGCGTGGTCGGCGTGGCAGCCATCCAGTACTCGGTCGTGATCGTGACCTCGCTGCCGCTCTCGTTGAACGGGCGCAGCACGCCGAGGTCGGTCGCGGTGGTGCCGACGCCGTCGTAGGTCGGAAAGGTCTCGAGCTGAATCGAGGTCAGGCGCGGCGTGTTCAACACCGCGACGCAGTACTCGCGGCCCGCGTTGCCGAAGACGGTGAGGCCGGTCTCGGGCGAGTCGGCGGTGCAGCTCAGCTCGCTGCGCGTGGTGGCGTCGACGAGCGCTACGCTCGGATCGAGGCTGGACGTCTCGCCCGCGTTGCTGCCGAAGCGCACCGTGCTGACCGCGCCCGAGGCTGTGAAGCGGTACCACGTGACGCCGTCGTCGGACGGCCGTGTTCCTCCCGACGAAGAGCTCGTCTTGGCCTGCCAGATCTCCCCGTCGAAGCAGCTCGGGGCCGCGAGCCGACGCGCGCTCGGCGCGATCGCTTGGGAGACTCCCGCGACGAGCGGGATCGCGCTCGCGCACGACTCGCCGGGCGCCGGTTCGATCTCTTCGAACACGTAGGAGCCGTCGACCTCCTTCTGACCGGAGCCCGCCTGCTCGGGCGCCACCCAGAGCGCGTAGTCACCGGGTGGGCCGTCGAACGTCACCTGACGCCAACGACCTCCCGTGGCCGAGCGACCGCACGCGAGCTGCGTGGACGACATGGGGTCGCATGCGTCCCGCACCTCGAACGCGTGCGACGCGACCGTGGTCATGCGCACGTCGATCACGCTGGTCGCGCTCGTCTTCGGGAGCGAGAAGACCGCATCCGCCGCGTGCGCGATGCGCTCGCCATCGCACTCGATGCTGCCCGGTCCGCCGGTGACGTCCGCGCGATCGAGCGCGTCGATGCGCGCTTGGTCGTCTTCACCGACGTAGTTGCGGATGTCGATGTACCAAGCGGGACCGAGCGGACGGTCGGAGAGGCCGGTGTTGTCGTCGTCCCAGAAGTCGACCGTGTCGTCGAAGGGCGCCTCGCAGCTCTCACCCTGCCGCGGCGCATCGATCTCTTCGACGATCACGTCGACCGGCGAGATCGCGTCGTTCCGATCGGTCGCGACCCAGACGTAGTAGTCGCCGGGCGGACCGTCGAGGTGGACGTCCCAGCTCTGGTTGTCGAGCAGACAGTGCTCGCGCGCCGGGATGGCCTCGGGCGAGGTCGGATCGCAGACGCCGCGGAAGACCTCGACGAAGATCTCGCGCGAGATGCCCTCGTCGCGCAGGGCGATCCGAAGGTAGCGCCCACCGTCGGCGACCGCGGGGCTCGTCTTCGTGACGCGGATCACGGTGTCCGCGCTGCGCGCGCCGCCGGTCGAACAGGTGCCGGAGCCGTCGTCGAGCACCGCCTGTCGATCTTCGATCACCCACGTCGTGACGCCGCCGACCGTGGTGCCCTCCGCGGCGGTGAGCACGTCGCGGCAGTTCTCGCCGGTGGGCGCGGCCATCGTGAAGTCGAGGAAACCGTCGGCGAGGTAGGGGTGCGCGGCATCGACGACGGTGCCGCCGAGATCGCGGAAGCCCGTGAGATCGATCCGATACGTGCGGCCCGCGATCAGCAGGTTCGTGACGTCGAGCGTGAGGCGCGTGCCCGCGGCCGACCACGTTCCGTCGAGCGTCGTGGTCTCCGCGCCGTCGTAGAGCGTGACGGTGGTCGTCGTCGTCTCCATCGCTTCGCTGAACGACACGAGGATCGTGTCGCGCCGGAAGCTGAAGTCGTCTTGCCCCTCGATCGGATCGCTGAAGCCGACGAAAGGCACGACGAGGTCGCGGCCGGTGCGGAAGTCGAGCGCGCCGTCGAGCAGGTACACGTCCTCGTCGAGCGCGTTGCCCGCGGCGTCGGTGAAGCCTTCGAGCACGACACGGTGGTTCGCGCCGTTGAGGAGCGCGCCGCCGACCGAGAAGCGGACCTCGGTGCCGGCCGCGTTCCACGCCGCGGTGAGCGGGGTGCTGCGGGTGTCGACCTCGAGCGTCGCGACGCCCACATCCGTGTCCATCGGTTCGTCGAAGACGACGAGCACTTCGTCGAGCAGGTCCGTCGCGACGTCGAGCTGGCCTTCGTCGGGGTTCGAGTCGATCACGCGCGGCGCGTCGGTGTCGGGCCCGGTCGCAAAGTCGAGGGTGCCTTCGAGGTACGTGCTCGTGTCGAGCGCGTTGCCCGCACGATCGCGGAAGCCGTCGAGCGTGACTGCGTAGCTCGTCTCGTACGCGAGGCCCTCGACCGCGAAGCGCACGCGATCGCCCGCGAGCCACTCCGCGTCGCCGAAGGTGAGCCCGGTTGCGGTGATCGCGCCGACCGTGTTGTCCATCGGCTCCGAGAACGTGAGCTCGATCGACGTGGCGCGGGCCGAGACGTCCGTCGCGCCTTCGACGGGATTGCTGGCGGTGACGACGGGTGCCTCCGCGATCGTGGAGAAGCGCCAGGTGTACGCGGGCAGCGCATTGCCGGCCGCGTCGGTGAAGCCTTCGAGCGACGCCCGGATCGACGTGGACTCCGGCCAACCCTCCGCGGGCGCGGCGAAGGTCACGGTGTCACCGAGCGCGTTCCACGCGCCCTCGCTCGACGCGAAACTCCCCGGCACCACGAGCAGCGTGCCGGTGGCTGCCATCGGCTCCGAGAAACGCACGATGACGTCCGCGTCGAGCGTCACGTCGGTGGCTTCGTCGGTCGGCGTCGTCTCCATCACCGACGGCGCGTCGCGATCCCCGGCGTCGGTGCCCGAGTCACTTCCCGCGTCGATCGTCGGCGCGTCGACGCCACCGTCGTCGTAGATCACACCGTTCTCGCCGTCGCAGCCGAGCGCGACGAGGAGCGCGAGCGAAAGCATCGCGGAGTGGGCGGGGCGTCGATCGAAGGCCATGCGCAGAGTCCTCTCGGAGGCGTAGTGCGCTTCGCGTCGAAAACGGCTCACGAAGTCGTCTCGACATCGTTGCATGACCCGTCGCGTGGACGCAGGTCCGCGTTCCGCGACGCCCGACCGCGTGGGGTGTCGCCTCACGCGCACGATCGAGGCGAGCGGGTTACCGCGACTCGCAGCGCCAACGACCCGAGCCCTCGCTCACGAGAAACTGCCCGCGGTCGCACGAGGGCAAATAGAACGCGCTCGTGCTCACGCAGCGCAGCACGCCCCACGTGTCGGTGCCGAGCACCTCGTCGTCGTCGCAGCGCGGGAAGCGGAGCTCGCGCGGAGACACGCAGCGGAGCGTGCCGGAGTCCTCGTAGATCACGAGGTCCTCGCGGCTGCACGAGCCACGGAACGAGAGCTCGCGCGGCTGAGCGGAGACGAGGGGAGCCGCGGATCGCCCGAACGCGAGCCCGAGGAGGACGCCGAAGGCGAGGAAGGAGAGCGGTCGCATCATGGACGAGGCGTACTCGAGTTCGCCGCGTTCCTTCCTTCGTCGTCACCCATCGAGAGGCGCGACGAACGAATCTTCACGCGGCCGTCGGTCGGTGTCGCCGTGACGAGCGCGAGCATCGCGAAGATGTCGCTCGAAGACGTTCACTCGCACACGTCACTCGCACACGTCACTCGCACACGTCACTCGAACACGTCACTCGCACACGTCACTCGCACACGTCACTCGCACACGTCACTCGCACACGTCACTCGAAGACGTCACTCGAACACCGGGCGATCCACCTCCGGCGGCACGAGGAAGAACACGCGGCGCGTGTCGAGGATCGATCCGTCGCCGCGCACGACCACCCGCGCGACGAAGACCTGCGGGCGGCCGATCGGGCGCACGATCTCGTTGTCGAGCGCGACCACGTCCCAGCACACCGGCGTGCCCGGCAGCAGGCTCGGGAACGCGTCGGGGAAGGTGTCGCCGTTGGTGTCGACGCCGCCCGCGACCACCGAGCACTCGCCCTCCCCGCTCACGTTCACCTCGATGCGGTCGATGAACTGCAGCGCGTCACCGTCGTCGCCGTCGACGTTCTCGACGTCCACGCTCGCGAAGAGCCGCACGTTCTGCGCGATCTCCCGGACCGACTCCGTGACGACGCGCGTGACCGCGACGCCGTCGCCCTGGGCGAGCAGCGGGCTGCCCGCGCCGTCGAACGAGTTCGACATGCGCGCGATGGCGGTGAGGTCGTCCTCGGGTGCGCCGTTGGACGACGCGTCGACGCCGACGAACGTGATGTCCTGAGCGAGCAGACGCGACGCCGCGCCGGCCGCGGTGTTCACGGGCGAGCACGAGGTGCATTGATTGTCCTCGTCGGTGATCGCGATGAGGATGCGGCGCGCATCGGCTCGGAAACCCGCGCAGCCGACGCCCGTCATCGCGCACTCCGCGTTGCGGCACGCGGTCGGATCCGCGACGCACGCCACGCTCTCGAAGAGCGACTCGGAGCCGCCGCCGCCGCTCGCGCTCGCCGGGATGCGGCGCTGAGTCTCGAGCGGGTTGCCCTGGAGCGCGAGCAGGTTCCGGTAGCTGTTGGGGTTGCCTTCGTAGGTGCCGACGCCGGTGTACAAGCTCGCGATGCAGCCGCTCACGCGGGGATCGGCGACGCACGTCCCGCTCGCGCTGCAGACCTGACCTTCCTCGCACTCCGGATCGCCCGTGCACGCGGTGCCGAAGTCGTCGCACGCGAGGTTGTCGATCACGAGCTGGATCGCGTCCTTCATCGCCGCGATCTCGCCGCTCATCGAGCCCGTGGTGTCGAACAAGAAGTACACGTCCGCGAACTGCAGGTTCGTGCGGAAGAGCAGCGTGTCGCGCGCCGGCTCCGCCGGTTCGAGGTAGGGCATCACGAAGACGAAGTCGCCTCGCGTACGAGGGCTGACCGTGTCGTCGAGCGGGTCGGTGCCCGCGCCGACCTCGATCAGATCGCTCACTCCGTCGCCGTCGCTGTCGACCTCGAGGCGATCCGTGCCGACCTCGCGCTCGAGCGCGTCGGGGAGGCCGTCGTTGTCGGAGTCGAAGTCGCGGAAGTCCGGGATGCCGTCCTCGTCGGTGTCGACCGGCGCCGTCTCGAGCAGCTCGTCGCCGGCCTCGATCGCATCGGAGAAGCCGTCGCCGTCCGTGTCGGTGTCGCGCCAGTCGGGGATGCCATCGCCGTCGGTGTCGGGCTGCGCGAGCTCGGGCCCACGCTCGTGTCCGTCGAGGATGAAGTCGTTGTCGCTGTCCGCGTCGCGGAAGTCCGGATAGCCGTCGTCGTCGGCGTCGGCCGGGAACTCCGTGCGCCCGTCGAGCTCGATGAAGTCGCTCACGCGGTCGTCGTCGTCGTCGAGGTCGGCGTGGTCCGGGACTCCGTCGTCGTCCGCGTCCCCCATGCCTTCGCGCGCGTCCGGGATCCCGTTGTCGTCGGAGTCGAGGTCGCGGAAGTCCGGCGTGCCGTCGCCGTCGGAGTCGACCGGGCTCGTGCCGCTGCCGCGCTCGAACGCGTCCGGCAATCCGTCGCCGTCGCTGTCCGTGTCGTACGCGTCCCAGGTGCCGTCCCCGTCGGTGTCGACCTGCTCCGCGAGGCCTTCGTCCTCGTTGGAGATGCCGTCGCCGTCGAAGTCTTGCGGGGTGCCGCCGTCCGCGAAGGGCATCTCGGAGGGACCGCGGTCGTCGTCGCCGCAGCCGAACGCGAGCGCGATCATCGAAAGAAGGAGCAGAGTGCGCATCGAAGCCTCGTGGAGAGCGGACGTCGTTCGAATCGATCGCTCGACGGTTCGTTCAGGGCGCCGACGTGAAGACGTCGAGCACGTAGGGACCCGCGAAGGAGGGCAACGACTCCACCACGAGGTGGTACGTGCCGGCGTCGAGGGTGCGGTTGAGCAGCGCGGGCGTACCCGACGTGCACGCGAGATCCGCGGTGGGAACACCGCAGCTCACCGGGCGCAGCGCGACGTAGAGCGGCTCCACCGCTCCGTCCGCGCGGCGCGCGACCACCGTCACGTTCGAGCGCTCCGCGAGCGTGAGCGCGTGGAAGGTGTCGAGGCTGGACGCCGGACCGCACGCGACCACGTCGTCGTCGGCCGCGCGGAGGTTGCCCATGAAGGTCGCGCTCGGCGTGAGCGGCGCGGCGTCCGCGCAGACGTCGTTGTCTGGCGGGAACGTCGGCTCCGACGTCATCGCGCTCACCGTCACGTCGCCGGTGGTCGACGTGGTCGAGAGGGTGACGAAGTAGGTGCCGGCGTCGAGCGCGAGCAGGCGCTGCTCGAGCGTGCCGGTCGAGTTGTCGCACGCGATCTCCGCGCCCCGATCGCCACATGCGGTCGCGACCGAGACGTACTGCCGCGTCGGCGACGAGGTCGTGAGCGTCACGTCGCGCGGCTCGGTGAGCGTGAAGAAGAAGCTCGCGTCGCGGAAGGTCGCGAGCGCGCCGCCGCAGCTCGTGCCGTAGTCGAGCTCGACCATCGGCAGCGGGATCGTCGCGGTCGCGTCGG
>CALJLK010000217.1 GCA_937982655.1 uncultured Sandaracinus sp.
TCCACCCGGTGTACTTTCGCGACGCGATGCGGCAGTCGGCGGCCGACCTCCTGGCCTTCACGCACGCGCTGCGCACCAGCGAATGGTCGGGCCTCGCGGCCGAGGACGACGCGCTCGCAGGCGTCTCGTTCGCGGACGAGCGCCTCGGGTTCGTCGGCTACTCGCTCGGCGGGATCATCGGCACCCTCTTCACGGCGAGCGAGCCCGAGGTCGGGGCGGTGGTACTCGCGTTCACGGGCGGCGCGATCGTGCACGCGGTCGCGGAGAGCCCTGCGTTCAACGGCGCGTACCTCCCGCAGCTCTTCCCGCTCATGGGGCTCGAGATCTCCGAGCTCGACTACGACACCCTGCACCCGAGCTTCTATCCGGAGATCGCGCTCTGGGCGACGCTCTTCGACCGTGGCGATTCGCTCGGCTACGCCCGCGCGCTGCGACGAACCGACACCCACGTGCTCGTCACGATGGCGCGCCACGACGAGACGCTGCCGAACGTGAACACCGAGTCGCTCGCGCGTGTGCTCGGCGCGCCGATGCTGGGCGGCGATCCGCTCTACGTGGACATCGAGCGCGCCGAGGCGCCGCTGCGCGGCAACGTGACGAGCGAAGGCGCGCCGCGCACGCGAGGTCTTCAGGTCTTCGAGCCCGCGAACCACGGCGCGCTGCTCTACCGCGACGACCTCCGCCGCTACGTGACCCCGCCGCGCCCGCCCTTCGAGGCACTCGGCGAGCCGATGCCAGTGCGCAATCCGGTCGAGGATGTGCAGGGCCAGGTGCTGCGCTTCTTCGAGTCCTGGCGCGCAGGCGCGGCGGAGATCGCCGCGATCGAGTGACGGGCAGACTGGTTGCTGCCCGTACGCGCCGCATTCCGCTGGCGCCGCGGCTCCGGGTGAGGGAGAGGGGCGTGACGCGGCGAAGTTGCCGCGAGCTTTGAAGATCCCAAGGGTACCGCTAGACTCGCGGTCGGAAAATCCATGGCCCGCGCTTGCCAACGTTGCTCGTACTCGAACCAGGACGAGGCGAAGTTCTGTCTCCAATGCGGCGCCATGCTGGAGGTGGAGGTCGTCGATGCCGGCGATCCCCTCATCGGCAAGATCCTGCTCGGCCGGTATCGCGTGGTGCGCGTGCTCGGCGAAGGCGGGATGGGAAAGGTCTACCTCGCCGAGCAGAAGATGGGCACGGCGACCCGCAAGGTGGCCATCAAGACCTTGCACCAGGAGCTCATCGCGGACCCGCAGCTCGTCGCGCGTTTCCACCGCGAGTGTGAGACCGTGATCGAGCTGCACCACCCGAACACGGTGCAGTTCTACGACTTCGGTGAGCTCGAGGACAAAACCCTCTTCATCGTGATGGAGTTCATCGAGGGCGAGGATCTCGCGCATCGACTCCAGCGCGGGCCCGTCGATCCGCAGACGGCGGACAAGCTGCTCATCCAGGTGTGCGGCTCGCTCCACGAGGCGCATCAGCGCGGCATCGTCCACCGCGATCTCAAGCCCGAGAACGTCCTGCTCACCTCGCGCGGCGGTCAGTCCGACTTCGTGAAGGTGCTCGACTTCGGCATCGCGAAGCGCAGCGAGGCGGAGGACGAGTCGAAGGCGAAGCTGACCAAGCAGGGCATGGTGCTCGGCACGCCGCCCTACATGTCCCCCGAGCAGTTCAGCGGTCAGACCCTCGATCTGCGCAGCGACATCTACTCGCTCGGGATCATGACCTACGAGATGATCACGGGGCACCTGCCGTTCGAGGCGAAGACCCCGTGGGAGTGGGCGACCAAACACCTCACGCAGGCGCCGACCCCCATCGACGCGTTCCCGCAGGGCGCGGCGCTGCCGCAGAACAAGAAGAACGCGATCATGCGCGCGCTCCAGAAGAGCCGCGACGATCGTCACCCCGACGTGCTCTCGTTCATGCACGAGTTCACGGGGATCGGGGACGCCCAGGCCGCGTGGACGATGGCGACGAGCCTCAGCAGCGGCGGTGGATCGGGCGGGCACGGCTCGCAGCCGAACTTCCTCCCGCCGGTCGTCTCTTCGCAGGGCACGCCGGTGCCGTCGCACGCTCCGTCGAGCCACGGCAGCACGCCGGTGCCGATGACGCAGCAAGCGACGCCGAGCCTCTTCGGCGCGCCGATTCACCCACAGCCGACCCCGACCCCCGGCCCGACCGACTTCTCGTCGGTGTCGATGTCGCAGATCCCGGGCGTGAGCGGTGGCGGCGGCACCGGCAAGTGGGTCGCGCTCCTGCTCGTGGTCTTCGTGCTCCTCGGCGGCGCGGTCGGCGGCGGGCTCTGGTGGTGGAACAGCAAGAAGGCGATCGCGGCCGGGCCCGGGCCGGGTCCCGTGGTCACCGACCCGAACGTGGGCAACGTCGGCAATCCAAACGTCGGCAACCCCAACGTGGGCACGACGATCGGTACACCCGTGGGCGTCGACCCGAACAGCACCATGGAACCGGTCGGGGTCGAGCCGAACATGCTCCCCGTCGGCGTCGAGCCCCCGACGATGGTCGAGGTCCCGTCGATGGTCGAGACCACGATGGACCCCGTCGAGGTCGCCATGGTCGAGACTCCGCCGCGCATGACGGGCGCAGACGAAGAGAGCAACCCGGCCGCCGATCGCGCCATCGCGCGGGGCCGCGCCGCGATCGGCAACGGCAACCTCGCCGGCGCCATCGACGCGCTGCGTGAGGCTCAGCGTTTGGTCGGCCGCACGCACTCGAGCCTGCGTCCGCTGCGCAACGCGATCGCGGAGCGGGGCGCGCGTGAGGTCGGCTTCAAGGTCGTCAATCAATGCAGCCAGGCCCAGGCGCTCTTCCGCGATCTGCGCAGCGTCGGCGCCGACGGTCCCTCGCGCGATCAGTTCTTCGGCGGCTGCACGCGCCCCTGAGTGGACGGGCCGCGGCGGGCCGACGTCGTGCTCGCAGGAGGCACGCCGAGGCCGATGTGGCAGGGGCGCAGAGATCCGTTTCTCGCGCGTTTTCGGCCACAACGAGCATTGACAACGACCGTCGACGGTGGCATCTCACGCGTCCTCGGCGCCGTAGCCAAGTGGTTAGGCAAAGGTTTGCAAAACCTTCACACACCGGTTCGAATCCGGTCGGCGCCTCCGAGCTGAGCTCCAAGCTGAAACGCGGCCGTCCTTCGGGGCGGCCGACGTGTTTTCGGCGGCGAGAGTCCAGGTCGCGTCACCGGTCTCGCGCGTCGATGACGTTGACGTGGACGTACGTGGACGTGGTCGTGGTCGTGGTCGGCGACGTGAACGGCGACGGCCTCGGAGACGGAGTCCGAGACGGAGTCCGGGACGGAGACGGAGTCCGGGACGGAGACGGAGTCCGAGACGGAGACGGAGTCCGGGACGGAGACGGAGTCCGAGACGGACACGGAGTCCGAGACGGAGACGGAGTCCGAGACGGAGACGGAGTCCGAGACGGAGA
>CALJLK010000218.1 GCA_937982655.1 uncultured Sandaracinus sp.
TCGCAACGCAGCGTGATCTCCCAGACCACGTAGCGCGGGCCGGCACCGTGGCTCGCGTGTCGAACCAGCTCGGTCGGGCGCTCTTTCGGAGGCGACGTCATGCGTCGAGCCCGAAACGATCAGTCGGGCGCGATGCCGTAGAGCGGCTGCACCACGGGTTCGGGTGGACCGCCGTACGCCGCGGCGGGAGGCGGCTCCGCCGGGCCGTCGTCGCTCGGCGGCGGCGTCGAGTCGGCCTGTTCGTCGGAGTCGTCGGGGGGCGGGTTTCCGTCGTCGTCGCCGGGGGTTTCCTCGACGTCCTCGACCACGACCTCCCCGCCGCTGTGCTCCTCGTCGGCGACGGGCGCTGGATCACTGCAGGCCGAGATCGCGAGCAGCGACGCCGCGACCAGGCCGCCCCGCACACCCAGGTTCGCGCCGGCCGACGCGCGCTCGCCGCAGAAGGGGCACGCGCGTACCTCGCTCGCGCGCACGTGGACACCGCAGGACGGACAAGGGACCAGGCGTTCGCGCGTCATGGGGAGGAGGATAGACGCGATCGCGGGTTGACGGCCATGGGGGTGCCGTCTTCGTGTCGCGTGGTTCCACGCACGATCGAGATCGATCGTACTGCGCGTGGTGAGACGCGGAGCGGCTCGGGCGTGTAGCGTACGCGCGCGGAGGTGTCGTGATGGCGAGCAAGAAGATCGACGAGGCGAGCAAGGACGTGAAGAAGGCGATCAAGAAGGTCGGCGCCGCGGTGAAGAAGGGCGAGGCCACGATCGCGTCGAAGGTCCGTACGACCGAGAAGACGCTGATGAAGGCGGTCGACGACGTCGCCGCGAAGGTGAAGAAGGGCGAGGCCGCGGCGAAGAAGGAAGAGATCGAAGTGAAGTCGGCCGTGAAGGGCGGGCTCGAGGCGATCGATCGCGCGGCCACCAAGGCGGTCGACGACGTGACCGCGAAGGCCAAGAAGGCCGCGAAGGATCTCGAGAAGAGCGCGAAGACGACGGAAGCGAAGGCCGAGTCGGTCGCGAAGGAGAAGACCTCGAAGGCCAAGGCGATGGTGGCCGACGTGCTCCACAAGGCGAGCGACGCGCTGGAGAAGGCGAGCCAGAAGGTCGCGTCGAAGGCGCCGCCCGCGAAGACACCGCCTGCGAAGACACCCGCTGCGCCGCCGAAGAAGAAGTGACGTGTGAACCCCTCGGCCCCACGCGCGAGCGTGGAGCCGAGGTCCTCGGCACGAGCTCGAAGCCGATCAAGCGATCACACGGACGGTGGTCGCATGGACCTCAGGCTCGGCCGCTCACTTGCCCGCGATGGTCATCGCGCTGACCCGGAAGGTCGGGCTCGCGGTCGACGTGCGCAGGTCGAGGTCGTTCGCGACCGCGTCGATGCGCTGCAGGATCTCGTCGAGGTTCAGGCTGATCGTGACCTCGCTGACCGGCTGCGTGAGCTCGCCGTCCTCGATCAGGAAGCCCGACGCGCCGCGCGAGAAGTCCCCCGTCACCGCGTTGAAGCCGAAGCCCATCATCTCGGTCACGTAGAGGCCGCGCTTGGTGTCCTTCAGGAGCTGCTCGCGCGAGATCGGTCCCGGCTGCAGCACGAAGTTCGTCGTCGACGCTCCGACGCCGCCGCTGCTGCCACGCGACGCGCTCGCGGTGCTCTCCATCGAGAGCTTCTTCGCCGCGTACGTGTCCATCAGGTACGTCTTCAGCACGCCGTTTTCGACCACGACGTTGCGGCGGCTGAGCAGGCCCTCGCCGTCGAAGGGTCGCGAGCCGGGCGCCTTCGGGATCAGCGGATCGTCGATCACCGTGACCAGATCGCTCGCGACCTTCGTGCCGAGGCGCTCGAGCAAGTAGCTGCTGCGCCGCCAGATCGAGCCGCCGTTCACGCAGCTCGCGAGCAGGCCGAGCAAGCTCCGCGCGGTGTCCGGATCGAAGACCACCGGCAGCTCGCACGACGCGATCTTCGAAGCGCCGAGCTTGCGCAGCGTGCGACGCGCGGCTTCTTCGCCGACGCCGCGCGCTTCCTCGAGCTCCGCGAGGTGCCGCTTGGCCGCCCAGTGGTAGCCGCTGCGCTTCTTTCCGTCCGCGTCGTCCGCGACCGGGCTCACCACGAGCGACGCGTAGGTGCCGCGCGTGGTGCCGCGGAAGCCGCCGCTCGTCACGAGCACGCTCTCGCCGCTCGCGCGCGTGAAGGTCGCGCCCTCGCTGTTGGTGATGCGCGGGTCGTAGTTGAGCGCGGCGTCCTCACCGTCCTTCGCGCGCACGAGCGCCTCGGCGGCGGTGAGCGCGTCCATCTTCGGGTCGTAGACGTCGAGGTCCACGTGCTGCTCGGGCTTGCTGAGCTTCGAGGGATCCGGCGGGCCCGCGAAGGGATCGGGCTGCGAGAGCTTCGCTAGCTCGATCACGTCCTCCACCAGCCGCGCGCGTCCGGCGGCCGAGAAGTCGCTCGTGTAGGTCACTGCGACTTGTTGGCCGAGCATCACCCGGAGCCCGAGCGAGCGTGATCCGGCTTCTTCGACCAGCTCCGGCTCCCTCAAACGCACTTTCGTCGAGAGGTGGCTTCCACCGCGCACGGTGGCTTCGGCGACGTCGGCGCCGGCTTTGCGGGCCGCGGCGACCACGCCGTCCGCGACCTCGAGCAGCTCGTCGAGCTTCTGCATCGTCATCTTCTTCCGAATTCTCGAGTGAATGAGAGGGTTTGCGAGAGTCGGCGGCTGACCCCGCCGACCAGGGCGAGAGTCGGCGGCTGACCCCGCCGACCAGGGCAAGAAGTCGCTCGTCAGAGCTGCGTGCCGCCGACGGTGACGGCGCTGATCTTGATGGTCGGGCAGCCCACCCCGACCGGGACCGACTGGCCGTCCTTGCCGCAGGTCCAGATGCCGTCACTGACCTCGAGGTCGTGACCCAGCATCACGACCTTCCGCATCACGTCCGGCCCGTTGCCGATGAGGTTCACGCCTTTGAGCGGCGCGGTGATCTTGCCGTCTTCGATCAGATAACCCTCGGTGAGCGAGAACACGAAGTCGCCGTTCGAGATGTCGACCTGGCCGCCGCCGAACTTCCGCGCGTACACGCCCTTCTTCACGCTGCGGACGATCTCCTCCGGATCGTCCTGCCCCGCGAGGAGCAACGTGTTGGTCATGCGCGGCATCGGGTGGCTGCGGAACGATTCGCGGCGCCCGTTGCCGGTCGGCGTGACGTGGAAGAAGTCCGCCGAGTGGCGGTCCTGCATGTAGCCGCGGAGGATGCCCTTCTCGATCAACGTCGAGCTCGTGGGCTCGAGGCCCTCGTCGTCGACGTTGATGGAGCCGCGCGATCCGCCGAGCGTCGCGTCGTCGACCACCGTGCACAGCTCGGACGCGACCTCCTTGCCGACCTGCGCGGTGTAGTTCGAGGTGCCCTTGCGGTTGAAGTCCGCCTCGAGCCCGTGACCGACCGCTTCGTGCAACAGGATCCCGCTGTCGCCGGGCGCGAGCACGACCTCCATCTCCCCCGCCGGCGCCTCGCGCGCGTCGAGCATCGCCACCGCCTGCCGCACCGCCTCCTTCGCGTGGTGCTCGGGCGAGAGCTTCTCGAAGTACTCGAGCCCCACGCGCCCACCGCCGCCCGAGGAGCCCGCTTGGCGCTTGCCGTTCTCCTCCGCGATCGCGCGCACGCCGAAGCGCAAGAGTGGCTGACGATCGCGCACGAAGTGTCCCGTGCTCGTCACGATCAGGATCTCGCGCAGCTCCTCCGACAAGCTCGCGTCGACCTTCGTGATGCGCGGATCGGCTGCCCGCGCCGCGCGATCCGCGCGCTCGAGGAGCTCACGCTTCACGACTCCGTCGACGTCCATCGAGAGGTGCCCGATCGGATAGCGATCGGCGGGGCTCTTGCGCGTGATCGCCTGCGGCGCGATCGGCTTGCCGCCCGCCGCGATCTGTCCCGCGGTGCGCGCGGCGTGCTTCATCGCGTCGAGGTCGAGATCCTCGACGTACGCGTAGCCCGTCGCGTCGCCCTTCATCACGCGGACCCCGAGGCCCATCGTCACGAAGCGCCCGGCGCTCTTGAGGATGCCTTCGTCGTACGCGTAGCTGCCGCTCGCCGCGTACTCGAAGAAGAGATCGGCGTAGTCGCCGCCCTGCGCGAGCGCCACGTCGAGCAGCTTGCGGGCGATCTCGGGGTCGATGGGCGCAGGGCCGGTCTCGGCGAAGGGCGCTTGGTATCGCGAGGTCATGAGGCGCGGACTGTAGAGCGTGGGGCGTCGGCGCAACAGGCCCACGCCTCGTGGGACCCGTCGGTCCGTGAGCGCGACCACGAGGCCGAGTTCGACGCGATGCGTCGATGACGAGGAAGGCCTCGCAGGATTCGTCGTAGAACGACCCTCGTGAATCCCGGCATCGTGATCGGCGCCGCGCTCGCGCTCGGTGGCGTGACGGCCTCGCTCCTCGTGCAGCGTCGGCTCGAGCCACGTCTCGCGTCGCTACCCGCGGACGAAGCCGCGGCGTGCGATCGGGCAGCGAAGCATTCGCTGGTCGTGGCCCTCGTGACGATCGCCGCGATGGTGATCGACACGAAGGTCCACTCGTTCCTCGGCCCCGGACTGCGCCCGGTGGTGGCGCTCGTCGCGGTGCTCTGGGCCAACGCGACGGTCCTCCTCGTCCGGCGTGTCCGCGCGAGCCGCTCGATCCGGAGCCTGGCGTTCGCAGCGTGGTGCGCGTCGATCGCGATGTTCGGCGGCGCGCTGCTCTTCCTCTTCTCGGGAGGCCGCGTCACGTGACCCCCGATGCACGCAGGTTCTGCGCATCTTCGGTCATCCCTTGGTACGGTCCGTCCCTTCGGGGCCTTCGCGCCCCTTCCCCACCGGGCATGCAGCCCTAGCCCGTTGAAGAACTCTTCGAGTCCTTCAGCGGGCTGCCTCTTCCTTCTGGGGTCTTTCGAAAAGACCCCCTCCAGTG
>CALJLK010000219.1 GCA_937982655.1 uncultured Sandaracinus sp.
GGCGGAGCGGCTCCTGGAGCGGGGAGACGACGCGCCGCTCGAGCGGCTCTTGCCCGAGATCCTGGAGCCGCCGTTCGAGACGCTCGGCGCGCTCCTCGTCGACGACTACCTGCCGCTCGCGAAGCGCAAGGAGCTAGCGGCGGATCTGAACACGCTGCTCGCGTCGCCGAGCTTCGCGGCGTGGCGGCGGGGGCCGAGCCTCGACGTGGGCGCGTGGATGGCGCCCGATCCGGACGACCCGGAGCGGCGCACGCCCGCGACGGTGTTCAGCGTGGCGCACCTCGACGACGACGAGCGCGAGATCGTGCTCGGGGTAGTGCTCGAAGAGGTGCTGACGTGGGTGCGCAGCCTGCCGGGCACGAGCCGGCTGCGGGGGCTCGTGGTGTTCGACGAGCTCTACGGGTTCCTTCCGCCGCACCCGCGGCAGCCGCCGACGAAGCGGCCGCTCGTCGCGCTGATGAAGCAGGCGCGCGCGTACGGGGTGGGCTGCGTGCTCGCGACCCAGAACCCGATGGACCTCGACTACCGCGCGCTCAGCAACGCGGGGCTCTGGTGCATCGGGCGTCTGCAGACGGACGCGGATCGCGCGCGGGTGCTGGAGGGGCTCGGCGAGGACAAGAAGCACAGCGCGCTCGGCGGGATCGTGAAGCGGCTGCGTTCGCGCTGGTTCGTGGTGCGCGACGCGAAGGGCGACGAGGTCGCGATGCTGCGGCCGCGTTGGGCGATGAGCTACCTGAAGGGGCCGATGACGCCGCACGAGATCCGCGGGCTGCGGGGCGCCGACGCCGAAGCGCGTGCGTCGGGCACGATGCCGTCGATCGGATGAGCGAACGAGACGCGTGCGCCTGGCGGGCGACGAGGCGCGCACGAGCGAGAGCCTACGGATCCACCGCGTCGGCGGGGTCAGCCGCCGACGGATCCGAACGCCGTGGACCCATCGCCGTCGCGTCGCGGACCCGCGCTTCAAATCAGGATCGTCGGGCACCCGAACAACACGTCCACCCGCTCCGCCGCCTGCGCGCGGGTGCACGCGTCGCCGTGCAGGATGACGCGCTCGCGGGCGTCGTCGTAGTCCCAACCGTTCGTGCGCGAGGTGTCGCGCGGGAGGACCTCTTCGGCGCCGGCCTCGGTGGTGACGCGCACGTTGACGCGCGTCTCGTCGAACGCGCCGTCGGGGTTCTCGGGGATGTCGTACTCGCACGAGATCACGGCCTCGCCGATCGCCGCGAGCGCGTCGCCGAGCGCGGTCGCGAAGTCGAGGCCGGGCTCGGTGAGATCGAAGTGGCAGTAGGTGGGGCCCGCGTCCGAGCAGCCTTCGCGCGCGGTGCCGGCCGCGGTCGCCATGCGGGAGAGGACGCCGCGGTAGGTCTGCGCACCGGGCACGCCGATGACGAAGGTTCCGATGCCGTCGGTCGTCGCTGCCGTGCCGACGTCGTCGACGAGGTCATCGTTGTCGTCCTCGAGCTCGTCCAGCGAGCAAGCATTGTCACAGCCGACACACGCCCGCGCATCCCCGTCCGTGACGAGCACCAGGAAGGGGCGCTCTGCGGCGTCCATGCGAAGTTGGCCGAGGCCGTAGAGCACCGCGTCGTGGGTAGGGGTGCCAACGCCGTTTGGAACGAGTGCCGAAATCGTGCTTTCGACGGCGCCTCGATTCGATTCGAGGTCTTCAATCGACACCTCGAGCGCGTCGTTCGCGCAGGCGCCTTCGGAGCGCGGGAAGCGCATGACTCCGAGGCGCGTGCCGTTGGGGAGGGAGTCGAGTGAGGCCAGGAATACTTGGCGAAACACGTCCCAGCGGGAGTCGTTTGGATCAGGGGTCGGTCCAACGGATGCACACGAGGTGCTGGTTACGGCGCAGTTCATGGAACTGCTCATGTCGAGCTGGAACACGAGCGTCGGCGGAAGCGGCTCGGCCACCGCGCTCACGGACTCGCACACCTCGCCCGGCACGTCGGGGAACATCACATCGGGGAGGGAACGCGCGTCGGTGGTCGCGTCGACCACGTCACCGCCGTCGCGGACCGTTCCGGGCGGACGATCGTCGTCGCCACAGCCCCAAGCCAAGACACACCAAAAGCACACCAAGTTACGCATGAGCCGCAGCGTACCGGGACGAGGGCATGCGAGAGCTTTCGCCCGTTGCGCGGTCGCGCTTGGAGGGGCTCACAATGGCAGGACGGGAGTCGGAACCGCGCGCGGCGCGAGGGTGCCGTCGCCAAGTTGTCCCTGGTCGTTGCGTCCCCAGCACACTGGCGACCCATCGGTCCGAGTTGCACAGGTCGACCCCCCGCCGACTGCGACGCTCGCCACATTCGACGCCACGCGCACGGGAATGAGTCGGACGTCCATCGTGCCATCGCCAATCTGCCCGCTGGCGTTGTTCCCCCAGCACCACAGCTCTCCATCACGGCGGAGCGCACACGAGTGTCGCCCGGTGGCCGGGCCGGACACCACGTCTGCAACGTCCGAGAGCTCGCGTACGCGCACAGGCGATGTGCTGAGGCCAGTCATGCCGTTGCCGAGCTGGCCAACCGCGTTGTCGCCCCAACACCAGACGCTGCCATCCGACTTGAGAGCGCAGGAGTGTCGGTCGCCCGCGGCAACCGCCACCGCGTCGTCGAGACCAGATACGACCCTCGGAGTCGAACGAGGCATCGTCGTGCCGTCTCCCAACTGTCCGTAAGAGTTTGCTCCCCAGCAGGCGACCGTCCCGTCGCTCAACGCGGCGCAGGTGTGAAGATGTCCGGCGGCAACGTCGACTGCATTGGAGATTCCCATAACGCGCTGCCGGGAGTTTCGCCCAATGGTCTCCGTTCCGCGCCCGAGCTGACCCGCCTCGTTGTTTCCCCAACAATCGACATGTCCCGACGCTCGCGCGACGCACGTGTGTTCGGCGCCGGTAGCGAGCGCCACGGCGTCGTTGACGCTCAGCACGGTGTGTGGCGTGAGAATCGCGTTGTCCCGTTCTCTGTCGCACTGCTGCACGGCGTTCGCACCCCAGCATCGCACGGTGCCGTCTCCGACGAGAGCGCACGTGTGCTCCAGGCCGCCTGCCACGGCGCGAGCGTTGCGAAGTGTTTCGACGACCACCGGCGACTCGGAGTTTGTGCCGGTTCCGTTCCCGAGGGCGCCGTACAGATTCAAGCCCCAACACACGACCGTTTGGTCCGTCCGAATCGCGCACGCGTGGCGTTCGCCGACGCCCACCCCCACCGCGTCATTGCATCCACTCGCTTCACAGTCCCAGCCGCACACCTCGCCACATTCCGAGCAGTGAGCGAGCGTTCCGAGCTGAGCCTCGCAACCGTTGTCGAAGCGGTCGTCGCAATCGAGCCAGGAATCCGCGCACGTCACCGCGACGCACGAACCCGCAGAGCATGCGGCTTCCGCGACGCGCGTGGCGCTGCAGCTCGCGGCCGCGCTCGGGCCGTCGATGACGTCGTCGCAGTCGTTGTCGATGCCATCGCACTGCTCCGTGGATGGACGGACGGTGCTCTCGCACGCGGACCACTCCCCTTCGTTGCACGTCTGCCGACCGTTGGCGCACGCGCCACGGGCTCCGGGAACGCTGCACTCGCGGGAGGCTCCAACCTCGCAACGAACGTCTGCGTCGTCGCTTGCGTCCGGCAACGCGGCGTCGGCAACCCCGGCGTCGGGGAACGGGAGAAAGCCTCCATCAGGCAGGTCGCAGCCGTCGCCGCTCTCTCGTCGTGTCGTTCCGTCCGGACACCGACATGCGTCTCGTGCCGGGTCGGGCACGAGTCCGAAGCGAGCACAGAGCTCTTCAGCGCTCGGGACCGAACTACAGCTCGACCCCGCCACGCAGACGACGCAGGCGACGACCCAGCACTGGAGTGCACGCATTCCGGTGGGATGGCAGAACCGCCGACGACGAACAACCGGGTCCGTTGGTCGATTCGAGACCGCCACGCGGCCGTGGCTTGCGATTCCCATTCACCCCTGGCATCACCGTCGCTCCGGGGCCGGAAAGGACGCACGCGGATGACCCGCTACGCCCGCAAGTACCGTCGCATCGCCCGCAAGCTCAGCCGGCTCGAGCTCATGGAGACCTCCATGAGCACGTTCGACGACCTCGGCGATCCGCGGACGCTCTTCGACGCCGGGACTTCGCGGCGCTTCCTCGACTACTACGGCGACGAAGGGCTTCGGCGCGCGTTCGAGGTCTACGGGCTCTTCGACGCGACGCGCGAGCGTGGGTACGACGACTTCGACGTCGTGACGAAGGCCGACGACGATCGGCACACGCTCTGGATCACCGGCACGCATCCCACGCTCGACGATCGGCTGACGCTGGTCGAGCTCGTGGTGCGCCGAGATCGTCTGGTGCCCGACGACGGGTGTGGGCTCGACCGGCCCTTCGACGTGCTCACGGTGGACTGGCTCACGCTGCGGCATCCCGTCGCGCGTTTCACGGTCGAGCGGCCTCGTCTGCCGGGACAAGACGCGCCGGGGCTCGGGCTCGGCGAGCTGGTGCTGGAGCTGCTCTACCGCGCGACGGAACGACTGCGGCTCGATGGGCTGCTCACGGTCGCGGAGTACTTCCACAACGCGGTGCTCTACCGGCGTGAGCTCGCGTTCTTCGATGCGGAAGCGGGCGGGGTTTGTCTCGCGCTCGAAGACGCGTTGCTCGGGCGTGAGCGCTTGAGCCTCGCGCGTGCGTCCTGGGCGATGGAGTGGGGCTTCGTGCGCGACGAGACGGGCGAGGTGGTGCGTTGGCAAGGCGACGCGCAGGTGCGTGCGTTGACGTCGACGCTGGAGGAGTACGTCACCTCGGACGAGCATCGACGCGCGGTGCGCCAGCACGCAGCGCGGCGGAGCTTCGTGCTCGATCGCGAAGCTTTCGAGGCGCGGTGGGCCGAGGAAGCGCCCGCGCTCGAGGGGCGCGCGTAGACGCTCGGCCGCAGGGATGGAACGTGCGGCCGCCAGGATGCGCGGCCGCCGAACCCCGCCGGCGTGCGGGGCAGGGCGACCCTGCTAAGGTCGGCGATCCGTATGCAGGCCGACGTCTCCGCTGCTCTCGAAGGTCCCGAGCTCGACACGATCGAGGCGGACGTGCGCGCGCTCGCGCTTCGGGCCCGCGAGGCGTCGCGGGTGCTCGCGTCGACCACGACCGCTCGCAAAGAC
>CALJLK010000220.1 GCA_937982655.1 uncultured Sandaracinus sp.
CCCCCTCCACCCCCCCGTCCGCGGGGTCAACCGCGGACGCTCGTCATCCGAAGCCACGCTCCACGTCACGCCGCGTCGACGCGGGCGGCGCGCGCGTACGCGACCCTGGTCTATCCAGAGCATCGCTCGGCGTCACGCCGCTTCGACGCGCGCGTACGCGACCCTGGTCGATCCAGAGCAGCGCTCGACGTCACGCCGCGTCGACGCGGGCGCGGGCGGCGCGGCAACGTGCGAGCACGAGCTCCACGTCGTTCTCGAAGCCGTTCTTCACGAACCGGCCGCGCTCGTCGACCACGTACCAGCGCAGATCGCCGCGCACCCAACGCGCGAGCGCTTCGTCGTCCGGGTACTTGTCCATGAAGCGCACCGCGTTGTGCACGTAGCTGTCGTAGGTCGGCGGCAACGCGCGCTCTTCGCAGCGAAACGGATCGCGCGGCGCGGGATCTTCGACGTGCAGCACCCGCGCGCGCGGCTCGTCGACGATCGCGTAGCCCGCGCGATGGAGCCGGTAGCCGAGCTCGGTGTCCTCGATGCCCCAGCCGTGAAAGCTGTCGTCGAAGACGAGCTCCGGACCGCCGAGCGTGACGCTGAAGTTGCAACTGTAGACGTAGATCCAGGGATCGGATTGATCCGCCACCGCGGCGCCCTTCAGGTCCGCGATGCGATCGTCGCGCTCGCCCGCGAGGATCTCTTCCCAGCTCGGCACGCGCCCCACGAGCTCGTGGGTGCGATGACGAAAGCCGAGCACCACGCTGCGCCGAGCTCCCGCCTCGCGCAGCCGCGCGTGCGCGTCGACGTGGGCGCGCGCGAAGTCCGGGCGCACGAGCACGTCGTCGTCGACGAAGATCACGACGTCGCCGATCGCCTCGCGGATGCCCATGTTCCGCGCCTGTCCCGCGCGGAAGCCGAGGTCTTCTTGCCACGCGTACACGAGCGGCAGGCGCCCCTCGAAGCTGCGCGCGACGTTCTCGGTGGCGTCGCCCGAGCCGTCGTCGCAGACCACGACGCGCGCGAGCACGTCGCCTTCTTGGTGCGTGAGGCATTCGAGGAGCGCGCGCAGACGCTCGGGTCGACGGTAGGTCGGGATGACGAGGGTGGCCTTCATGGGGACGCGGTCGGCGAGCGTGCCACACCGCGGGCGCGTCGCCCACGCCTGCTTCCGAACTCGACTCCCGAGCTGCGACGCTCGCGTCACTCGTTGAAGTAGATGTTCCGGTCCATGCCGTCGGTCACGATCACGTAGACGACGGTGTCTGCGCGACGCTCCGGCGTGAAGCCGTCCCATGCCTCGCGCACCCGATCGGCCGCGACGTCGTCCCACGCCATCACCACGAGGATCTGCTTGTCCCACGCGTGGCTCGTGACGTTCGCGGAGCTGTCGAGGATGTCGTCGAGCTTGCCGCCGATCACCCGCTGCGCCTCCGCGAGCGTGTAGGGCACGGTGCCGGGGAAGATCACCGCGCGCGCCACGCTGACGCCGATCGTTTCGTCGAACTGTGCGACGAGGTCCGTGCGCTTCGAGGTGGGGCTCGAGTAGGTGACTTCGCCTTCGCTCGCGAGGAGCATCGTCGCGCCCTCGCAGCGCTCGAGCACCTCGTAGCTCAGCGCTTCGCTCAGCTCGGAGCTGCCGCCGACGGTGCCGTCGGTGAGGATCTCCTGCGCGCCTGCGGTCAGGCGATCGAAGTCGCTCGCGTCGTAGGGATCGTCCGCGAGGTCGAAGCGCACGACGAAGAACGAAGGCGTCTCGGTGTCGAGCTCGGGGGCGATGCGACCGCACGCGCCGACGATGGTGCCGAAGCCGGGGATCATCGCGGCGTCGGGCAGCGGCGCATCGAGCGTCGCGTCGAGCGATCCGTCGAGGAGCTCGCCGGCGTCGTCGCCTCCGTCGGCGGGAGCGTCGAGCTCCGCGTCGTCCGGAACGAAGGCGTCGAGCTCCGCGTCGTCCGGAACGAAGGCGTCGAGCTCCGCGTCCTCCGGAACGAACGCATCGAGACCCGCGTCGAAGCCCGCGTCGACGGAGGCGTCGTCGTCGCCACAGGCGAACGTGAGCAGGACGAGGAGCGGAAGTACGGCAGCCGCGCGCATGACGCGGAAGATAGCGCGGGGCACGGCGCGGTGTCGTCGGCGGTCGGTGAGCGGAGTCCGGGTTGGAGTCCGAGTCCGCGTCGGTGTCCGCGTCAGCGCGAGCGCGAGCGCGCGAGCATCCAATCGAGCGCGCGGTCCATCGTGCCGTCGCCCCACGCTGGGATGTGCGAGCCGTTCTCGAGCGTCCACAGCCGCACGTCGAAGCCCTCGTCGCAGTCCGCGTGGATCGTCTCCTGCGCGACGGTGTCGCTCGAGAAGTCGAAGCGCTCGCCATCCGTCGCCGTCTCCGCGCAGCCCGCGCGCGCCGCGAGCCGCGCCGTCGTCTCGACCGCGCCCGGATACGAGAAGCCGCTGATCGCGCCGCCCTCGAAGCCGATGGTTTCGTCGAGCGTCCCGTGGATGTGCAGCAGCGAGATCGCCTCCGGGCTCGTGCAATCCGCTTCGTCCGAGAACGTCGTGCCCGCGAGCGTGACGATCGCGGCCAGTCGCTCCGGCGTCTCGCACGCGAGGCGGTGGCTCATGAAGCCGCCGTTGCTGTGCCCGAAGAGGTAGATGCGTGATTCGTCGATCGCGTAGGTCTCGATCGCCTCGTCGATGAGCGCGTTCACGTACCCGACGTCGTCCACCGGGGTCGCCCCGAAGAGGCAGCACGCCTCGGTCGCGTTCCAGAAGCGCTGACCGCCCGGGTTCTGCGTGCCGTCGGGAAGCACCGTGACGAATCCTCGCAGCCGCGCGGTGCGCGAGAGCCCGAGGTAGAGGTCCTGCGCGCCGCCCGACGCGCCGTAGCCGTGCAGCAAGATCACGAGCGGTCGCGGTGTCCCGTCGTAGTCACGCGGCAGCACGACGTTGGCCGGCCGATCGCCGCCGATCGTCGTGGGCAAGCGCGCGCCGGCATCCACGCCCGAGTCGGTCTCCGCGCCGGCGTCGACCTCCCCCGCGTCGAGACCGCCCGCGTCCACCGCAGGGCCATCGTCGTCGCCACACGCGAGCGAGAGAGAGAGGACGACGAGCAGGGCGATGCGAAGCGGAGACGACATATGCGCGGCAGCGTAGCACCGAGAACGATTCGCACCGGCCCGACGTGTTCGGTGCCGACGTGTTCCCCGTCTCTCGGGCGAGCGAGTGTCTCACTCGGCCGGGTTCGGATCTCAATCCCAGCAAATCTTCCGCGTCGGATGGAGGCCACTGGCGCAATGCCAGCCGCTCGGACAGTCCGCGTCGCGGTTGCACGTCGACCTACACATCCCTGGGCAGTCGATGAGGCCCGCGCACGAAGACGTCGTGAGACAGACCGCCCCCACGTGGCAACTCACGATGCCCAGCCGAGCCGCGTCACAGCCCTCACCCGCGGCTCGACACCCCGTGAGGGAGAGCGTGAGGAGCCCGCAGAACGCGAGGAGCCGAGGCATCCGTCGAGAACGCAGGGGCATACGTCGCGCATTCCGTCCACGCATCACGGCGCCGCATCGACTCTCGCGAGCGCGACCGATCGCATACGACGCGGTGTTCGCGTCGACGTGTGAGCACGCGATGCACGTCACGAACGGCACGTGATGAGCACACGACTCACCACGCGCCCTCGACGCGCGAGTTGCGTCAATCGCCGTCGGCCACGAAGCCCGCCTTCGTGTGCGAGCCGTCGCAGAAGGGTTTGTCCTTCGACTGCCCACACCGACAGAGCCACGTCTGCGTGCCACGCGCGACCGGGTGTCCGGTGCCGGTGCAGACCTCGAGGTTGCCCGCGACCTTCAGCGGCCCGTCCTTCACGCGCGTGATCTCGAGGCGCCCGTCGCGCACCGGCAGCGGATCGACCTTCTTCGGCGCGCGCTCGCCCGACGCTTTGAACTCCGCTGCGGTGTGCGAGCCGTCGCAGTAAGGCTTGTGCTTGCTCGCGCCGCAGCGGCACAGCGTCGCGCGCCGCGCCTCCACGCCCGCGATCACGAGCTCACCAGTGATCGCCACCGGCCCGTCCTCGCGCACCCGCGCGACGTTCACCTTCGCGGGCGGCTCGGTGCGCCCGTCGTCGTACTCGTAGCGGATCGCCCCCGACGGACAGTTCTCCGCCAGCGCCACGATCTCCTCCGGCGTCGCGACCTCCGGATGGATCCACTCGCCCTGCACGTTCGGCACGAACACGTCGGGCCGCGCCAGCACGCAGTTGCGCGAGTG
This sequence comes from uncultured Sandaracinus sp., assembly GCA_937982655.1. GTDB lineage: Bacteria > Myxococcota_A > Polyangia > Polyangiales > Houyiibacteriaceae > JACKEH01. The sequence continues at coordinate 4,255 of CALJLK010000220.1, forward strand.
GATGCACTTGCGCCCTTCGAACACGACCGTGATGCCCTTGCCCCGAATCCGCTCGATGCCGTCACTCATGCGGCGAGCATCGGCGGGTGCGTGGGAGAAGGCAACGGCGGTGCTTCGGTCGTCACCGGGCGGTCACGCGCGTGCTCCAGTCGCGGGTTCGTGCAGGTCGAGAGCCTCCACGGCGGCGCTCGATTGCTCGGCGCCGTGGAGGTTCCTATCCTCGCGAAGGTGTTCGACGAGCTCGCAGCCGTGCCGCCCCTCGACGCGGTGCTCGCCGCCAACTACTGAGGAGCCGATGCGCCTCGCCGCCGTAGTCTTCCTCGTCCAGCTCTCGGGCGTCCTGTGCTCGGGCGTCGCGCACGCGGAGAGCGGACCCATTCCGTGCGTCGCCGGCGTGCCCTGGCCCGCGGCGGGATCGATTCCGGCGGACCAGCCCGCGTTCGTCGTCCGTGCTCCCCGCGGTGGCGAGAGCGGTTCGATCCTCGAGCTCTGGCAGACCGTCGGAGACGGCGCCGAGACGCTCGTTCCTTCCGAGCTCGCGCGGGTCTTCGACGCGCCAGGGTTCGTCGTGGTGATGCCTTCGGCGCCGTTCACCGTCGGCGCGCGCGTGGAGCTTCGCGGCTACGTCTGCGGGACCGACCGGCTCGGCGACGAGCCCAACCCCGCGGGTGTCGTGCAGGTCGAGTACGACGTGGTCGAAGGCGAAGCGACACCTCCCGCGCCGCCGTTGCGGATCGAGACGGGTGTGGTGGGCATCGCCGAGGAGGGCTTCTACGCGGGCTTCTACGCCGAGGTCACGCTGCACGTCGAAGGCGGAGGTCTCTTGCTCGATTGGGCGCCTTGGATCGTCCCGGTGATCTCCGTCGGCGACTTCTCCGCGAGCCCTCCTCCGAACGGTCGAAGGGTGTATGCGTCGTTCCCGCTCGCGTGCCGTGGAGGCGACGGGCTCGCGCCGGGGAGTCAGCTCGTCGTCGGCGCGTTGACGACGCGCACGGCCGACACCCTGCACGAGCTCCGCGAAACGCACGTCTTCGCGTGCGACGACGCGCGCTTCGTCGACGGGGCCACCGGCGAAGAGCTCACGGCGGAAGAGGTCGCGCGCTTGCGCCCGCGGCCGATGGACGCGGGGGTGCCGGAGCGTGACGCGTCGACGTCGGGTCCGTTCGACGCGGGCGTCGACGAGGTCGTCGACGGTGGGGGATGCCACGTGGCGTCGGCTCGGGCGTCGAGCGCGACGTGGCTCCTCCTCGTGGCGTTCGTCGCGCGGCGACGTGCGTCGCGCCGTGGAACCACATCCGGCTCGCATCGCTCGTCGGTTCGTGAGGCCGCGTAGCTGCTCGACGTGATCGAGGCGGTGCAGGCGCGGAGGATGGTGGAACCTCGGCTCCTGCGCTGCTTCCACACGTGTCGCGAGCTTGCGGCCCTCGAACCGCAGACTTGCCCGCCGAAGAACGAAGGAATGGATCACCTCGTCACGCCGGCCTCCCGGCACGACACGCCCACCACCTTCCGGAGATGGTGTGAAGAGGAGTTTCGCCAGCTGATTGCGGGGTGAGTACGGCGCGCCGCCGCGACGTTCGGCTTCAGTGCGAGCGTCTTCGGCGGCTCGACGTCGACCCGCCGAAAGGACGGAGCGCGAGGTGTTCGAGAGCGACGCCTTCGTCGACGAAGCCTACGCCGGACGCACCGATGCGCGGCTCGGGCTGGCCGGGCCGCGCATCGGAGTCGTGCGGAGCCTGCTTGCGACTTCAACGCTGCACGGGCGTCGGTCCTTGCTGCCCGAAACGCCCCTCGGCGCGAAGCCGTTCTCCCAGCTCCTGGATCCTGGCTTCTCCTTTCGCCAACGCGAGCTCGGAGGTGTGCACCGAGTAGTTGCCGAGGTGCAGCGGGTAGTCGTGCGGCACGGCGGAACCCAGCACCAGAGAGGCGCCCGCCGGCCCGGCCTGCAGCGAGACGTCCTCGTCGCCTTCTTCGAACACCACGAGCTCGCCGGCGTGAGCCGGTGTCGCACCCACCAAGTCGCCGCTGCTCATGGCCAGCCAGGCGACGGTGTGACCGGTCGGTGGGCGGTAGCGCCACGACTCGTTCGGCGCGAGTCGCACCATCAGGTAGTTCATCCCTGCGGGCGCACGCGCCGCGCCGTGCTCACCGGCGAAGCTGCCGACGACGAGGCGTGCCGGCCCGATCGTGGGCGTACGGTGCGATTCCACGTATTGCGGCTCGGCGGCACCGTTCTCCAGCTCCGGCGGCAGCGCGACCCAGAGCTGGAAGCCCCGGACGCGCCGCGACGTTCCGGCGGAGAGCTCCTTGCCGTGCCACACGCCGCCGCCGGCCTGCATGAGCTCGACGCCGCCGTAGCCGATTCGGCCGCGACCGACCTTCGGGTCGTCGTACGACACGTCTCCTTCGGTGAATACCGTGATGGTCGCGATGCCGGAGTGCGGATGCAGCGGCATCGCTTGCTGCATTCTGGCCATGTCTCCTTCGAAGATGTCGAGGAACACGAACGGCTTCAGCACTTCGCCCAGGTCTCCCGGGCTCATCAGGCGCGTGATGCCGCCGTGCGAGTGACCGCGCGTACGGCCCCGAACCTGTCGCATTGTGTTCGATGCATCACTCATGGTGTCGTGATCCTTTCAGCTTTCCTGAGGGTCTGTCGCCAGACCCTCCCAACGAGGCAGACCTCCCCCACGAGCCCGATGGGGTCCTCGCCCACGAGCCTTCGCTCCCGTCGGTCGCTGCGCGCCTTCCGGTAGGGCGGCTTGCATTTCCGCCATCAGCTTCTCTTCTTCAGGTCGGCGAAATAGGAACTGATGATCTCGCGGGCTTTCCCGGCAACGGGTGCGTTCCAGTCACGAAAGAGCTCGGTGACCAGCGCGAGGGCGGTGTTCGGTACGGCGCCCGCGGCCGTGAGGCGCTCGATCGCCGTGCGATGCGCCAACTGGGATAGACCGCCGACGGCGTCGACCACGAAGGTGGCCTCGTATCCGTCCTTCAGCACATCGACGACCGGGAAGGCGAGGCAGATCTCCGTATAGAGCGCACCGAAGATCACACGCTTGCGCCCGGTGCGCTTCACGGCGTCGACGAACGCCTCGTCCTCCCACGCGTTCATCGAGGAACGATCGATGATTTGGATCCCGGGCAGCTCGTCGAGGATGGATTGACGGGTGGGATGATTGACACCCATTTCCACGCCCACCGTGGAGAGCACGATGGGAATGTCGAAGGCCTTCGCGGCCTTGATCAGCAGCCGGACGTTGAGGTCGATGAGGTCTGCGTCGGTCTCCGACCGCACCCCGTCGAACATCTCCTTCTGGTAGTCGATGAGGACCAATACGGCGTCCTCGTGCTTCCAGACTCCCTGCGACTCGTTCATCGGCGGCTCCTTGGTGGTGCGTGAGACGGCCGGATCTCGTCCGCGACCGCTGGTTCGGAGCATGGCGTTCCTGTATGGGCGACGTAAGCCGCGCCCATCGCGCCAGTGTGTTGCGCAAAGAGGAACGCTCCGATGTTCGATCTCGAAGACCTGACGACTTTCGTGGAAGTGGCGGACGCGGGCGGTGTGACGCCGGCGGCGCGGCGGCTGGGGCTGTCCAAGTCGATCGTCAGTCGCCGGCTGGCGCGGCTGGAGAAGGATCTGGGGGTGCAGTTACTGTCGCGCTCGACGCGTGGTGCCGCGTTGACGGAAGCCGGCGCCACGTTTCGCGAGCACGCCGCGCGCGTCGTGGCGGAGCTCGACAGCGCGCGTGATGCGTTGTCGCCCGAGGGCGCGCTCTGCGGGCGACTGCGCATCGCCACCCCGCTCTCGTTCGGACCCACACACATCGCGCCCGTGCTGGTGGAGCTGGCCCGGCGCCATCCGGAGCTGCACGTGCATGCGTCGTACGCCGATCGATTCGTCGACCTGATCGGCGAAGGCTTCGACGCGGCCATCCGGGTCGGCTACCTCCCCGACTCCAACCTCGTGGCGCGCCGCGTGGCGCCGCTGCGCGGCAAGTTCGTCGCCAGCCCCGGATACGTCCGCGCGCATGGTGCGCCGCGCACTCCGGACGAGCTGATGGACCACGAAGCGCTGATGCAGGGGACCGACCCGTGGCGCGTCGTGGCCGACGGCAAGGTCACGACGGTCGGGGTGCGCGGGCGCTACAAGGCGGACAACGGGGAAGCGCTCACGGTCGCGGCGCTGGCGGGTATCGGCATCGCGGCGCTGCCGGACTTCCTCATCGACGAGCACATCGAGGCCGGCCGGCTGGTGCCGGTGTTGGTCGACTATCCGCCACCCGAC
>CALJLK010000221.1 GCA_937982655.1 uncultured Sandaracinus sp.
GAAGGATCCACCCTTTTTGCCAAGCCTCGGAATCATGGGGGATTTCGAGGGTCCGCTCCTCGAGCGTTCGCATCCACGCGGTCCAGAGCAGCTCGAAGGATCCGGAGCAGCTCGAAGGATCCACCCTTTTTGCCAAGCCTCGGAATCATGGGGGATTTCGATGGGCCGCTCTTCGAGCGTTCGCATCCACGCGCACGTCGCGGTCCGCGCCTCGCGAGCTCGGCGAAACGTGTTCTGCGCTCTGTGCGTGGGCCCACGGACTTGCGCGCGGAATGTAAGGCACGAAGCGAGAAGTCCCACTTCTCACTTTTGGAGACTCGCATGCGTCGCTTCGCTTCCTTGATTTGTCTATTGGTTTCGATGGGTTGTGGATCGGATGAGCCGGCCGTGGTCTCGGAGGCGGGCTGGGAGTTCACTGGCTACACCGCGAATCCGGACCACCACTTCCCGGACTTCTCGAACCTCGAGGGTCGCTGGGACGGGCACTTCGCGGCGGACTGCGCGGGCACCACCGGCGCGGAGGCGTTCGCGTGCACCGAGCAACACTTCTGGCAGGCGCTCACCTTCGACCACGCATCGCGCCGCGAGGTCAGCGCGATCTACGACGCGACGATCGCGCGCCTCGAAGCCTCGGGTGAGATCGATCCGCTCCGGCTCGGGATGATGTACTTCCGCCGCGGTCACCTCGCGACCGCGCTGAGCACCGAGAACCGCTACATCGAAGGCGGCGGCGTGCCTTCGTTCTTCGCGGACTTCGATCGCGCGCTCGAGCTGGTGCCGAGCGACAGCTTCGTGCATCCGATGATCGACTCGTTCGATCTCTCGATCGACGCGGTGCTGCCCTACGTCGCGCCGATCGAGCTCGGCAGCCGCGAAGAAGCGGACGAGAAGCTGACGCTTCTGCGCGAGATGTCGCGCGGCGATGCAGCGGGGCTCTTCCTCTTCGTGACGAGCGCGGCGGGGCTCCCGCTCGAGAGCGGCTGGCCCGAGCAGGCGCGCGAGGCGCTCGACGAGTACGAAGCGCTCTGCCCGAACCACGAGTGCGCGACCACGACCTCGCGCGCGCCCTTCGCGGTGCCGGGCTCGGACTGGGTCTTCGCGGACGTGTACGTGCGCCTCGGCGATCGCGAGCGCGCGATCGCGCTCTACGATCGGGCGCTCGCCTATCCGGGGACGGAGAACTGGCCGGCGCGCGAGGGCCTCGTGGCGGAGCGCGCGGCCCTCGACGAGCGCATGGCGGATTACGCGGAGGCGGGCGAGACCCAGAGCCCGTTCATGGCCATGAGCTCCAACGGTCCGTTCGCGTGCGTGATGTGCCACCAGCCCGCGAGCTCGCGCGGTCTCCCGGCGCCGTTCGAGGATTGAGCAGGCGCGCCGTTCGCGGGTGACGATCGAGGAAACGAAGCTGGGGGGGCGGCTTCGTGACTCGGCCGCCGCTCGTTCGCGGCGAGCGCGCGGACGTGTTCTCTCCAGTGGACGCTTCCGTCGTCGCGTCGTGGCGGTTTTGGCGTCGATCGCCACTACCGGGACATGACCTCGCATTCGCATTCGACGACGTCGTTCCTCCTCGTGGCGCTCGCTCTGCTCGGGTGCTCGAGCCACTCCACGATCGATCCTTCGCCCGACGGGGGCCTCCCGTTCGACGGCGGCCCGGGCCGTGGTGACGGCGGCGCGGACGGAGGAGCCGACCTTCGCGAAGGGCGGATTCCCGACCGCGCGATCGTCCGCTTCCTGCGCGCAGCACCGCACGAGAGCTGGTGGATCGAAGAGCGCCTCGCGCCGCAACCGCGCGTCGTGGGCGAGTTCGATCTCGGTCCGCGCGCGATCGTGCGGGCGGTCGGCGAGACGCGCGTGACGGTCTGGGCGCCGTCGGAGAACGAGCGCCTCGTCGACGCGTGCACGCGCGACGACGACACCTGGAGCGCGGTCGGTATCGACGCGGACCGTCGGGTCTTCGTCGCGCACGGCGACCCCGACGGGCTCGCGCGCCGCGCGACGTGGGAGGATCCGAGCTTGCGGGACGAGCCGCTCGCGTGGTTGAACGGGCCGCGCGACGCGCTGCGGGTGTCGCCGCTGAGCGAGGCGAGCCCGAAGATCGTCTGCGACGGCGCGGACACCGTGATCTCGCTGATGAGCGAGGACTTCGCGGTGCTCGTCTACCGCCTGCGTGGCTCGGCCGCACCGCAGCGCACGCTCGTCGCGCCCGCGACCGCAGCCACTCCGTTCCTCCCGATCGGAGGCAGCTACGACGACTTCGACGCGATGGTCGCGCCCTACGTCACGCACCTCGCGGTCGCGCCGAGCGGCCGCGTCTTCGTGGCGTGGCTCGCCGACCGCACGCGAGTGCTTCGCTACAACGCGGCGTTCGGGACGGCGCTCGACCTCGTGCGCGCCGAGCTCTACCCGCGCGAGGGCACCTACGACTCGTTCGTTGCGGGCGTCGATCGCGAAGGGACGCGCGCGTTCACGAGCGTGATCGGGGTGCCGGACGTGGAGGACGAGCTCTTCGGGCTCGTCGCGGGCGCGGATCGCGTCGCGGTCATCGGTCGACATCGACGCGAGCTCGGGCGCGACAACGTCGAGCTGCACGCGATGGTGAGCGAGCTCGACCACGATGGCCGGAGGGCTGCGGTGACCTCGATCGACCTCGAGGGCTCGGCGCTCGCGCAGACCGCCGCGTACGACGGTGACGCGCTCTACGTCGGCGGCACCGAAGGCTGGCGACAGAACCCCAGCGGTCGCAGCGTCTTCACGCCGGGGTCGCCGTTCCTCGTGCGCTTGTCCGGCCCCGCGCGGCGCGTCGTCGAGCGCGTCGAAGGTGTGCCCACGACCTCGGGCCACGCGGAGCTTCGCGCGATGTTCATCGGCGAAGGTCGGTGGCTGATCGGTGGCCACGAGAACGGTCCGCTGACCCACACTGCCGATGCGGATCCATCACGCGTGCGCTCCGACGCGTGGTGGAGCCGTCTCGATTGAAGTGGATGGAAGTCGGCGGCTGACCCCGTCGACGCGACCGAGAAGTCGGCGGCTGACCCCGCGACCGAGGACGTCTTCACGACCCGAGGTCGTAGAGGGGTGCGTCCGCGCCTCGACCGGGCCAGCAACGAAGATCGCGGGGGTGTGCGGCGAGGGTGGCCACGAGGTGCGCGTCGAGGTGCGCGGTCGCTTCGAAGAAGGCGATCGAGGGGTCGTCGTCGACGCGCAGGCGACGCAGGGCGTGATGCGAGGGCAGCGCCCGCGACAAGCGCGCGACGAGGCCCTCGGATGCGGGGCTCTCGAAGGCCAGCCACGTCGCGGGCCGCTCGTAGAGCGCTTGAAGCGGGCCGTGCGCACACGCGAGCACGTCGAAGACGTGAGGGTCGGTGCCGAAGGTCTCGAGCCACTTCCAGCGCAGACCGAGGAGCGTTTCGGTGAGGGCGCCGGCGGCCACGAGCGCGAGCGGTGCGTTCGGCGGGATCGGCTCGGCGTTCTCCGCCGAGCACCTCACGTACGCGCGTGCGGCACGATCGGCGTCGAACGGCGCACCGCCGAGCACGCTCGCGACGCGGAGCGCGACGGCCGAGGCGACGGTCGGCCCCACGAGCCGCACGAGCATCCCCGACTCGTGGGGCGGCCCGTGCGTGATCGCGACGACACCTTCGTCGCGCAGCGTTCGCGCGAGGGCGCGTCGCTCGAGATCGGGCTCCGTCTCGGGGTCGACCGCGCCGATCAGGAGCGTCTCCGCGAAATCCGCGCGACGCGCGAGCGCGAGGCGGGCGTTGGGGGACAGCCCTTGCGAGAAGAGCACGAGGCGTTCGGCCCGAGGGCGGGTGCTGGCGAAGCTGGAGAGCGGCACGAAACGCACGGGCGACGTGGGCGTGCTCGCCGCGGTGGCGAAGAGCCGCGCGGGGCCTTCCGATCCACCGATGCCCGTCACCACGGTCGACGCGGGAGGACGTTCCGCGATGGCGAGCGAGGCCACGCGCCGGAGCTCGACCGCCACGTTGCCGAGCTGCGCGCGTACGTCATGCACGCAGTCCTCGGCGCGATCGTCCGGCGTCGGCGCGTGGTCTTCGGGGAACGTCGACACGCGGGCAACGTACGCCATCGCGGCGGTCACGTGCACGTCGTGGCTTCGGCTGCTTGGAGGCCGGCATGGGTTGTTCGAGCGGGGCTCAGCGTCGGCCGCAGTAATCGTCACCAGCCAGGTTCGTACAGAGCGACAACGTGCCTGTCAGAGGACACTCCGAGCCTTGTGAGCACGCGTACGTGCACTGGAGATCGCCCGAAGAAACGCGTGCGCAGAGGCCTCCTTCTGGGCACGCATCAGGGTCGGCGGAGTCGCATGCGGTGCTCTCCATCGCGACCAGCACGGCCTCGCAAGTCGTGAGATCCTCGTTGATTCCGCAGTATGTCGAGGGCCCCGCTCCGGACCGGCTGCGACGATCGGGCAGCCCCACGCGGTAGGGAGGATCGTTCGTCAGGCACCCAGCCTCGGGTCGAACGGCGAGGCAGTAGTGCCCCCGGTCTGCGCCCGCGAAGCGCAACGGCACGCATGCGGCCTCGCCATCACACTCGGTGTCCGACAAGCACGGTTGGCAGCTCGCGAGCGAGTCGCGGGCCGTCGTCGTGCACGCGCGGGCCACGGGGTCGCAGCTGTTCTCGCCGCAGTGGGTCGCGGCGGTGTCTTCCGTGCACTGCACGCAGGTGCCGGCGGCGCAGACGTTCTCGTTCGGGCCCGTGCACTGGTCGTCGTCGTCGCAGGGGGCGCAGGTGTTCGTCACGAGATCGCAGCGCGAGGCGGTCGGATCCGTGCAGTCGGTGTCCGCCGCGCACGCGACGCACGCGCCCGTGCGGTCGCCTTCGAGGGCACACACGGGGGTGTCGGGGAAGCGGGTGCAGTCGGGGCTCGCTTCGCAGGGCACGCAGGCGCGCGTGGTGACGTCGCAGCGGGCGGCGGCCGGATCGAGGGAGTCGGTCGCGGCGTCGCAGGCCACGCACTGACCGAGGAGCGGTCCCGCCGTCGCGCAGGCGGGCAGGCCGGGGAAGCGGCCGCAGTCGTCGGCGTCGGTGCACGCGCCGCAGACGTTCGCGACGCACGTGGGGCGCTCGGGCTCGGTGCAGTCGGCGGCTTCGGTGGCGGCCGTGCACTCGACGCACTCGCCGTCCACGCAGTGCGCGGCGTCGCAGTCGGCGCACGCGCTCCCGCCTTCCGCATGGGCGTCGGTGGCGGTCACGTCCGCGCTCGCGTCGAGCGGGACCAGCTCGCGATCGAGGCAGCCGACGAGCGCGAGGGCGAGTGAAACAAACGTGAAGAACGTGCGCATGACGGTCACTCGGAGAAGATGAACAATGCGGAGAACGAAGGCGAAGCGATCGCGATCATCCAGGATTCGTAGCGCGTCGACACGAAACTCTGGGGGAGATCGTGCGCTCGAGGAACACGCTCGGCACCGAGAGAAGGGCCCGCATCAGAAGCTCCCGCGCAGGCGCAGGCCGGTCGGGGAGAGCGCGACGTCGAGGCGCTCGTCGCGGAAAGGTCGCCACGCGAGGATCACGACGCCGCCGACGAGGCCGAGGCCGGCCGCGATCGTGTAGCCGAGCGCGCGGGGGCCGAAGGCGTAGCGGCGCGCGTAGACGCCGTCGTCGCGGATCACGGGGGCGCAGTCGTCGGTGCAGCTTCCGTCGCGCGCGAGGCCGACCATCGCGACCGCGCCGAAGCCGACGCCCACCGCGAGCAGGCTCCCGCCGAGCACGTAGTTCAAGGGCGAGACGCGCGCGTTCGAGGGATCGGATCCTTCGTCGAGCGCGAAGGATTCTTCGGCTTCGAAGGTGTCGAGCTCGATCTCGCGCCGCTCGGTGCGGTAGCCGGTCGCGCTCACCGCGACGCGGTGCGAGCCGCGCTCGACGCGCACGTCGGTGGGCAAGGTGCCGACGCTGCGGCCGTCGATCGTGACGGCGGCGCCGATGGGCGAGCCGCGCAAGCGGAGGAGCACCTGGTTCTCGCCGAGGCGCGCGGAGAGCGCGCGCGCGAAGGCGCGTCGAGCCGCGTTCGGGACGTCGTCGCCCTCGACCTCCGCGCGTCCGCTGTGTTGGTGCCCGTCGGCGTCCGCGAAGGTCACGAGCACCTCGTGCGGCACCGTCTCGCCCGCGCGCGCCCACACCGCCGTGAGCACCGCTTCGCGCAGGCCGGCGGCCGCGAGGAGCTGGTTCAGACACACGGTGGTGTCCGGACAATCGCGAACGATGTCGAGCACCTCGCCGGCGGGATGTTCGGGCGCGAAGCGGGCGGCTTGGAGCGCGCGCTCGACGGTGGCGACCGCGAGACCGCCGGGGCCACCGCGCAGCTCTTCGGTGCCGAGCGCGGGCAAGAGCAAGATGCGGAGCTCACCGTCCGGCGCGGTGTCTTGGGCGTGCGCGGGAGAGGATGCGGCGATCGCGGCGAGCGCGAGGAGTGCCGCGAGCGAAAGCGAGAGCGGTCGGAACGTTTCGCCCGCGTGACTCGCTTCGAACGATCGACTCGCGACGGATCGACTCGCGACGGATCGATTCGCGACGGAGCGATCTGTGACGGATCGATTCGCGCCGGATCGATTCGCGACGGACCGATCTGCGATTCCGCGATTGGAAGGCGCGCGGGTCGTGGACGAGCGAGAAGTCGGCGGCTGACCCCGCCGACCCGGTCGAGAAGTCGTGGCTCGCGTGAGAGCGGTCGTGGTGGTCAAAACGTCCCTCGCAGAGAGAGCTGCGCGTGGTCCGCGCCGGCCGAGGCTTCGACGCGCGTGCCGCGCCCGAAGACGTAGGTGAGCGGCACCGCGAGGAGCGGGAGCGCCGCGCTGACGAAGAAGCTGGTGCGTTGTCCGCCTTGGCCGCGGTCGACGCAGGCGCGGCGGTTCTCGAGCACGTTGGGGCAATCGGGGAGCGCGGCCACGAGGCCGGCGCCGATCGCGGCGAACGCGACGCCGACGCCGCCGGAGAGCCACGCCCACCACGGCGTTCCGTCGCGTTCGGGGAGCGCGAGCGCGACGCCGAGCGCGAGCAGCGCGCCGCCCGAGTACGCGAGCACGTGGGTCGGGACTTGGTAGCCGAGCCAACGGTCTTGGCGATCGACGAGCTCGGGGTCGCTCACGTCGGTCGCGACGTAACGATCGCCCGCGTCGAGGCGGAGCCGGTGGATCGCGATCGCGCCCGCGTACGCGCCGAGGGCGAGCGCGGAGGCGGAGATGCCCGCGACGAGCCACGCGGGTGAGCGCGACGAGTCGACCGAAGGGGTGTCGGTGCGGGGCTCGCCGCGCAAGCTGGCGAGGAAGTCGTCCGCTTCGCCGCGTGGGCCGAGCGCGACGCGGTCGCCGACCTCGCCGTGCTCGACGAGGCGCGCGGTCCAGCCGCCGCGTGCGGTGGGCTCGAGCGCGACGATCGAGACGCCGAGGCGTCGACCGAGCTTCTTCAGCGCGTCGATCGCGTGCTCGCCACGCGCGTGCACGATGGGCCGCGAGCCGATCGCTTGATCGAGCCGGGTGTCGATCGCGACGCGTGTCTCGCCCGGTCCGACCTCGATGCGGTGCACGCGTCCGCGGTGCTCGGGGCTGCACTCGACCTGCACGCGGTAGCTTCCCTGCGCGAGATCGACGAGCGTGAAGGGCGTCTGTCCGGACGCGACACCCGCGAGGCGCACCGCACAACCGGAGGGCTCGCTGTGCACGACCAACCGCCCCAGCGGCTCGCGCGCGATCGCGTCGTCGACGCGCTGGAGCAGCTCGCGCACCTCGGGCGTGTGACGGAACTGGCTCGGATCCACGCGCGGCACGAGGCGCCGACATTCGCGCGCTTGGCGCTCGGCTTGCGTCGGATCGCCCGTCTCCACGAACGCGCGCACCAGGTAGAGGCAGGTGTCGAGCACCTGACGCGCGCGACCCGCTTCGCGGTTGAGCTCTTCGGTCGCGCTCTCCGTGAGGCGCTGCGTCATCGCGAGATCGGCGCGCGCGGCTTCGTAGTCGGCGCGCGCGAGGTGACGCACGGCGGAGGTCGAGCGCTGCACCCACTCGTCGATCTGACGTTGGCTCAGCTCGGGGGCGGGCAACGAGATCGCTTGCTCGAAGCGCTCCGTCATCGCCTCCGCGGCCGGCACCGCGTAGCCCGCGGCGCGCAGCGACTCACGCGTGCCGTCTGCGATCGGCGCCGCGCTCGCGGGATCGTTCGCCACGGGTACGACCCACACGTCGGCGCGCTGTTGCGCGCGAGCGTTCGCCACGAACGAGAGGAGCGCGAAGAAGAGGATCGAGCCGCGCACGGCCGGCAATGTTCTCGATGGTGCGGCGGGGGGCAAGATCGCGACCGTGTGTTCGACGTTCGCGAGAATCGTCCAGCGACAGCGCTCTGGCGCGCGCGCACGTGAACGTGCGAGGCCCCCTCGTTCGGCTCACACGAGCAGGTAGACCAGCAACCCTACGCTCGTCGCGATCGAGATGCCGACCGTGAGGATCAGCGCGCTCGCGCTCGGAGGATCGCCCGCGATCTCGTGCGCCCAGCGTCGCGCCTGCAACGCGCCGAGCACCCCCACGAGCCCGCCCACCGCCACCAGGCCCGCGCCGACGAGCTGCGACACCGTCGCGCTCGGGAGCCGAGCCGCGATCTCCGGATGCTCGAGCGCGTCGATCTGCAAGAGCACGCTGAGCTTCGCGATGCCGATCCCGAACGCCATGAACGCGATCGAGGTCCGCACCCACGCGAGCAGCGTGCGTTCGTTCGCGAGATGATCGCGCACCCAGGTTCCCGGTCGTTCGCTCACGACTTCTTCTCCTCGTCGCTCGCCGTCGGCTCGTTCTTCGCGCTCGCAAGCCCCGCGTGATCGAGCGCCATGGTGGAACGAAAGCACGCGCCGCCCGAGACCGCGACCGTTTCGTGCGAGTCGTTCGCCGCGCGGCGGATCCGCAGTCCGGTCACGAGGTCACGGTCGGGCGACCCCCGACGCGACGATGCTCCGACACTCGCACGGATCGGCTACGCTCGACGCATGACGCGCGTCGTCGGAGGACGCTACGAGCTCTTGAAGAAGCTCGGCGCCGGTGGGATGGGCGCCGTCTACCTCGCGCGCCACACGGCGACCCTCGGCCGCTGCGCGCTCAAGCTCATCCACGACCACGCGGAGGACGGCCATTCGCACGCGCGTTTCCTCCGCGAAGCGCGGGCGCCCGCGGAGATCGGTCATCCCGGCATCGTCCAAGTGCTCGACGCGGGCGTCGACACCGACGGCACGATGTTCGTCGCGATGGAGCTGCTCTCCGGACAGAGCTACCGCGGCGTGCTCCAGCGCACCGACGCGACGCTCGGCGAGAAGATCGCGCTGCTCCTCGAGGCGCTCGAGCCCCTCGCGGTCGCGCACCGCAAGGGCTTCGTGCACCGCGACCTCAAGCCCGAGAACCTCTTCGTCGTCAGCAACCCGCTCGGTCCGCGCGTGAAGCTCCTCGACTTCGGCATCGCGCGCGACGGCGGCGCGGCGGAGCTCACCGAGACTGGCGTGCTCGTCGGCAGCGTGAAGTACGTCGCACCCGAACAAGCCCGGAGCGCACGCGACGCCTCGCCCGCCTCCGACGTGTGGTCGGTCGGGGTGATGCTCTACGAAGCCGCCTTCGGCGACGTGCCCTTCGCCGGCACGAGCTCCTTCGACGTGCTCGTGAAGATCCACGGCGGCAAGTTCACTCCGCTCCGCGAGCGCGTGCCCGACCTTCCGCCCGCTTACGAAGCGCTCGTGCACCGCTGCCTCTCGCAAGAGCCGAACGAACGACCCCACGACGCGGCGGCTCTGGCCGATGCGCTCGCGCCGATCCTCGAACGAGGTCTGCCCGATCACACCGCGAGCTGGCGTCCCGTCGAGCGCAGCTCGTCGGCGAGCGAACGTCGGCGCGCGCGCGACGAGTCCGAGAGCCAGTCGCGCCCGCGCGAGGTGCCGCGCACGTCGCGCACCTCGATGCCGGCCGAAGCCGAGCCGCCGCCGAGCGACGCGCGGTCCGACTCACCGTCCGGCTCACCGTCGGGCTCACCCTCGACGTCGTCGTCGTCGGGCTCGCGAGCCGCACGCGAATCCAGCGACGCGCGCGGACGAACCGAGCCGCGCACCGCACACGCCGATCTCTCGTGGCTCACGCCCAAGCCCACGCAACGCCGCGCGAAGGGCATGACGATCGTGCCGCTGATTCGTCACGTCCACGCGATGCGACGCGCCGGAAAGAAGCTCGAGCTCACGCCGCGCGACGAAGCGCTCCTCGCCCAGCGGCTCATCGTCTCCGACTGGTACCCCTTCGACATCTGGACCCGCCTGCTCGAGCTCCAAGCCGAGCTCGCCAACCACGACCTCGCCGTCGCGGTGGAGTCCGGTCGCCTCGGCGCGCAGCAGCTCATCGGCTCCGTCCACCGATCCTTCGTGAGCCCAGGTGACCCCGCGCGCTCCATCCGCGCGCTCTCGCGCATGTGGAGTCGCTACTTCGACTTCGGCGACGTCGACATCGTCGATCGCGGAACCGACGGCGCGGCGATCTCGATCGCCGGCTACTCCGACATGCCGGTCTGGTACGCGCACATGATCGTGGGCTGGGTGATCGCGCTCGTGGAGCTCACCGGCGCGAAGGTCGTCTCGCACGCGATCGAAGAGGTGCCGTGGAAGGACGACGGTCGCTACCGCCTCTTCGTGCGCTGGCGCGTGTGAGCGCGGAGCCGAGCCCACCGCCGAAGGGAAGCGCTCGGGTCTTCGTCGGCGCCGTGTGAGGTTCGGCGTGGTCATAAGTGCCCGAAAAGAAGTCGTTTTTGGAGGTCTGGGCGCTCCGTCGACCTGCAACTCGATTGTGATTGCGACAGCGCGGGGTGGCTGAGCTAAGCTCCGGGACGATGTCGCGCCCGACCGATGCCGAGCTCCGCGAGACCCTTCGGGCCCGAGGCCTGCGGGCGACCGGCGCGCGCGTGCGGGTGCTGCGGGTGCTGCTCGACAGCGACCGACCGCTCAGCCACGCGGAGGTCTGCGAGCTCACGGACGACGGCGGCTTCGATCGCGCGACCGTGTACCGGAACCTGACCGACCTCGTGGACGTGGGGCTCGCGCGACGCAGCGATCACGGCGACCACGTCTGGCGCTTCGAGCGCGCGGACGCGGAGGTCCACAAGCACCCCCACTTCGTCTGCACCGAGTGCGGCACGGTGGAGTGTCTGCCGGAGGACGCGGTGAAGGTGCGGGGCGTGGCGCACGTGGACGACGTGCAGCTCCGCGGGCGCTGCGAGACCTGCGTGGAGTGAAGGGCGCGCGTCCCCGAGCGCGAGGCCTCGCGCCGGCCGACGGATCGGACGACGTGGCCTCCGATTGACGGACCACGCGGACGGAGATGCCAAACCACGCTCGGCGAGCGCATGCTCCTCCGATGCGACGGCGCCTGCTCGGGCTCGGGCTCTTCTTCTTCGGGTTCCTCTCCGGCTGCGGCGACGACTCCGCGCCCCCCGACGGATCGGTCGATCCGCGTGACGCCTCGCTCGATGCTTCCCTCGACGGCGGCGTGCGTGACGCGGATCGTCCGGACGCGCCGCTGCCCTTCGACGCCGGCCCGCTGCGCGACGTCTCGCTGCGCTCCGCGATCACGCGCGTGCAGCCGATGACCGGCATCGTGCTGTGGGAGGACTCGTGGAACGGCGACGCGATCAAGACGAGCGACGCGATCGCGCTCGAGTACGCGTACGTGCCGCCGAGCTCGATCGTGACGGCGCGCGACACCTACGACTGGGACGACTTCGAGGCGTTCCTCGACCGGATCGCGGGGCGTGGTCACCAAGCCGTAGTGCGCTTCTATTACGTCTATCCGGGGCGCGAGACCGCCGTGCCGGAGTATTTGAAAGCGCTCTCCGACTACGACGAGACCGTCGGGAATACCGAAGGTATGCGCACGGTGTTCCCGGATTGGACACACCCCGAGCTGCAGGCGTTTCATCTCCAGTTCTTCGAACGTTTCGCGGAGCGATACGATCGAGATCCGCGCATCGCGTTCTTGCAGGTCGGCTTCGGGCTCTGGGGCGAGTACCACATCTACGACGGCCCGCGCGTGATCGGCGAGACCTTCCCGAGCAAGGCGTTCCAGACGACCTTTCTGCGTCACTTGGATGACGTCTTCGAGGAGCTGCACTGGAGCCTCTCCATCGACGCCGCGTCGGACGAGTACTCGCCCTTCGCGGAGGACGCGACGCTCCGAGCGCTCGACTTCGGGCTCTTCGACGACTCGTTCATGCACGAGGAGCACGACGGGTACAACGAAGAGAGCTGGAACTTCTTCGAGCACGCGCGCCGTTACGAGCGGAGCCCCCACGGTGGCGAGCTCAGCTACTACACCGACTTCGACCAGGAGCACGCGCTCGATCCGGAAGGGATCCACGGGCGCACGTACGAGCAGCTCTCCGCACGTTTTCACGTCACGTACATGATCGGAAACGACCAGCCGGAGCACCAGAGCGTGGCGCGGATCCGCGAGGCGGGGATGGCGAACGGCTACAAGCTCGAGGTGCTCTCGTTCCGCACCGGCGAGGCGATCAGCGTGGTCGAGGTGCGCAACTTCGGGATCGCGCCGCTCTACTACGACGCGTTCGTGGCGGTGAACGGCGTGCGGTCCGAGACGAGCCTGAAGGGGCTGCTCCCGGGGGAGACGCGCGTCTTCACGGTGGCGTCGGGCACGGGCGCGTCGGGCGGTGGTGACCCCGAGCTGACGATCGCCTGCGATCGGTTGGTGCCGGGCCAACGCATCGAGGTGCGCGCGTCGCTCTGAGGGCTTGCCCCGCAGGAGCCGCGTGCGTTCACGACGCGGCGTGCTCAAGCGAAACCACGCGCGGCGCCAGCCCACGAAACCGCGTACGCTCCGCCGCCGGAGGTCGCTCGTGGACGTTGCGTTTCGTGGAAAGGTGCTCGCCATCACCGGTGCCGGCTCGGGGATCGGGCGCGCGCTCGCGGTGCTCGGGGCTCAGGTCGGGGCGGAGCTGGCGCTCTCGGACGTGAACGCGTCGGGGCTCGCCGAGACGGCCGAGCAGGTGCGCGAGATCGGCGCGAAGGTGTCCACGCGCGAGGTCGACGTCGCCTCCCGCGACGCGGTCTTCGGGTGGCGCGACGCGGTGCTCGCCGAGCACGGTCGCTGCGACGCGATCGTCAACAACGCGGGCGTCTCGCTCACCGACACGATCGCGGAGATGAGCTGGGAAGACCTCGACTGGATCGTCGGGATCAACTTCTGGGGCGTGGTGCACGGGACCAAGGCGTTCCTCCCGCACCTGCTCGAGCGCCGGACCGGCTGGCTGGTGAACGTGTCGAGCATCTTCGGCATGGTCGCGTTCCCGACTCAGGGCGCGTACCACGCGACGAAGTTCGCGGTGCGTGGCTTCACGGAGGCGCTCGTCGCCGAGACGCGCGGAAGCGGCGTCACCGTGTCCTGCGTGCACCCCGGAGGCATCAAGACGAACATCGTGCGCTCGTCGCGTTTTCGTCGGGGGCGTCGGCCCGGAGAAGATCGCGAGAAGGTCGTGCAGACCTTCGACGAGATGGCCCGCACGACCCCCGAGGCCTGTGCGCGTACGATCTTGCAGGGCATGGTGCGCGGCGAGCCTCGCATCCTCGTCGGCAACGACGCGAAGATGCTCGACCTCGCGCAGCGGTTGAGCCCACGTCGCTACCGCGACGTGCTCGCGCGAATCGAGAAGCTCACCGCACGCTGAGCTCGAGAACGCGGACGGTGCGCGTCGCCGTCGTCCTCGGTCGTCGCCGAGCGCGTGGGTGAGATCTTCGTCATCGCCGTTGGTCACGAGGCACCGACCACGACGGTCACGACGGCCGCCGCGCTTGACGCTTCGCGGGCGGGCGACATGCTGCTCGGCCTCATGCGCCTCGCACTCTTCGCTTCGTTGCTGCTCGCTCTCACCGGTTGTGCGGACAAGACGCCGCCTTCCTGGCCTTCGGACGCCGAGCTCACCTCCGCCGACGTGACCGCGACGACCGCGACGCTGCGTTGGCCGGCGGCGACCGACGACGACCTGCTCGTGAGCTACCGCGTGCTGCAGGACGACGTGGAGATCGCGACCGTGCCCGCCGGCACCCAGGAGCACGCGCTCGAGCGTCTGGAAGACTCGACCGAGCTGCGTTTCAGCGTGCAACCGATCGACGAGGCCGGGAACCGAGGCGAGATGCTTCACGTCCGCGTCGTGACGGCGGACGGCACCGCGCCGACCTGGCCGGCGGGTGCGCAGCTCGTGGCGACCCCGCAGCTCGCGGCGCCCACACCCGAAGCGGCGGTGCCAGGGGCGACCGTGGAAGCGGCGGCCGATCCGATGCCGGAGCCGACGGTCACCTCGACCACGCTGACGTGGACGGCCGCGGAGGACGCGACGGGCGTCACTGCGTATCGACTGGTGAGCGGCGCGAACGTGGTGGCGGAGCTCGGCGCGGTGACCACGCACGAGCTTCCGGGGGCGGCGCCGGAGGGCCTCGCGATCGTGGCGCTCGACGCGGCGGGCAACGAGTCGGCGCGGCTCGTGGCGCGCGCGCCCGAGGCCGAGGGGGTCGGCGAAGTGGCCGAGTCCCCCGAGACGCCGGACGCCACGGAGCTCGCGGCGGGTGAAGGCGCGCCGACGCCGGTCGCGATCCGACCCGAGGTGCGCGCGGCGCTGAAGAACCTACGGATTCGTCCCGAGCTGCTCAAGACGCGTGCGTCCGAGCTGCAGCTCCGTCAGGGGCTCGACCTGCGCAACCCCGAGGCCAACCGCCCCGCGAACGCGCAGTGACGTGACCGAGCTCGTCTCGCCGGTGGTCTCGCTCGTGCGCACGCAGCGCGGGCGTTGGCTCTGGGCCGCGTGGTGGAGCGGGCCTCCGACGCGGGTGCCGTTTCGCAAACCCGACGCGTCGAACGGTGGGGCGGCTTCGCGCGAAGAAGCGCTCGCGGCGGCGGAGCTCGCGGCGGGGCGCGTGCTGCACGAGATCGACTTCCGCTGGGCGCGGGGTTGGAACCGCGTGCTCCGTGGGCAGCCGCCCTTCACGCCGGCCGATCTGCGTGCGCTCGACGGAGTGAGCGCGCCGAAGACGAAACGAGGACCGCGACCGCCGCGGCAGGTGCTCGGCGTGAGCAAGGACGCGAGCGCGGACGAGATCAAAGCGGCGTTTCGCAGACGTGCGTTCGAGACCCATCCGGATCGCGGGGGCGACGCGGACGAGTTCCGCGAGGTGCACGACGCCTACGAGCGCCTGCGCGGCGACTGAAGAGAAGCTCGGCCGATTTCCGCAAGCCGCCCTACTGGACGGCGCGCAGCGGTTCGAAGTGGAATCGTGCGGAGCGAAGTGGATGAAGTCCACGTAGCCGCACGATTCAACGAGACAATCGGGCCACGCGTGAGCGTGGAGCCGATGGACGCAGTGAGCGAAGGCTCGTGGGTGGGGTTCGGGGCTTCATGCCCCGGAGGGTCTGGCGACAGACCCTCAAGGAAGCCGACAGAAGCTCGGCCCACGGTCAGGCGCGCCGCGCGACCTCGCGGGCGAGGGCGTGGTTGAGCGCCTCGTAGCTCGTCTGCACGCGCGGTCCGAGCACCTTCCACGGAAGCGCGAACACCGGGCCGCCGAACTCTTCGCCGTGCACGAGGCGCGTGCGGCGCTCGTCGAGCGCTTCGAGGCGGAAGTAGTGCGAGCCTCGCGCGACGGGGGCGAGCGCCTTCACGCGCGGGCCTTCCCAACGCAGCTCGCGGCCGTCGGCGCAGACCACACGCGCCGCGATCGGCGCGCGCAGTGGTCCGAGGTGGAGCACGAAGTCGAGGTCGGCGCCCTGACTCGCGCGACCGCGCATCTTCTTCAGCACCGGGTTCCACGCGTCGTAGGAGGCGAAGTCCGTCAGCACGCGCCAGATCGCGTCCACGGGCGCGTCGATCACCAAGCTCGTCTGCACGCTGGGCATGGCCGCTTGGTCGCAGAGCGCCGAACGAGCGTCAAGGTGCCCCGAAGCGGGGAGGATACGTGTCCGAGCCTTTGGACACTCCGAGGCTCGTTTCCCCCGATTGGGGGAGAGAACGAGAGCCGTTCGTCACGAGAAAGGTGCGTGATTCCGATGTGCGTCGCGAGAAACTCCGATACTCTCGTGCGGCAGGGAAGTCCGTGCACGCGACGTCGCGTGGCACGCACGCGCGATTTTGGCCGTTTCGAATCAGGATTCTCGAGAGACCGAGGAGCGGCTTCAAACCCTGCTTCGCATCGCGTCGCGCATGGGTCGTCTCGGCGGATGGGGGGTGACTCTCCCCGATCAGACCGTGCGCTGGACGCCCGAGACGCTCGCGATCTACGAGCTGGAAGACGAGGTTCCCGACGTGGAGGCCGGGCTCGGCTTCTACGTCGAGGAGCACCGGCCGATCGTGGCGGCCGCGGTGCAGCGATGCATCGAGACGGGCGCGCCCTTCGACGTCGAGGTCGAGCTGATCACCGCGAAGGGGCGGCGAATCTGGGTCCGCGCGATGGGCGAGGCCCGACGTGACGAGAGCGGCGCGGTCGTGGAGCTGCAGGGAGCGTTGCAGGACATCTCCGAGCACAAGGCGGTCGAGCTCTCGCTCAAGCGCAGCGAAGAACGTTTTCGACTGCTCGGTCGAGCCACGCACGACGCGATCTGGGATTGGACGCCGTCGACGGGCGAGCTGTGGTGGAACGACGCCTTCGAGTCGTTCTTCGGGGTTCGTCCGAACGGATCGGCGACGCTCACGGAGCTCTGGGAGCAGCGCGTGCACCCGGAGGATCGCGAACGCGTGCTCACGACCGTTCGTACTTCGATCGCCGAGGGGGCCTCCGACTACGCGATCGAGCACCGCTTCGTGCGACCGGACGGAACGGTCGCGACGGTGCTGTCGCGCGGGTACGTGCTGCGAGATCTGACGGGCCGCCCGGTGCGCCTCATCGGCGGCATGACCGACGTCTCGGAGCGCAAGCGCGCGGAGGAGCGGATCGCGGAGCAGGCGGAGCTGCTCGAGCACGCCCAAGACGCGATCGTCGTGCGCGAGCTCGACGGGTGCGTCCGCTACGTGAACCGTCGCGCGGAAGAGCTCTACGGGTGGCGTCGCGACGAGATGCTCGGCGTCGACGCGCGCTCGCTCCACTTCGCCTCCAACGTCGACGAGTTCGAGAACGCCCAGCGGCTCACCCTCTCGAGGGGAGAGTGGCGCGGCGACCTCGAGCAGCGTCGCCGCGATGGAACCAAGCTCCTGGTCGAAGGGCGCTGGACGTTGCTCCGTCACGCGGACGGAACGCCGCGCGGGATCCTCGCGGTCAACACCGAGGTCGGAGAGCGCCGCCGGCTCGAGCAGATCTTCCTCCGCACGCAGCGGCTCGAGAGCGTCGGCACGTTGGCGGGGGGCATCGCGCACGACCTCAACAACGTGCTCACGCCGATCGTGTTCGCGACCGAGGTCCTCCGATCGAGCGAGACCGACCCGGCGCGCGCGACCGATCTCGAGACCATCGCGGAGTGCGCGCAGCGCGGTACGGCGATGATCACGCAGCTCCTCACGTTCGCGCGTGGCTACCAGGCGGGGCGAGCGATCACCGCGCTCGATCGCGTGGTCGCGGACGTCGCGCGCATCGTGAAGGAGACGTTCCCGCGGGACATCGTGTGGACGGTCGACGCCGAGCCCGGGCTCTGGTCGGTGCGCGGGGACGTCTCGCAGCTCCACCAAGTCGTGTTGAATCTCTGTTTGAATGCGCGCGATGCGATGCCTCAGGGGGGCGCGCTTCGGGTGATTCTTCGCAACGTGACGTTGGACGAGCTCTTCGCGGGGATGAACCCCGACGCGAAGCCCGGACGTTACGTGGTACTGCGCGTCGAAGACTCGGGGCACGGCATGCTCCCGCACGTGGTCGAGCGGATCTTCGAGCCGTTCTTCACGACCAAGGAGGCGGGGAAGGGCACCGGGCTCGGCCTCTCCACGGTGCACGCGATCGTCAAGGCGCACCACGGCTTCGTGCGGGCGTACAGCGAGGTCGGGCGTGGGACCGTGTTGGTCGTGCACCTGCCGGCCAGCGACGACGCGGCCGAGATCGACTCGTCGCCGACTCCCGCGCGGGTGGAGCTCCCGCACGGTCAAGGCGAGGTCGTGCTCGTGGTCGACGACGAGGCGCCGATCCGCGCGATGCTCCAACGGACGCTGGAGCGCTTCGGGTATCGCGTGCTCTGTGCGGCTCACGGCGCAGAAGCGATCGCGCTCTTCGTGACGCACCGCGACCGCATCGACGTGGTCATGACGGACATGGCCATGCCGGTGATGGACGGCGCGGCGCTCGCGGTGGCGCTCCGGACGATGGACGCGGACCTCCCGATCATCGCGGCGAGCGGGCTCGACACGAGCTCGAAGGTCGCGGCCGCGCGCGACTCGGGCGTTCGCCACTTCATCACGAAGCCCTATTCCGCCGAGACCGTGCTGCGCGTGTTGCGCGACGTGTGCAAGCGCGCCTGAGCGCGGACGCCTCGGACACCGTGCTGCGTGTGTTGCGTGACGTGCACGAGCGCGCCTGAGCGCGAACCCCTCGGCTTCAATCCGTGGAGGGTCCGGAAGTCGAGGGCCGACTCTCCGTCGGCTCGACCCCGCCGGCGAGGTCGCCACAACGAAACGTCCGAGCGTGGTACCGTCGACGAACGATCGCGATGAGCTCCATGTTCTTGCTCGACACCACGCACGAGCTGGCCCGACGCCTCGAGCTCGCCGGGCTGGAGGTCACACGTCACACCCACGTCGATCAGCTCGACGCCGACCTCTCGGGCCGGCCGTTCGCGGTCGTGCTCGTCTCGCCCGCCCATCGGGACGCGGTGGACTGGGTCGCGTCGGCGCGTGCGAGGACGACGGTCCTCGTGGTGTGGCTCGGCGGCCCCGAGACGTGGCCACGAGTTCCACGTTGGGAGCCGGGGGTGGACGTCGACGTCGTGTTCGATCCGTCGAACGACGACGAGATCCGGCTGGCGGTGCGTCGCGCGACGGCGTCGCTGACACGCGAGTCGTCGTCGAGCCGCGTGTTTCGCAGCGCCGCGACCGGCATCGCCACCACCGATCTCGAGGGCCGCGTGCGTCAGATGAACGCGGCGTACGCTCGAATGCTCGAACGTTCGCCGGAGGTGCTGCTCGGGGTCGATCTGACGTCGCTCACACACCCCGACGATCGCGCGCGCGTGCAGGCGCTGGTGGGCGAGCTCCGCGAGGGGCGCCGGGATCACGCGGTGCTGGAGCAACGCTACGTCACCGAGGCGCGTCGCGAGGTCTGGTGTCGCGTGAGCTTCGCGGTGGAGCGGAGCGCGGCGGGGACGATCACGGGAATCGTGTGGGTCGGCGAGGACGTCAGCGACTTGAAGGTCGCCGAGGCCGAGCTCACGGCGGCGTTGGCGCGCGAGCAGCGGGCGCGGCGGGAAGCGGACGAGGCCAGCGCGACGTACCGCCGCACGGCGGCGCTCCTCCAGATGGCGTGCCGCGTCGTGCGGATGGGCGCTTGGTGGGTCGATCTCGGCGCGGAGCCGGTCCTCTCGTGGTCGGACGAGGTCTTCGCGATCTTCGGGCTGCGCCCCGGTCGTGCGCCGACGGTCGAGGAGGCGCTCGCGCGCTACACGCCCGCCGCGCGAGAAGCGGTGCAGGTCGCGCTTTCGCGCTGCATCGAGACCGGCGAGTCGTACGACGTCGAGGGCGAGATCGTGCGGGCAGACGGAGTGCACGTCTGGACTCGCTCGATCGGCGAAGCGGTCCGTGACGGCTCGGGGCGCGTGACGCGGGTGCAAGGCGCGCTGCTCGACATCACGGCCGAGCGCGTCGCGGAGGCTTCGATCAGCGAGAGCCGGCGGCGCTTCCAGCAGCTCGCCGACGCGATGCCGTTCATCGTGTGGACGGCCACTGCGGATGGATCGGTGGACTACTCGAACGCGGCGTTCTTCGCGTACACGGGTACCCCGCTCGATGCGCCCGCCGAGACGCGCTGGCAACCGTGTCTGCACCCCGACGACGTCGCCGCCTGCTTCGAGACCTGGGCCGCCTGCGTACGCGACGGAACGCCCTACGAGATCGAGTATCGCCTGCGTCGGCGTGATGGCGCGTACCGCTGGTTCCGCGTGAACGCGGTGCCGATCCGAGATCCCGACGGGAGCGTGCGGGTCTGGTACGGCACGGGGATCGACGTCGACGAGAACAAGCGACTCGAACGCGACGCGTCGCGCACGGCGGCGCGTTTGTCGGCGACGATCGAGAGCCTCACCGACGCGTTCGTGTTGGTCGACGACGCGTGGCGCCTCGTGCACGTCAACGCGGAGGCGGAGCGGTTGCTCGGGCGTCCGCGCGCGGATCTTCTGGGTGCCGATCTCTGGAGCCACCTCCGCGACGAGCCCGGCAACCGCTTCGAGGCGCACGTGCGACGCGCGGCCGACGAGCGGGTCGCGGTCGACTTCGACACGCACTACGAGGCGCTCGACACGTGGTTCGAGGTTCGTGCGTTTCCCTCCGATGAAGGCCTCGCGATCTACGTACGCGACGTGACGGAGCGCCGTCGGCTCTTGGAGCGACTCCGCGAGAGCGAGCTCCGGTTTCGACAGCTCGCCAAGGCGACGAACGACGCGATCTGGGACTGGAACCTGCTCACCCACGAGCTCTGGTGGAACGAAGGTTTCGAGGCGCTCTTCGGGTACGACCGATCCGAGATCGAGCCGACCATCGAGTCGTGGACCACCCGCGTGCACCCGGAGGACCACGAGGCGGTCGTCGGAGGTGTGGACGCGGCCCTGGCGGCGCATGCGCCCGGTTGGTCGGGCGAGTACCGATTCCGGCGTAAGGACGGAAGCTACGCGTTCGTGTTCGACCGCGGGCACGTGCTCTACGACACGGGCGGGCGACCCGTTCGCATGATCGGTGGAATGACCGACTTGACGGATTGGAAGAAAGCGGAAGAGACGCTCGCGGAACAAGCGGAGCTCTTGGACCACGCGCAGGACGCGATCTTCGTGGTCGGAGCCGACGAGCGAGTCACCTACTGGAACTCGGGCGCCGAGCGTTTGATCGGCTGGTCCTCGACCGAGGCCGTCGGGCAGCGCGTCGACACGCTGCTGCGGCTCGACGTCGGCGCGATCCGGCGCTGCATCTCCGAAGCGGGTCGCGACGGCGGGTGGACGGCCGAGCTCGAGCTGTTGTCGCGGGTCGGCGAGCCTCGGACGGTGGCGTCGCGCTGGAGCGTGCTCGCCGGAAGGAGCTCGCGCGGCGTGCTGGTGATCGCGACCGACGTGACGCAGCGCAAGCACATCGAGGCGCAGCTCATGCGCGCGCAGCGGCTCGAGAGCGTCGGAACGCTCGCGGGAGGCATCGCGCACGACCTGAACAACGTGCTCGCGCCGATCCTGACCTCGGTGGAGATGTTGCGCGACGGCGAGCAGGATCCGGAGCGGCTCGAGGATCTCGAGGTGCTCGAGGCCTCCGCGACGCGTGGCGCGGAGATGGTCCGCCAGCTCCTGGCGTTCGCGCGCGGCCGCACGGGGGATCGTCGCGAGCCGACCGACCTGGCCGACATCGTCGCGGACGTGCTTCGCATCACCCACGAGACGTTCCCGAAGAACGTCACCGCGCGCTTCGTGCGCGGCGTGAGCTGGCCGATCCAAGCCGACCCCACGCAGATGCACCAGCTCCTGATGAACCTCTGCGTGAACGCGCGCGACGCGATGCCGAACGGCGGGTTGCTGACGCTGGCGGTGGAGGGCGTGGTGCTCGACGAGAGCTACGCGGGCATGAACGTGGAGGCACGGCCGGGCCCGTACGTCTTGGTCCGAGTGGAGGACACCGGGCTCGGGATGACGCAGGACGTTCAAAACCGGATCTTCGAGCCTTTCTTCACCACGAAAGAGCTCGGCAAGGGGACCGGACTCGGGTTGTCCACCTGTCACGCGATCGTGAAGAACCACGGGGGCTTCATTCACGTTTATTCGGAGCCCAACAAAGGCACTCGCTTCAAGATCTACCTGCCCGCCGAGGCCTCCCGAACCTCGATCGACACGATCGTCATGCAGACCGCGGGTCTTCCGCGCGGCAACGGGGAGCTCGTGCTGATCGTCGACGACGAAGAGGCGATTCGTCGCGTGACCTCACGGACGCTCGAACGCTACGGGTACCGCGCGATCGTGGCCGCGAACGGCGCGGAGGCGGTGTCGCTGTACGCGCAGCACCAAGGCGAGGTCGCGGTGGTCCTCACCGACATGTCGATGCCCATCATGGATGGGCCCGCGACGATCGTGGCGCTCAAGGCGATCGACCCGAACGTGCTGATCATCGGCTCGAGCGGGCTCGACGCGAACGGGATGTTGGCCAAGGCGATGGGGGCGGGCGTGGTCGACTTCGTGCCGAAGCCGTACGGCGCCGAGGCGTTGCTGCAGCGAATCCATCGCGTGTTGCAGGGGCGACGCCGCGACGGCTGACGGCACTCAGCGACGCACGAGGCTGCGCAGCAGGGGCTCGAGGCGGCGCGCTCGTTCCTCCGAGCAGACCGCGTCGCTTCCGCGGAGCGCCACGCCGACCGGACCTTCGGCGAGGACGAACCCGTGTGTGCGCGGTGTCGCTTCGTTCGGTGTCGCTTCGTTCGGTGTCGCTTCGTTCGGTGTCGCTTCGTTCGGTGTCGGGTCCGGGGTCGGCGAATTCGGCTGCTCTTCGTTCGGCGTCGGAGCCTCCGTGCCGCGGTCGGGCGTCGCTTCGTTCGGTGTCGCGATCACCCGCAGCTCTCCTTCGATCTCCGCGCGCTCGTCGCCTTCGAGCATCAGCGTGTCGAGCGCGATCGCGTCGGGCGCGGCGTCGAAGCGGCGCGCGCGCACCTCGAGCACGCCGCCCGATCCGGTGAACCGCGCGCGGCAGCTTCCGTCGACGTCCGCGGCTCCCACGAATCGCAGCGCGGGTCCACAGGCCGCTTGGACGTCGGTGGCCGCGATCAGGAAGTGCGCGCAGTCGAGCGGCTCCGGCAACGCGAGCGCGGGCGCGTCCTGCACGCGGTAGTAGCGCAGCGTCCAGGTCTTCTCGGCCGGGAAACCTTCGATCGTCGGCGCGGGGCGGAAGCGTACGGTCTCGCGCACGCGCCCCACGTTCGGACACCACAGCTCCTCGTGGATCTGCGCGGTCGCGTTCGGGAAGGGTTTGCCTTCCGGAAGCTCGCAGCGGCGCCGCACCTCGACGCAACCTTCGAGGCGCGTGCCCGCGACCTCCGCCGTCTCACCGACCGTCGCGTAGGTCGCGACGCAGCGCGTGTCGCCGAGCTCGTAGCTCCACTCGTGCGCGAGCGCGACGGGCGCGTCGAGGTAAGGCGCGAGCACGGTGCCGTCGGGGGCGACGAGCTCCACGCCCTGTGCGCTCACGCGGTAGCGCTCCGCGCTCGTGCGGTCGTCGCCGAAGAAGACGCCGACGCCTTCGGGGGTGACGGCGGTGACCACGAGCAAGCTGCGCTCGGGCTCGCCCTCGCCCACGCTCTCGTTGGCCCAGCGATCGCCCGCGTGCATCGGGAAGAGATCGGCGGGCGTCAGCGGCGGCGCTTCCACCACCGGCGCGGCCGGCTCGGAGCAGTCGCAGGCGGCGAGCAGCGCGACGAAGAACAGGCGTCTCACGGGGTGGCCGCTCCGTTCGTGCTCGATGCGTTCGTGTTCGCGGGTGCGTTCGCGTTCGTCGCGTTCGCGTTCGTCGCGGCGTTCGCGTTCGTCGCCGTGGCGTTCGCGTTCCCGTCGTTCACCGCGAGGTGGCGCTCGAGGAACATCACCGTCAGCTCCGTGAAGAGATCGCGGTTCTCCTTCTTGCGGAAGCCGTGGCCTTCGTTGCGCGCGAGCATGTACCAGACGTCGCGCCCGCTCTGCCGCACCGCGGCCACGATCTGCTCCGCTTCGCTCGCGGGCACGCGTGGATCGTTGGCGCCCTGCGCGACGAAGAGCGCGGAGCGGATCCGATCGACGTTCGTGAGCGGCGAGATGCGTTGCAGGAACGCGCGCATCTCCGGATCGCGCTCGTCGCCGTACTCCACGCGCCGCAGATCGCGGCGGTAGTCGCGCGTGCTCTCGAGGAAGGTCACGAAGTTGCTGATGCCGACCACGTCGACGCCCGCACGCAGGCGCTCGCCGAAGTGCACGAGCGACGCGAGCACCATGTAGCCGCCGTAGCTGCCGCCGTAGACGGCGACCCGCGACGCGTCGAGATCGGATTGCGTGCCGATCCAATCGAGGAGCGCGCCGATGTCCTTCACGCTGTCCTCGCGTCGCATTCCGTCGTCGAGCCCGAGGTAGGTCTTGCCGTAGCCGTCGCTGCCGCGGACGTTCGGCGCGATCACCGCGATCCCGCGCTCCACCACGAGGTATTGCGTGAGGCCGCTGAGCCAGGGGCGCGACTGCGACTCGGGGCCGCCGTGGATCGAGACCATCACGGGGAAGGGCCCTTCGCCGCGCGGGCGGTACACGAACGCGGGGATCTCGCGATCGTCGAAGCTGCGGTAACGAACGAGCGTGGGCTCCACGAACGTCGAGGCGTCGAGGCCGCCGATCTCGCTCTCCGTCCAACGCTCGAGCTTCGAGCGACGCACGTCGTAGGTGTAGGCGTCGGCGGTGCGCGCGGCGCTCTCGAAGGTGACGCCGAGCACGTTCGCGCGCGGCGCGAAGCGGAGGCCCGAGAGGATGCCGCGCGGAAGGTTCGGCACCACGCGCACGCGACCCGAGCGCGTGTCGAGCAGGCTCAGGACGGAGACGCCGTCTTCGTTGGTGGAGAACGCGAGGGTGCGGCGATCGGAGGCGATCGCGACGTCCTCGACGTTCCAGGGCACGTCGCCCGCGATCGTGGTCCACGGCGCGTCGGGGCGGGCGAGCTCGAAGCGACGGAGCTGTCGGACATCCGCCGCGGTGTTGTTTGGCGCGGCGGGGTCAGCCGCCGCGGCGCCGCGATCCGAAACCACGTAAACGCTGGTGTCCCCGGGCCCGAAGACCGCGTTTCCGTACGCCGCCGGCTCGCTCTCGGGCGAGAGCCGCGTGACCGCGCCGGTCTCGAGATCGACCACGAAGAGCCGCGAGTCGGTGATCGACACGTACTGCTCGGCGAGGAGCTTCTTGCCGTCCGCCGAGAAGTCGAGCGGCGACCAATACCCTTCGCGATCGATGCGGCGCGCGTCGGTCTCGCCGTCGAGCGCGCGCACGTAGAGGTCCATGTCGGTGCCGTTGCGCGCGTTGCCGGAGTACGCGAGCCAGCGACCGTCCGGGCTCACGACGAGGCTCCCGTGTTTGCTGGTTCCGTCGGTGAGGCGGCGGGTGCGACCGCTGCGGCGATCGAGCACGTGCACCTGGTGGTCTTCGTTGCCGCCGACGTCCTTCAGGTAGACCACGAGCTCCGAGCGACCCGGCACCAGCAGCGCGCTCGTGATCGGTTCTTCGGCGAAGGTGAGCTGACGACGCGCGCCGAGCGGCGAGCCGACGAAGTGGAGCTGCGCGGTCTCGGCGAAGCGCGTCGCGACGAGCACTCCGTCGTCCGCGAGCCCGAGCAGCGAGGCCGAGCGCAGCTCTTGGTATTGCGCGAGCCGCTCCCGCAGCGACGCGGGGATCTCGGGCGTTCCGTCGAGCAGGACCGTGCCCTCCGGCTCGGGCGCGGGCGCTTCCGGGGTCGGTTCGGTGACCGCGACGGGAGCCTCGTCGCCTGCGGGGGCGGGCGCTTCGGGCGCGGCGGGCGGGCACGGAGTCTCGCCGCAACCGAGCGAGACGACGAGAGCGAGAGAGACGAGGACGCGCATGGGCGCGCATCCTACTTGTCCTGTCGGAAAGGTCATCCGTGCGTCTGCCCGCCACGCGGATGAGCGTCACGCGCGAGCGTCCCGTCAGGCCACCGAGCCGAGCAAATCCTGGATTGACGTCCGAGCGTCGGGACACTAACCGCGTCGCCGAGCACGCGGCTCCGAGCGCACGTCTCGTGGCCGAGCGCGCGGCTCGTCGGGAGAGGGACTCGATGCGGATCAAACTTGGTTTCTTGGTCGTGCTTTCGTTGGGGATCGGCTGCGTGGTGCACACCACGAGCGGCGAGCCACAGGGGGGCACCACGGGCACCACGGTGGTGACCAGCGGTGGCGCCTCGGGCGGGGCCACGGGAGGCGAGAAGATCGAAGAGATCACCCTCGACGACGGGCGCACGCTCACCCTCCGCCACTCGGCGCCGATGGATCCGTCGATCGCCGGATGCGCCGACGGAACCCGCGAGGCGTTCCACGATCCGGGCGCGTTCCCGAGCATCGCGGGTTGTGGTGCGTCCTGGGTCGGCGAGCAGAGCCTGCGCACGCCGGCAACCCACGTGCCCTGCGGCGACGAGCCCTACTCGATGTGCAATCGCCCGACCGACGCGTGCGCGCCCGGCTGGCACCTCTGCGGGACGAGCGGCGCGGTCGACGAGCTCCGCGGCCTCGTCAGCGCCGACCAATGCGAGACCGCGGGCGGCGGTCGCTACTCCGCCGCGATCTCGCACTGCGCGAGCCAAGAGGGCTGCGAGGTGGGCGGACAATACGCGTGCTACGAGAGCGGCTGGTGCTCCGAGCCCGTCTGCTGCGGCAACGACTGCGGCGAGTTCGGCGCCTGCGCGGACGGCGTGTGGCCGGGCCGCACGCACATCCCGGTCGGCACCGATCAGGGCTGCGGTCGCACCTCCAGCGTGCGCGCGGGCGGCGTGCTCTGCTGCCGCTGAGGATCAGATCAGAGCCGTTCGATGACCACCCCCACGCGCACGAGGTGGACTCCGGCGCGCGTGGGACCGTCGGGCTCGATCAGCGTCGGTCGCGCGGTGATGCGCATCGGCAACATCCGATCGTAGACCGCGCGCGGGACGAAGTAGACCGCGTGCTCGCCATCGCCGAAGAGCTCGTCGGTCCACACGTCGAGGAGGGAGTCGCTCTCCGCTTCGTCGAGCCCACGCGCGATCAGCGCGGGACGAAGCCGCGCGCGCATCGTGGACGCCGCGCCGCGGCCCACCTCGGACCAGCGACCGTCCACCCGATCGTGCTCGACGTAGGTGCCGCCGCGGACGACGAAGAGCGGACCTTCGGCGGCGCGGGTGGGCGCGATCGTGGGCTCCACGCTCGGGTCGGGTGGCGCGTCGCGACCACGCTCGGGTGCCGGGCGACGGGTGGTCGCGGTGGCCGTCGCGCCGCGCGTGAAGCGGAAGAGCGGACGGAAGCGGACCTCTCCGTCGTAGAAGACGAAGCGCTCGAAGCCTCCGTCGGTGGTGGTGAAGCCGTCCGCGCCGACCTCGCGCAGCTCGTTCCACCAGTGGCCGGCGGGCGCGGCGGCGAGGGTGCCGCTTCCTTGGACGGTTCCACGCCACGTGAGGCGATCGCGGCGGACGGTCGTGGCGGCGGGGTACATCAGCCAGGGGCGACCTCCCGCGAAGCGCACGTCGATCGTCACGTCGAGCGGGGTGGTGGTGCGGAAGAAGAGCACCGGCTTGCGCCCGGGGACGGGGTTCGGGCGGACCACCGGCACCGGGTCGGGACGCATGCCGGGGTTCGGGCGCGGGGTGGGGCGCGCGGAGTCCGGCGGGCGGAGCGCGGCGGGCGCGCGGACCACGAAGGGTGGGGACTCCGCGGCGAGGTCGTCGATCGTGACGCGACCGTCTTGCACGATCCACACGCCCCACTCGTGGGCGTGGAGGATCGGCGGTGGCGGCAACGAGCGCTGCCCGCGCTGGGCGTGGGCGTCGTCACGTCGCGCGAGCGCGAAGAGGCCGAGTGCGGCGAGGGCGAGCAGGAGGACACGGCGAAGGGTGGGCATCGGCACCTCGACAGCATCGCACGATGTTCGTTCGCCCTCTCGCGGACGTGCTCGAGGACCGCGCACGTGAGCCCGATCGAACGCGCATACGTTCACGCCGATCACTCGCGCACTCGCGCGCCCGTTCACTCGCGTCCGTTCATTCGCGCACGTTCACGAAGGTCGTCGGTTCGTCCTCGCGCGGGAAGAGCGCCGTCCAACCCGGCGGCACCGCGGGCTCGCTGCGTTCGTAGAGCACGCGCGCGTCGCGCGGCGAGAGGTTCACGCAGCCGTGGCTCCGTCGGCGTCCGAAGTCGTCGTGCCAGAACGCCGCGTGCAGCCCGTTGGCGCCCTCGAAGTACTGCACCCAGGGCACCCGCTCGATCGCGTAGTTGTGCTCCGCGTCGACGCGCTCGAGGTCGTCCATGTCGCTGTATGCGAGCTTGACCCACGTGCGGTGCAGCCCAGGCGGCGTCGCGGTCGGGCCCGCGCGTCCCGTGCTCACGAGCGTCGCGTAGAGGGCGCGATCGCCGCGGAACAACACGAGCACTTGGCTCCGCACGTCCACGTCGATCCACGTGCCTTCCGCGGGCACGCCGTCGGGGCGCGGCGTCGGTCGCCACGTGTGCAGCCCGCTCGTGCGCGCGAAGGTTCCGTCGACGAGCTCCGCCCAGCCACGATCGATCGCGCGCACCTTCAAGACCTCGCGCGCGCCCGCGCGTCGCACCACGCGTCCTCCGCGGCGATCGTGGATCGTGGTGCCGCCGCGCTTCACCCATGCGACGTCCATCGCGCCGTCGAGCTCGACGCCCACGAAGTCGCTGCCGCGCGCCATGCGGAGCGAGTCGGCCTCCACGTAGAGCCCCCGCAGCGTGCGGGCCCAGCGCGCGCCGTCGTGCCGCACGAAGCCGGTGACCACGATCCCGAAGCCTTCGCCGAGCGCGGAGTAGTAGTCGTCCGTGAGCGCGTCGCGCGGGTGGATGAACGCGCGCGTGCCGTCGAACGCGACGAAGGCGTAGTCGTAGGGGAGGTGGCGACCCTCGGCGATCGTCGGCACCACCGGGCGCGCGACCGGCGCGTCCACGATCGCGACGTGGTGCCCACACACCCACGCGCCGTCGTCCACCGCGTACCACTCGACCGGGCAGCCTTCACCCGCGACGCGCGCGCGGATCTCGAAGCGTGCGCCGAGCGCGAGGGTTCCGCGGCGAGGCGCGTCGGCGCGCGGCGCGAGGTAGACCGCGGCGTCGGCGTTCTGGATCTCGATCGTGCGCACCCTCGGCGCAGGGCGGCTCGACGCAGGGCGGTTCGACGCAGGGCGGTTCGACGCAGGGCGGTTCGACGCAGGGCGGTTCGACGCAGGGCTGGGCGCGATCCGCGCGTTCGGAGGTCGCGCGCGGGGCTGTGCGTCGCTCCCCGCCGCGAGGGCGGCGCCGAGCGCGACGAGGATCCCGAGCACGACGCGTCGCATCGCCCGATCGTAGCGCGCGTCGTCCGAGACGGCCTGCTTTCGACGCGAACTCGCTTCGACGCGACCTCGTGTCGACGACGGGAGCTCGATTCGGCGGGAGCTCGATCGACGGGAGCTCGTGTCGACGCGACGTGTCGCCCTCTCGATCGAGTCGCGCCCTCGCCGGCCTCGTCGTAGCACTGTCGCCATGGCGGAGAGCAAACCCTTCAAGCTCTGGTTCGACGCGGCGCTCGTGGAGTCGATGGCGACGCGGCTCTCGGAGGTCGAGCCACGCTTCGACCGCGCACGCTTCGTCGCGCACGCGACCGACGGGCTCGACGCGCTGGAGATGATGGGACGCGTGGGGCTCCTCGCGGACGCGCTGCACGTCGCGCTGCCGCGTCCGACCCGCGCGGCCCTGCGCGCGCTCGTGACCTCGATGCCGCCGGTCGCGGAGAGCGACGAAGCGATCACGAGCTACGGCTACGCGCTCTGGCCCTACGGCGAGCACATCGCGCGCTACGGCCTCGACGACGTCGACGCGAGCTTCGACGCGATGATCGAGCTCACCCAACGCTTCAGCGCGGAGTTCGCGGTGCGGCCGTTCCTCGCGGCCGATCCGGACGGAATGCTCGATCGTCTCGAGGCGCTCGTCACGCATCCGAGCCTGCACGTGCGGCGCTGGGTCAGCGAAGGCACCCGCACGCGGCTGCCGTGGGGCAAGCGAGTCCCCGCCCTCGAAGCGCGCGCGCCGCGACGTCTCGCGCTGCTCGCGAAGCTCCGCCACGACCCCGAGCGCTACGTTCGGCGTTCGGTCGCGAACCACCTGCAGGACGCGCTCAAGGACGATCGCGCGCTCGCGTTCCCGGTGCTCGAAGCGTGGGCGCGCGAAGGGCATCCCGCGACGGAGTGGATCGCGAAGCACGCGGCGCGCGGGCTCTTGAAGGCGGGCGATCCGGACGTGCTCGCGCTCTTCGGCCACGCGCCGGTCGCGGTCGACGTGCGGAGCTTCGACGTGAAGCCGAAGCGCGTCGCGATCGGGGACGAGGTGGTCTTGGAGGTCCGGCTGCACAACCCGAACGAGGACGCGATCACCGCGCGCGTCGACTTCGTGCTCGAGAGTCCGTCGCGCAAAGGCGCCGACGCGAAGCCGACGAAGAAGACCTTTCGTTTCGCGGACGTGCCGCTCGCGCCGGGCGAAGAAGCGAGCCGGCAGACGAAACATCCCTTCGTGCATCGCACGATCCGCACCGTGCGCGCGGGCGTGCACCGCTTCGAGCTCCGCGTGAACGGAGAAGCGCGTGGGGTGGTCGAGGTGAAGGTGCGCGAGTGAGCGAACGTTCGATCTCGCCGCCCGCGAGCTCCATGCGAGAGCGTCGCGTTGCCCACGCGCCTCGCGCCTCACACGTTGCGCGGGTGCTCGTCTCGTTTCGTCGCACCGCGCTCGCGTCGGTCGTTGCCCAAGTCGGCGGGGTCAGCCGCCGACTTCTCGCGCGGTGTGTCTTCCTCGCGCCGCTGCTGACGTCGGCCTGCGAAAACTCCATTCCGCCCGCCACGGTCGAGGTCCGCGTGATCACGCCCACCTCGGCGGACCCCTTCGACGGCGAGCCGATCACACGCGTGACCCTCGAGCTCCAGCAAGAGGGCGCGGAGCCGGTGCGCGTGGTGGAGGACGTCGACGACGACTTCGATCTCGGCCTCGCGCTCACGGATCTGACGCTCCGCACGCGCACGCGCGTGATCCTCGAAGGTGCGGACGGAGTCCTGCTGCACGGCGCGGCGCCTCCCTTCGTTCCGCTCGCGTCCGGCGGGCTCGTGCGCATCGTCGTCGGTCCGCCTGGCGCCTGCGCGATCGTCGGTCGCGCGCAGCTCCCCGCGGCCCGCGCGCGACGCGGGCACGCGCTCGTCGACACCTTCGCGGTCTTCGTGGCCGGCCTCGACGCGGAGGGCGCAGCCTCGAACAGCGTGACCAGCCTCGACCTGCTGCGCTTCGACGCGCTCGACGACGTGACGACCGATGGCGCGCTCCCCGCGCTCACGCGGCTGCGTGGGCCCGCGCGCGCGGCCGCGTTCGGCGTGTCGCGTCTCGCGATCGTCTCGGATGACGCGGCGGTCCGCTACGACCTCGGCGTCTTCGAAGGGCGCGAGGCCGCGCTCGCGTTGCACGAAGGCGCCGACCTCACGAGCGCGTTCGGTTCGGTCGGCAACGCGGCGATCGTGGCGGGTGGATCGAGCGCAGAGGCGACGTGGATCACGGCCGAGGAGCGGCGCATCCCGATCGCGCTGCGGAGCGCACGCGCGGACGGCGCGTTGGTCGCGGTCGGGGACGCGGCGCTCCTCTCGGGCGGCGTGACGGCGGAAGGCGCACCCCTCGCGGAGCTCCTGCGCGCCGACGGATCGACCGTCGCCGTCGAAGGCGCGGTCGACGGCATACGACGTCACGGGCGCTTCGTCGTCGCGGATGACGTGGTCCTCCTGGTCGGCGGCGTCGACGCGGACGGCGCGCTCCGCACGGACACCGTCGCGTTCCGCGGCTGCCCGAGCGCGTGCGTGGCGAGCGCGGGTCCCACGTGGGACGAGCCGCGCGAAGGCCTGTCCACCACGGGCGACCTGCTCGTCGCGGGCGATCGTGTGGAGCGCTTCACGGGCGACGCGATCGTCCCGCACGCGATGCTCGCGGTGCCGCGCCAGGACCCGCTCGTGGCGCGCCTCGAGAGCGGCGTGCTCCTCGTGGCCGGCGGCGAGCCCGCGCGGCGCGACGTGGAGCTCTGTTTCCCCGAGACCCTCGACCCGCTCTGAAGGCGTCCCAACACGTGCTGTTCGTCCGCGCCGTGCGGTGTGGGCCCAACACGCGCAAACGAGGGGGCGAAGCCTCGTCGCCGAAGGCCCGAAGGAGACCGCCGGAGGGAAGCGCAGGGCCTCCGAGGAGTGAGGGGCTTACGTGACGATGACGCGCCGCACGGGCGCGGCGTGGACCTCGTCGAGCTCCACCTCCGCGAGATCGATGCGATCGCTGAGGGTGGTGAACGCGAGGAAGGCCGCGAGGTTGCGGACGTTCGCGGCCCACGGCGGCACGTAGCGCGGCGGGCTCACGGTGCCGTCGTCGAACGACGCTTCGAGGTCGAGCGCGTCGACCAGCGTGAGCCGCCCCGCGAACAAACGTGGGATCAGATCGGGACGATGATCGGCGATCGCCTTGCGCAAGAACGTATGCACCGCGAAGAGGCCTCGGAGGTACACGACGTCCTTCGTGAACACGTGGCGTCCGCGCGGATCGCCGCCGCGGAAGATGCGCATCGTCGTGCGCACCGCTTCGCCCTCCGGCTCGCCGATCGAGAGCAGCCACTCGAAGACCTCGACGAAGTCCGCGCCTTCTTCGGCGTGGTGGATCGCGCGCACGCGGTACGCGAGGCGGCGCAGGCGTGCGAGATCGATGCTCCCCGTCACGAGCTCCGCGAAGGTCGCGAGCCCCTCTTGGGTGGCGGTGGTGCGCGGCGCGCCGAGGCTCAGCGCGGTGACGATCGGCTGCGCGCGCCCGTTGCGGCTCGTGAGGCTGTGCACCCCGATCTCGTGCTCGGAGAGCTGCGCGACGTCGTTCTCGGTGAAGACGCTGCTCGTGTGCAGCCGCACCCGATCGGCGCTCGCGGCCGCCTTCGCGGCGAGGTCGTCGTCGAGGACGATCTCCAGCGGATCGGTGAAGAAGCCGTTCCAGCGCGCGCGAAGCCGCATCGCGACTTCCGTCGCTCCGATCTGTACGTCCTCGTGATCGTCGTGCGTGGCCTCGAAGAGCGCGGCGGTGACCGCGAGCAGCCGATCCGCCGCTTCGAGGTGTGAGAGGCTCGAGCCCGTGATGTGCGCCTGCGGGCCGCCGAAGAGCTCGCGGCTGATCTGGTGCGCCTTCGCGGTCCCGGCGGCGCCGATGAGCCCGCAGATCGTGCGGTAGCTGTCCGCGGTGTCCGCGAGGTACTGCCCGACCGGATCGCCGACGTCGACCTCGTCGAGGATCGCGTCGAGCTCGTCGGTCACCGACGCGGGCAGCGGCCGCGGCGTCGGCGCGATCGGCAGCTCGCGACGCCCCTGCCGCCACGCCTCCAGGAACCGATCTCCGATCGATCCCGGCCAGCTCAGCGCCGAGAGCACCTTCACGTCGCGCGCAGCCTCCACGAGCCGCCGACTCTGATCGCGCAGTCGATCCACGCGTCCGATCATCGACGCTCCGCGTTCTCCGAGGCCCCCGACGACGGCGCGCTCATCGGGCCCGAGAATGCCGGAAGTGACGAGGGATTGACTATAGAAGCTCGGCCGATTTCACAAGCCGCCCTACCGGACGGCGCGCAGCGAGCGAAGCGAGCGAAGGCTCGTGGGA
>CALJLK010000222.1 GCA_937982655.1 uncultured Sandaracinus sp.
GGCGCCGTCCCTCACGAAGAATCGACCGTAGTCGGGGCCCCCTGTACGGTCAACCGATACGGGGCGACTGCCATGCCTCCGTCTCGCACGCCGATGCGCGGTGTGCGTGGTAAGTAGCCTTCGATGGCACGGTTCCTCGCCGGTTTCGGTCTCGCGAGCGTCTTGTGGGGCGGAGTGCTCCTCGCGGTGTTCCAAGGTTGGATCGCGCTCCCGCACGAGGAGCCCGAGGTGGTCGAGGCGCCGCCCCCCGAAGAGGTGGAGGTCGCGGAGGAGGAGCCCACGAGCTCGATGCGGCGTCGTCGCCCGCGCCGCCGCGCCGCGGGCGCCGAGGTCGCGCGCACGCCCACCGGCGAGGCCACCACGGGCGACGATCTCGGCGAGAACGATCCGCGGGGCCTCGACGTCGAGGGCGCGGGGGGCGAAGAGCAGCTCCGCAGCAGCGAGATCGAAGACGGCATCGACCGCGTGTTCCCACGAATTCGACGCTGCCTCGTCCTGGTGCCGGGCGACGGCGATGCCTCCGGTCGCTTGATCCTCAAGATGCGGATCGCCGGGTCCGGACGCGTGACGCGCGTCCAGCTCCGCGGCCCCGCCGCCGTCACGACGGGGGAGCCGGGCGACTGCATCCAAACCGCCGTCCGCTCGATGCAGCTCCGCAGCTTCGACGGCCCCGACATGTTCGTGGACTACCCGATCGATCTGAGCTGATCGCCACGCGACTCGACGAGGTGTGCCGGGTCGTCGTCGCTCCCGAGTGGCAGAAACGGGCGAAGGCGGGCGAACACTCGCGAGCGGAATCGACGTCGATCGCGTCTGCCCCGCGCGTCGCGACACGTCGCGAGAGCGCACGGCCCGTCACGCGGGATCGTTCGGGTCGCGCGGGTCGCGTGCGTGCTCCACACGCGCATCTTCCGCAGCTCCCGGCTCGACACCGTCCGCCGCGCGCTCCAGCGCATCGCGCAGCTTCTTCGAGCGCTGCAGCGTGTCGCGCGCGATGGGCGCGAGCGCCAGACGCGTCACGAGCGTGACGAATGCCGCCCCGAGCCCGAGCGCGAGCGCGAGCGTCGCGTCCTCCGCCGCGCGCCGCTCGAGCACGCCCGGAATCAATCCGTCGAGATCGCGGGGAAACAATTGCAGTTTCAGGTAGAATCCGACCGCGACCAGCCCTCCACTCATCGCCAGCACACGGCCCAGCACGCGCAGCATCCGCAGAGGGGTCGAGAGCGCGAGCACGAGCTCTCGATGCGCGTGGTCGAGCGCGAGGCCGACGTCCGCTCCCTCCTCTTCCGCCTCGACGACGGCCCGAGCGAGCCGCCCCGCGCTGCTCTCGGGCGCGAGCTCGGCCACGTGGGCCCGCCGCGACGGATCGCGGACCCCGGCGTCCAGACGCGCGTCGTACGCGCACACACGCGCCACTTCGCGTCTCGCCCTCTCGCAGAGGATCCAGACCGCGATCGCGAGGAGCGTCTGGACCGCGTGCGCGATGCCCATGGCGTGCTCGTGAGATGTCCGGCTCGGGTTCTCGAACGGCGGGTCAGCGGCCGCGACGATCTTCTTGGCTGGGTCGGCGGGTCAGCCGCCGACTTCTCGGTCGGCCGGGTCCGCAGACGACGTCGACGTCGAGTTGAACGAGCGCTCAGAAGGGATCGCGCCGGACGCTGCGGACGATCTCGCGCACGAAGCTCGTGCGCAGATCGAGCACCTCGTAGCCGAGGTTCGAGCGGTTCAAGATGTAGAAGGCGTTGGGCTTCTGGACGCGGCCTTCGATGCGGATCTCTTCGAGCTGGATCACGCGGGGCTGGCGGCGCTGTTGCTGGGCGTCCGCGGCGCTCGGCAGGGCGAGCCAGCCAGCGGAGAGGAGCGTTCCGAGGAGGAGGAGTCGACGCATGGGAGCTCCAATCAGAGATCGCGGCGGATCGTGCGCGTGCTGGGGGCGCCCGTCTCACGCGCTCGGTCACGACGCGTCGCGCGCTCGTAGACGTTCGTGGGGGGCGGGAGGATCAAGTCGGTCGGACGCTGACGCGCGCCGCTGACGCGAGCCTCGGGGATGTGCACCACGCGCTCGGTCCGCGCCGCGGGCTCCTGCGCCGACGCGCTCGATGCCACGCCGGCAGCGAGGGAAGTGAAGAGGACGATGCCCGAGATCACGAGCTTCATTCGGTACCTCCCTCGGTGGGTGCCGGACGCGCCGCCTCGCGCTCCCGTGCCCGGGCCTCGCGCTCGAGCCTGCGCTGCTCGCGTTCGATCTGCCGATCGAGGTCGGCGAGGATCTCGGTCGTCGGATCGTCGCGGCGGAGGCGCGGGCCCATGAGGTTACGATAACGGGTCAGCTCTTCCTTGGCCCGTTGCATCGCCTGGAGCGCGTCGAGCCCCGGGAACTCCGCCCCTGCGGTGCGGTACATCAGGCCGAGGTTGTAGTGGGCCTGCGCGAGGTTCGAGTCCATCTGCAGGGCCTTGTCGAAGGACGCCTTCGCCTTCTCCCACTGCTTGGTCGCGCGGTACGCCTCGCCGAGGTTCAGGTGCACCGCCACGAGCGTCGGCGAGAGCCGCGCCGCCGCCTGGAAGTGCTGCAGCGCCTGATCGTAGTTGCCGCCACCGAGCTCCGCGATGCCGAGCGCGAGACGCGCTTCGCCGTAGTCCGGGCGAAGGCGCACCGCGTTGCGGAAGGCCTCGAGGGCCTCGCGGTATCGGGCCGCGTCCTCGCGGAGCAACGTGCCACGGATGAAGTGTAGCTCCGCGACGTTGGCGTC
The DNA here is from genome assembly GCA_937982655.1 of uncultured Sandaracinus sp. Lineage (GTDB taxonomy): Bacteria > Myxococcota_A > Polyangia > Polyangiales > Houyiibacteriaceae > JACKEH01. Next base: position 2,751 of record CALJLK010000222.1, read on the forward strand.
GATCGACAGCGCCTGGGTGAGGATCGACTCGGCGAGCTCGCGACGTCCCTGCGCGAGCGAGGTCTTCACCGTCGCGAGCAGCGCGGGCACGAAACGTTCGTCGCAGCGAAGCGCGCGACGCGCGGCATCCCACGCCTGCTCGTAGCGCTGCGCGCGCGTGAGCACCTCTGCGTAGAGGGCCTGCACATGGAGGTTCGTGGGGAAGCGCTGCGCCACCGGCTCCACCAGCGCGAGCGCCTCGGGCACGGAGTTGCGTCGGTAGAAGATGGTGACCATCCCCTCGAGCGCCTTCTCGTAGTCGGCCTGGATGCGAAGTGACTGCCGGTAGAGCTCGAGCGCGCGGTTCTCTTGGCCGGCTCGGTCCGCGAGCACGCCGAGGTTGTAGGCGGCCTTGAACGCGCCCGAGTCCTCCGCGAGCGCCCGCTCGAACGAGCGCTGAGCGTCGGCGGAGTTGCCCCCGGCCGCCGCGCGCACGCCTTCGTTGAAGACGCGTAGCGCGCTCGCGTTCATCTCGCGGCGCGCGGGCGGCCGACACTGCTCCGCCTGCGTCGCACCCCACGGGTTCGCGGCCGGAGCGGTCGTTCCGGTCCCCCCCGCGGTGCCCGTTCCGCCTCCCGTCGTCTCGCCCCCCGTGGTGCCCCCGCCCGCGTTCCCACCGGCCGGCGCGTCCCCGTCCCAACCGTCCGGGTTGCTCGGCTGCGTGCTGCCCGAGGGAGCCTCCACGCCGCCGCCGGAGGAGGTCTCGCCTCCGGACGACTCGCCGCCGGTCGACGACTCGCCGCCTTCCGACGTCGTGCCTTCTTCGTCGTCCTTGCACCCCGTGGCGCCGACGGAGCCGACGCCGAGGAGGAGCAGGAGGGTCCAGTGTGACAGGTGGGAGGGCGACAAGCGGATCATCGGAATCACCGTCACTGCGCGAGGGCGGGCGGCGTGACGTCCGCCGGGATGTCGAGGGTCTGACCGCGCGGGGCGCGCGCGAACTCGCCGGGCTGGTACGCCTGGAACGAGGCGTCCTGAGCCTGGCGCGCGGCGATGCACTCCGCGATGCGCTCGTCGCCGTACGCCTGCAGGCGGTCGAGCGCGGCGCGCGAGAACTCGGTGTCGAAGCTGCCCGCGCGCGCAGCACGCGAAGCGAGCGAGTACTCCGCGACCGCGAGACACTCGACCGGGCGAACCTGCTCGTCGAGCGTCATGCGGATGCGATCCTCGACCTGGATGCGGATCTCTTCGCGGGCGTCCGCGCCGACGCGCGAGAGCTGACGCTGGAGATCGGCGGGCATCACGAAGGGCGCGTTGAGGATCGCACGCGCGAGGGTCTCGTAGACCTTTCCGCGCTGCACGAAGGCCGCGATGGTCCACTGCGGGCGCCGGTACTGCACGACCGCGTTGAAGCCGTCCGCGTAGGACGACGCGCGGCGGCTGCCGTCGTTGATCTGCGCCACGAGCGCCTGCACGTACGCCTCGAGCGTCGCGGGACGACCGGGGTTGATCGTGAAGGTCTCGAACTCCGCCACGGTCTCGTTCGTGATCAGGAACTGCGCGTTGGCGGCGTACTCGGCCGCGATCGATCCGGGCGCCTGACCCGACGCCGCGAACGCGCGCACCACGTCCTGGAGCGCAGCGCGGTAGTCACGGGTCTGGTTCATCTTCTGCCGCGACTGCGCGATGCGCCAATACGCCTGCACCACGAGCTCGCCTGCCGCCCCGTCGCTCCGGTAGCGCTGGATGAACGCGTTCATCTCGCGGATCGCGAGGTTCCAGTTCTGCCGCGTGTAGGCGATCTCCGCGATGCGGTACGCCGCCGTGCGCTTGAGGTCGCCGCTCGCGTCGTTCGAGTCGAGGATCATGCGCAGGTAGCGCAGCGCCTCGTCGTAGCGCTGGAGCTGCTCGAGCAGGAGCGCCGTGTTGGTGAGCGCATCGGTGCGGAACGTCGCGATGCGCTCGTCGCGGCTGTCGCGGAAGCGCGGGCTGTCGACGAGCACGCGGTAGTTGGCCACCGCTTCGTCGAACGCAAACCCACGCGCCGCGGTCTGCGCGACGCGGAAGTACGCGTTGCCGACGATGCGTGTGAGGCTCGCGGTCTCTTCGTCGTCCTCACCTTGGCGCGGACCGACCTCGTCGATGATGCGCTGGTAGATCTGGCGCGCGCTGTCGAAGCGCTGCGTGCGCTCGAGAGCGATGGCGGCACGCTCGAGCGCGATCGGCGCCTGAGGATGCTCCGGCGTCTCGTTCACCGCCGTCACGAGCATCGTCGCCGCTTCCTCGAAGAGGCGCGTGCGCTGATCACCCTCTGCACGCTCCGCCTCGTCGAACTTCTCGACCGCCCGCCGAAACTGAATCGCGGTGATGTCGTCTCGGGCGCGACAGCACCGGTTGTCACGGTTGGCGGACTGTCCGCAGAACGCGTCGAGCTCGGCTCCGCGCGCCGGGCAAGCTTCTCCGTCGGGAGAGAACGTGCACTGACGCTCGCTCAGCGCGGTCGCGAGTCGCTCGATCTCGGCGGTGTCGTTGTAGGCGATGGCCATCTCACGAAGGCTCTCCCAGGCGACCTCGCCGGTTTCGTTCGCGTAGGGACCCGAGCAGCGCTCGTTGAAGATGCGCTCGAAGCGCTCCTTCGCCTGCGGCCAGAAGCCGTACTGGTAGAGCAGGACCGCGTTGTTGTAGTCGTACGCGGCGCGCACGCCTTCGCGGTCCTGACGGTCGCTCACGCGCGCGATGTACATCTCGCGTGCCTGGGCGATGCGCTGGAGGAGCTCCGGCATCTGCTCGGGCACCACGCGCGGCGGCGTGCCCTGGGGCGCGGGCGGCTCGGTGCGCGCCTGCAGGCGACCTTCGCGGATCGCCTGATCGACGATCTCCTTGGTAGCCTCGACCACCATCTTCGCCGCCTCGGAGAGGTGCGCGTCGTCGAGGTTCGAGTCGCGCACTGCGGCGTACTCGACCGCAGACTCTTCGTACTGCGCCGACCAGAAGAGCGCGTCGGCGAGGTTGAACTGCAGCTCGTACGCCTGTGGGTTGTTCGGGTACCGACGCAGGTACTCACGGTAGGCGGTCGCCGCGCGCAGGTAGTGCTGCTTGGCCTGCTCGAAGAGCTGGAGGGCCTGCGCGGCATCCCCTGCGTTCGCCGCCTCCACCGACTGACGCCGCACGCGCTGCGCGGTCGTGTGCTCGAAGATGGCCGTTTGAATCAGAGCGTTCTCGGCGAGGCGCTCGGCCTGCCGTTGTTCCGAAGGATTTTCGAGGTTGTTGTTGTACCACTCGCTGCCAGAGAGGTACTGAGCGAGTTCTCCGAGCGCTCCGCGCGCTCGGTCGAAGTCGTTCTGCCGCTGATGGGCTTCCGCGATCTCGCTGGTGATCTGCGGTGCAAGCCGATGGTTCGGCCAACGCGAGAGAAGCAAACGCCAAACCTCGACCGCCTGCGGGTACTTCGCTTCTTCGAAGTAGACGCGACCGAGCTCGTAGTAGACCTCTGGCGTCCACTCGCGATCCTGAGGGATCAGGTTGGGATCCTGAACACGCTGGAAGCCAGTCGGAAGTCCCTCGATCGCGTCGTCCGACAAACCGTTCTCGTTCCAGTCGTCGTACGCGAACGCGATGCCGAGGTACTGCAGCGCCTCCGGACGGAGCTGCGAGCCGGCCTCGCCCGTGCGTGCGCGCTCGTCGTCGGACCACTGCACGAGCATGCCGAAGTGCCGGATGGCCTCCGGGTAGCGGCTCGCGCGGTAGTAGGCCCATGCGACCTTGTAGAGCGCGAGGTTGTAGTTGCGGTCCTCGGGGTCGCGGAGGATCTGGTTGTACGCCGCGATGGCGAGGTCGAGCGCGTTGGTCGAGCCGTAGTCGTCGAAGTGGTACTCGCCGATGCGGAACCACGTCTCGGAGACGAACTCCGCGTCTTCGGCGACCGGCGTGCACTCGGCGTACGGGTTGACGAAGACCCC
>CALJLK010000223.1 GCA_937982655.1 uncultured Sandaracinus sp.
GCAGCGCGTCGGTCATCGCCTTGAGGAGCTTGCCACGCTCGGCGTAGGTCATCGCGCGCAGCGTGGGCCCGCCGACGTCACGCGCGTGGGCGAGCGCGCCGCGCAGGTCGAGGCCCTTGGTGCTCGTGCTGGCCACGACCTCTTCGGTGGCGGGGTCGACGAGCGTGTTGCCCTCGCCTTCGCCGTCACGCCACTGCCCACCGAGATAGCTCCGGAGTCGAATCATGGCGCGAACGCTCCGGCGGAGAGGGTTCGGCGCCTAGGAGATTCCTCGCTCAGAGCTGCCGCAGCGCCGCGATTCGTGCCTCGAGCGGCGGGTGCGAGGAGAAGAGGCTGCGTACGTCGCCCAGGATGCCGAAGGCCTTCACCTGCGGCGGCAGCTCTGCGGGGTGCGAACGTTTGAGCGCGTCGAGGGCCGAGATCATCGCGCCCGCGCCCACCAGCCGCGCCGCGCCGGCGTCCGCGCGGTACTCGCGCATCCGGGAGAACCACATCGCGATCACCGTCGCGAGCACACCGAAGACCAGATCGAAGAGGAACACGAACAGGTAGTAGAAGCCGCTCGGGCCGCGGCGCTCTTCGCCGCGGGAGAGCGCGGTGTCCGCGATGCGCGCGAGGGCGCGGCTGAAGAAGATCACGAACGCGTTCAGCACGCCCTGCAGCAGCGCCATCGTGACCATGTCGCCGTTCGCGACGTGGCTGACCTCGTGCGCGAGCACCGCTTCGACCTCGTCGCGCCGCATCCCGCGCAGCAGGCCCGTGGAGACGGCCACCAACGCGGCGTCCCGGCGCGCGCCGGTGGCGAACGCGTTCATGTCGGGCGCGTCGTAGATCGCGACCTCCGGCATGCCGATGCCGGCGGCCTGGGCTTGGCGCGCGACGGTGGTCAGCAGCCAGTGCTCGACCTCGTTGCGCGGCTGCCGGATCACCTGCGCACGCACCGCCATCTTCGCGAGCGACTTGGAGAGCGCGAGGCTGATGAACGCGCCGCCCATGCCCCAGACGAGGCTGAAGAGCAGGAGCGGGACCCAATCGCTGCCGAGGCCTTCCTTCGGGATCAGGCCGGCGCGATCGAGGATCGCGTAGATGCCGCCGAGCACGAGCATGACGGCGAGGTTGGTCAGCAGGAAGAACCCGACGCGGCGTGCGAGTGCCATAGGTCGCTACGTGTAAGCGCGCGAAAGTGTGTGGCAAGAGACTCGCACTTCGGGCGTCGTCTTCGTTGCAACGAAGAACCCGGTGCCGTCCACCGTCGAAAGCAGGCGCCACGCACGGTCGCGCTTGCTTCCGGCGCAGCGTCTCCCCGATTCTTTCGGGGCAAGCTTCGCCGGGGTCTCTCCGAGACGCCGTGGAAGAGAGGTTTCGAGGTCGCATGCACGCGGTGGGGTCGGTCGAAGCAGTCGTCGCCGGGCAGGTCCTGGCGGGGCGCTTCCGCGTGGAGGCCGAGCTCGGCGAAGGTGGGATGGCGCGCGTCTACCGCGTGACCGACCTCGCGACGCAGCGTCCTTTCGCGCTCAAGCTCCTCAAGTCGTCCATCGCCGACGATCGCGAGGCCGTCGCGCGCCTGCGCCGCGAAGCCGAGGTGCTCAGCACCATCGACAACCCCGCGGTCGTGCGGATCGAGACCTACGGCCAGCTCCCGGACGGCCGGCTCTTCCTCGTCATCGAGCTGCTCGAAGGCGAGACCCTCGGGGCCCGCATGCGCCGCGAGCAACGCCTCGCGCCCGAAGCGCTCTCCCCGATCGTCGCGGGCGTCGCGGCCGGGCTCGGCGCCGCCCACCGCGCAGGCGTCGTGCACCGCGACCTCAAGCCCGACAACGTCTTCCTCTGCAAGGCGCCCGACGGCGTGCAGGTGAAGATCCTCGACTTCGGGATCAGCAAGGTCTACTCGAACGAGGAGCGCCTCACGCGCACCGGCCAGGTGCTCGGCACGCCGCGCTACATGGCCCCCGAGCAGCTCAGCGCGGAGCCCGACCTCGACGCGCGCACCGACGTCTACGCGCTCGGGGTGATCCTCTACGAGGCGCTCGCGGGCACGCCGCCCTTCGTCGCGACGACCCCGAGCGATCTCATCCTCGCGATCCTGCACGGCAAGGTGACGCCCCTGCGCGTGCTGCGCCCGGAGCTGCCCGCCGCGCTCGAGTCGATCGTCGCGCGCGCGATGGCGCGGCATCGCGACCTCCGGTACGCGAACCCGGTCGAGCTCGCGGAGGCCTGGCTCGCGCTGATCGCGCCGACGAAGGCCGCGCCGCGCGCGGGCATGGCGACGAAGCTCGCGGGCAGCGGCGGCCTCGGGCTCGCGTCGGTCTCGGTCGAGCCGGTGCGCTCGGATCCCACACCCGCGCCGGGCTTTCGCATCGCGACCTTCAGCGAGCTCGAACAACAGCCCGGGCCGGCGGGGACCACCGCGCCGCTACGTCCGGTGACACCTCCGGCCGTCGCGGCGTCCGCGCTCCCGCCGCTCGGTGCGAGCGCGTCCGGCCCGCACCCGGCTTCGAGCGCATCCGCGGGCCCGTCGTCGGGGCCCTACGCGGCACCTCACCCAGCGGCACAGCACCCGAGCTCGGGCTCGTTCGCGACGGACTCGGGCCCCCATGCCGCGAGCGCGGCGTCGTCGATGACGAGCTCCGGCGCGTGGGCGAGCGGCTCGGTCGCGTCGATGGACGCCGTCGTGCTCCCGACGAGCGGCGGGCGCTGGCTCTGGGTCGCGCTCGCCCTCTTGGCCGGCGCGCTCACGGCAGGTGCGGTGCTCGCGCTCCTCGGCAGCCGAGACGAGCAGTCGTCGCTCGAAGCCGCGCCGGCGGCGGTCGCCTCCACGAGCGCTAGCTCGGGCCCAGTCGCGAACCGCGCCGGGAGTCCGGCTGCCGACACGGTCCCGACCCCGAATCCCGCGAACGCCCCGACCACGGTCGCGGCGGTACCGGCGGGCGGTGTGGACGGCGACGGTCTCGCAGCCAGCGAGGTCCCGCTCGGCGAGGCCTCCCCGCCGATCCCGGAAGGCGCGACGGATCGCACCGAGCGCACGAACCGAGTCCCGCCCCGCCGCACGACCGCGCGCCCGCGCCCGCCAGAGCCGGCGAACGACACGAACGAGCTGCCTCCTGCGCCCTTCGTGTCCACGGCGCCCGACCCCCTCGCCGACGCGCGCGCCGCGCTGCGCTCGGGCGACCCACGCCGCTGCCTCACGATCCTCGACGCGGCGTCGCTCCCTCCGAGCGCAGCGCGTCTTCGCCTCGAAGGCGACTGCTACCGCGAGAGCGGCCAGGGTCGCGAGGCCGTGAAGTCCTACGAGCGCATCTGCGAGCTCCACCCGAGCTACGCCGACCTCGCCGCGATCCGTGTGGAGGTCGAGCGCCTCGGCGGTCAGTGCCGCTGAGCTCGACGTCACACCCTCCGGCCACACTCCTGCTGGGCCACGTGCAAGCCGCGGTGCCACTTCCGCGCCCCCGGCCCGTCACTTCGATCCAACCTCGGCGCGACCGTTCGGACACACGATCCTCCGGCGTCTTTCCGTCTTGTTTCGGGATCCTGCGTGTGATCTAAGGCCGCGTGACATCGACATCGACGGCCCGTCTCACGCTCGATCCCTTCGAGACGCGGCAAGCCCGAACACCGGGCGACATCACGGAAGAGCTCGCGGCACACGACCCGCAGCTCGACGCGGAAGACGACGAGGAGGAGGGCGGCACGGGTTACGGAGCCGCCCTTCACAGCCTCGACGAGGCGCGGCTCCGTCGCGAGGACGTGCTCCGTGAGGTGCCCGCGGGTGAGGTCTACGCGGGCCCGCTGGTGCCACGCCTGCGCGTGTTCTCCGACAAGGTCTTCGTCGCTCGCGACGCCCACGGCAACAAGCTCGACGAGGTCGACGCGCCGCTGCTGGAGCTCTCGTTCGACTACGTCGAGATCGGCCAGATCGTCCGCGCGAACGACCTCCAGGAGCGCTTCTTCTCCGCCTCGCGCGAAGGTGTCCGGACGGTGCTGCGCAACCGCGAGGCGGAGCGTCAGGCCCGCCGCGTGCTCGAGAGCTTCGGCGCAGTCGAGATCGACGCGTTCGACATGGTCGGCGTCCCACCCGACATCGAGGCCGACTACCTCGTGCGCCTCGGCGAGGGCCGCCACGCGCAGTGCGCCTTCACCGCGTACGCGCTCCCTCAGCTCCAGCAGCTCGGCTGGAAGATCGCGATCGATCCCAAGTATCCCTTCCAGGTCGTCCAAGAGAAGCCGGCGTTCTACGCGAACGTTCGGCGCGTAGACGACGAAGAGAAACCCGATTGGTTCGCGCTCGAGCTCGGGGTCGACGTCGGCGGCAAACGCGTGAGCCTGATGCCCGCGCTCCTCGACATCCTCGACGAAGGCGCAGAGGGCGACAGCTTGGCCGCCCTCTCGCGGGGCGTGCGCGAGACCTTCGCGCTCCAGGTGAGCGACACCCACCACATCTCAGTCGATCGCGAGCGCCTGCGCGCGCTGCTGCGCGTGGTGATCGAGCTCTACGAAGGCTCGGACGAGATCCGATTCCCGGTGGAGCGCGCGGCGGCGCTCGAGTCGCTCGACGACGTCTTCAAGAGCCCCGACGCGACCGAAGAGCTGCGTTGGGAAGACGACGAAGGGGTGCGCGAGCGCGCGTTCGTGCTGCCGAAGGAGCCGCCGCGCCGCGACGAGCCGGAGGGCCTGCAGGCGACGTTGCGCCCGTACCAGCGCGAGGGCCTGGGCTGGCTCCAGTTCCTGCGCGCGCACGACAAGGGCGGCGTGCTCGCCGACGACATGGGCCTCGGCAAGACGCTGCAGACCATCAGCCACCTCGCGACCGAGAAGGCCGAGGGGCGCATGGACCTGCCCACGCTCGTGATCGCGCCGACCTCGCTGATGGGGAACTGGGCGCGCGAAGTGCGGAAGTTCGCGCCGCACATCTCGGTCGTCGAGTACCACGGCGCCCAGCGCGCCACCGTCTACGAGGACATCTGCGGCGCCGACGTGGTGCTCACGAGCTATCCGATCCTCATCCGCGACGAGGAGAAGCTCGCCCAGCAGCCCTGGCATTACGTGATCCTCGACGAGGCCCACGCGATCAAGAACCGCAAGAGCCGCGTGCACCAGAGCGTGCGGGCGATGGACTCGCGGCATCGGCTCTGTCTCACCGGAACTCCGGTCGAGAACCACCTCGGCGAGCTCTGGAGTCTCTTCGACTTCTTGAACCCGGGTCTGCTCGGCAGCGAAGAACGCTTCCGGAGCTGGTACCGCATCCCGATCGAGAAGTACGGCGACGAAGAGCGCCTGCTCGCGCTCCGCGACATCGTCGCTCCCTACATCCTGCGACGCGTGAAGAGCGACGTGGCCAAGGAGCTGCCGCCGAAGACGCGCCTGCTCCGCCCGGTCGAGGTCCAGGGCAAGCAGCGCGAGCTGTACGAGGCGATCCGCGTCGCCGCGCACGCGAAGGTGCGCCAGACGATCCGCAAGAAGGGCCTCGCGGGCTCCACGGTGCCGATCCTCGACGCGCTGATGAAGCTCCGTCAGCTCTGCTGCGACCCGCGCCTCGTGAAGATGGACGCCGCGCGCTTCGTGAAGCAGTCGGCGAAGTACGAAGCCACGATGGAGCTGGTCGACCAGCAGCTCGCGGACGGCCACCGCATCCTGATCTTCAGCCAGTTCACCTCGATGCTGAAGCTGCTCTCGGACGGGCTCACCGAGAAACGACTTCCGCATTTGATTCTGACCGGAAGTACGAAAGACCGTCAGGGACTCTGCGATCAGTTCGAGAGCGGCAAGGCGGACGTCTTCCTCATCAGCCTCAAGGCGGGCGGCACGGGCCTCAACCTCGTGAGCGCGGACACCGTCATCCACTACGACCCGTGGTGGAACCCGCAGGCGCAGGAGCAGGCGACCGATCGCGCCTACCGCATCGGCCAGAAGAAGCCGGTGTTCGTGTACGACATGTTCGTCGCGGGCAGCGTCGAGGAGCGCATGCTCCAGCTCCAGCAGAAGAAGCGAAAGCTCGCCGACGCGATCCTCCACGGCGAGCTGCCGCAGGTGGACGCGCTCACCGAAGCGGACGTCGAGGTGCTCTTCGCGCCGCTCGTCGACTGACGGCGCGACCGAGCGGTGCGACCAAGCGGTGCGATCGAGCGGTGCGACCGAGCGGTGCGACCGAGCGGTGCGACCGAGCGGTGCGACGGAGCGGTGCGACCGAGCGGTGCGACCGAGTGGTACGGGCGATCGAGCTCCAGCACGGACCGCGGCGTTCTCGGCGCCCGGACCGCGTGGTAGAGGCTTCGCGGAGGCGCCATGTTCGTCGTGATCTTTCGAGCTCGGGTGCGCGACGCCGACGACGAGTACGCGCGCGTCGCATCGCGGCTCCGTGAGCTCGCGTTGAGCGAGTTCGGCTGCCTGGAGTTCGTGAGCGCGCTCGACGGAGCGGACGAGATCGCGCTCTCCTACTGGCCCGACGAGGCGAGCATCCTCGCGTGGAGGCGACACGGCGAGCACGTCCTCGCGCAGGAGCTGGGCCGCGAGCGTTGGTACGAGCGCTACGTGGTCGAGGTGGCCGAGATCACGCGCGCGTACCGTTGGTCCCGATGAGGCACCCGCGCGTCGACGAGCTGCTCCGCGATCCACCGCCGGACGAATCCGACGCGGCGCGACGTGAGCGCGTGCAGGACGCGCTCGGCCCACTGGACGATCCGGCGGCGGTGCTCGGGCTGTGGGACGGCCTCATCGGGGCGATCGCCGACGTCATCCGACAACGCGGCGACCACCGCGGCTATCGCGGCACCGGCCGTCTTCGAGGTCACGAGCTCTCGGATCTGACGCTCGCCACGGAGCTGGTGCTCGAAGCCGCGACCACGCTGCGCTTCGAGCGCGCGGTCGCCGAGCGGGCGCGGTCGGCGGGCACAACGCGTCGTGAGCTCGACGAGGAGGGCCGCGGATCACGGTGGCGCACGCGGCTCTTGCTCGGCGGGGCGGGCGCGTGCGTGGTCGCCTTCGGCGCGCTGCTCGCGTTCGATCTCTCGGCGTGGCTCCCGATCGCGTTCGCAGGGGCCGGCGCGCTCTCGTCGGCGGAGATCGCGGCGCGTGTCGTCGACAAGCTCCCCAAGCGAGGCGGCGAAGCGATGCGCGAGCGGCGCGAGGCGCAGTGGCTCTCGCCCGAGGAGGTGCGTCGTTGGCTCGAGAGCCGCCGCGACGAGGCGCTGCGCGAAGCCCTCGGCGCCGATCTGGACGCCGCCGAGGTCTGGGTCGAGCGCATCCGCGTGCGCGTGTCGGAGCTCCCGCGCGCGGAGCGTCACGACCACGAAGGGTCACCCGAGGCGCCGCACGAAGAGTCGCGAGAGGCGTCGCGAGACGCTCCAGAGCGCGAGGCGCTGGAGGCTCGAGGAGAGCCGACCGGTTCTGGAGACGACGCGGACGCATGAGCTCTCCGATCCGCGCGTTGGGATCGGCTGCCGGCTCTGCATCGCTCGATTCGTTCGATCGCGTCACGACCGGTCGGCGTGATGCTCTGCCGACCGCGAGCGCGGGGACGAGGCTCCATCGAGACAGTCGAAGTCACCGACCGTCGCTCTCGGTGTCCATGCGGACGTTCGGGTCGGGGTATGCGCCCGAACCCAGCGAGCGGTACGATGTGCGCGTGAGTGAGCCCGCCCGCCGCGTCGCGACGATCGACGACCTGCTCGCGATCCCCGAGGACGAGCGGCACCACGAGATCGTCGACGGCGCCTTGGAGCCGAAGGAGGCCGCCTCCGGTCGCCACGGCCTCGCGCAGGGCCGCCTCTTTCGAACCCTCGGACCGTACGATCGCCGACCGGGTGGCCGCTTCCCCGGCGGCTGGTGGTTCGCGACCGAGGTCGAGGTCCGCTTCGAGAACGATCAGATCTTCCGCCCCGACATCGCGGGTTGGCGACGCGAGCGCCTCGCAGGCCCCCCCGACGAAGTCCCCATCACCGTCCGGCCCGACTGGGTCTGCGAGATCCTCTCGACGAACCGACGGAACGATCTCGTCCGCAAGAAGCGCGTCTACCACCGCCACGAAGTCGCCCACTACTGGATCCTCGATCCCCACGAAGAGACCCTCTCGGTCCTCCGCTGGCACCCCGACGGCTACACCGAAGTCCTCGTGGCCGACCGCCACGAACGCGTCCGCGCCGAGCCGTTTGCGGACGTCGAGCTCACCCTCGCCGTGCTCTTCGGAGACGACGCGGAGGAGTGAGATCGGCGTGCGCACGTGGGCGTGGATGATGCTCCTCGGTTGCGCGGTAGCGCGTCCCGAGACTCCGACGCCGACCGAGACGCCGCCTTCGACCTGGTGCGACGGCGCTCGAACGTCGCCGCTCCTTCGGGTCGGTGCCCACGCTGTCGGACTCGTCGACGACGTCCGATTCGTCACGACTGCCGAGGGGCTCGTTCGCGACGCGTCGGTCCCGTTCGGAGCGCCGCTCGTCGCCGCCGCAGAGTCTCGCGGAACCTGGTTCTTCGTGGCGTCGGATGGCCGCGTGCAGACGTCCGCGAGCGCGCTCGGACCCACGACCGCGCGCGCGACGGACGTTCGACTCGCAGCACGCGCGCAGCGCGATGCGTTGGTGGGCATTCGCTCCGACGGTCGCGCGATCGAGCTCACGACCGACCGGTCACGCGAGGTCGCGCTGCCGTGGCCCGTGACGACGATCGGAGCGTTCGAACGCGGGCGCTTCGCCATCCTTCCGGGCGGCGCGCTCGCGATCGGAACCACGCTGGAGACGCTGCGGGTGACGAGTCATCCGGACGCGGTCGAGCGCGCGTGGGCCGCGGGTGACGCGCTCCACGTCGAAGCCCACGGAGGCACGTTTCGCGTCGACGCGGCGGGGCGCGTGACCGAGGCGAGCCCACGATGCGCGCCGTTGCGCGAGCTCGTCGACGCACGCCTTCGCCGCGTGCCGTGGATCCGCGGAGTCGTGACGACCGACGACGGACGTCACGGATGGATCGAAGAGGATCGTTTCGAAGTGCGGAGCACCACGGAGCGCGCGTCGTGGCCGTGGCCGTGGGCGACGCACTGCGAGCTCGAAGCCCACGAGACGTTCTACGCGCGATGTCCGGCCGCGCTGCATCGCCTCGAAGCGTCGGGCTGGGTCGAGATCGCCCGCGGCGATTGGTTCCCGCACCCGCACGTGTGGCCGGGCACGTGTGCCCGCGCCGATCCGGAGGCGACGACGCTCTGCGTTCGCACTCCCGACGGAACGCGAGTCGAGATCCCGAGACCCCGAGCCGACGGCGAGCCGCTCGACGTCACGTACGCGATCGCGTGCGGCGCGGAGCTCTTCCTCGGCACCCCCGAAGCCACGTTCGTCGTCTCCGACGCACGAACCCTCGAGTCGTTCGAGGCGCTCGGATGCGTCGACGGCGAGCTCTGGGGGCGACGTGACGATCGTCTGCACGTCTGGCGCGACGGTGCGCTCGAGCGACGCGGTTGGATGGGAGGTGACGCGGGCGTTCTGGCCTCGGACGGCGGACACGCGATGTTCCTCGGATCGCGGGTGCTCTCGTCGCGCGACGGGGGACACAGCTGGGAACGCATCGATCGGCGCGCGACCCACGCGACGTGCACCCGAGGCGGCTGCGTGGCGCTCACCTCCTCCGGCCAGATCGTCGCGCGCTCCGACGCGCGTGGGGAAGGAACTTGGGTGCCTCACGAGCCACCGCGGGTCGAGCCCGTCCGCGAGATCTCACTCGAAGAGCTGCGTCGCGCCGATCGCGCTCCATCGCCTCAGTGGCTCTGCGAGGACGCGACGTCGAGCCCGCCGCCCGACCCCGGTCTCGAACGCGCGGGCCTGCAGTTCGATCGCGACGGGCTCGACCTCCGCCGCAACGGGCTTCGCTTCCCCGCACCTGCCGACGCCGTCGGGCTCCTGGGTCTCGCCGTCTCGAGCCTCGACGACGACGCGCACTTGGTCCTCTGGCGAACCCCGCGTGGAGCCGTCGCCCGAGCGTTCTCGCGCGACGCGACGCGCCTCGTCGAGCGTCGCTTCACGTCGCCCGAGCTCGCGTCGCCTCGCGCGGTGGTCCACGAGGGACGCGTGGGCGTCCAGATGGGCCACCTCGTGTACCGAGTCGGCTCCGACCCGGCGCCGCAGACGCTCGACCTCGTCGACGTCCGTGGGCTCGCGATCTGCGCGTCGGTGAACGAGACCGCTCCGCGCACCTCGCACTCCGTCGTCTTCGACGACCGATCGGCGAGGATCGAGGTCGACGTCGAAGCACGTTGTCTCGCGACGCTCTCGTTCGACGATTTCTCGTTCGGCCCGTCGATCGACACGATCACCGTGTACGAAGCCTTCGAAGGCCGCCTCCGCGACGGACGGACGAGCTGCCGGATCGTGTGGAGCGATTCTCGTGCAGCACGCGCCTGGTCGCACAGGCAGCGCGGGGGTGTGCTGATCTTCGATCCCGAAGAGACTTCTCGATGCGCGCTCGAGGTCGCGCGCCTCTACGACCGCCCCTTTCTCCAGTCGCGATTTGCGGTCGACCTGAGGTCTTGGACCGCGGTCAGTTACATGGACGGCTCCATGTCCCGTGGTGTCTTGGCTTTCTCCGAGGAAGGACGACACGGATGTCGCGTGGACTCGGCGCGTGTCGACGACGACGTCATCGCGACATCCGAGGTGTCGATCGCTCTCCAAGACGACGGCCGCGCCGTCGTGACCACGGCTGGATGCTCCGTGCGCTATCGATACGAAGTCGTGTCGAGTCGGCACGACGTCGGCGTTCCCCTCGAGACCTGCAGCGGATGGGTCGAAGCGCGCGAAGCTTCGAGCGCCGAGCCGACGAAATGACGCGTAGCGTCCTGAACATGTCGTCTTGGCGAATCCTCGTTCTGTCGACGATCGCTCTGTTTACGATCGAAGCGACCGCCGAAGCGCCGGAGATTCCCGCGCGGCTCGTCGGAAACTACGACGACACCCTCGAAGGGGGCGACGCGTGTCTCTCCGTTCGACCGAGGGTCGTGACCTACGCCTCGCTCAGCCACGACTCGGAGCGGGGCTGCAACGTCGACATGCGGGTCGTCGGGGTCTCAGCGGGCGAGATCCGGCTCCTGGACGGCGACCGAACCGTCCGGATGATCGTGACCGAGCGTGAGATCCGCTTTCACCGGTCGGCACGGCCGACGTGCGCTCATCTCCAACCCCATCAGTTCCGATTCCTGCGAAGCAGTCGCCGCGCAGCGCGCGAGTGCTTCGAGTAGGTCGCTCGCGAACCAACGAGAAATGGACCTGGTAGGGTCCCCTCGGAAGAGTCGAGGCCAATCTTGACCTCCGAGCAAACTCTTCGACGGGACACCGAGAACTGGGATCAACTCGGTGCGCGAGTGCATTCAGTGGACGTTGCGGGTGTGCACCGGATACGGTCGCTGCATGCAGCACGAGAGCGCGATGCGAGGCAGCCGCGGATCCTCACTGGGCCTCGAAGTTCGGCGAGCTTGGCTTCTCGCGATGAGCCTGACGCTCACGGCGTGTGGTGGAGAAGAGCGTTCGACGCTGGTTCGATGTGACGCGACGACACCCTGTTCGAGAGGCGAGTGTCGTGGTGGATTCTGCGTGAACGCATGCTCGTCCGACTCGGACTGCTCCAGCGCGGAGGTGTGTTCGGTAGGGGCCGATGGCAGTTCGGCATGTCTTCCGCCTTGCGAGGCCGGCAGGCCGCCCCTTCCAGGCTACGCATGCGTCGACGGTCGCCCCGTCTCTTGTGGTGCTCCCGGTCTGCGCGCCTGCTTCGAATGTGGCTGCGATGCTGGGTTCTACTGCGACTTCGGCACGGACGCCTGCACCGCACTCGGCGAGGTTGGAGACCGGTGCGCGAGCGACGACGAATGTCGTACGGGCAACTGCAGTACGTTCGCGGGAGTCTGTCGAGTTCCGGTGGGTTCGACGTGCACGTCGAGCGATTGCGACGTGTGCCTGAGCAGCGGGGAGTGGAGCTTCTGCTCACGCGAGTGCTCGGCGATGGACCAGTGCAATCGCTACCCGTGCCTCGGGCGCGACGATTTGTTTCGGTGCCTGCCGAGTTGCGCAGGCGAAGATGACTCGAGCTGCCCGGGCACGTGTCGACCGTCTCCGTCTGCTGGACCGCGATACTACTGCGATTGTGCCAATGACGAGTGCGCCCCGGACACTGCGGTTCGCCCGGAGGGTGCTCCTTGTCGAGGAGATTCGGAGTGCGTGGGCGGAGACTGCTTCGAGTCCGCGCGATGCATCCCTGGTAGTTCGTGCGATCGGATCGGAGTCTGTGCGGCCGAGGGCTGCGTCGGCGGATGCGCGAGCGGCACCGTGTGCGTCGACCTCCCGTGCGCGGGAGAGGCCGAGTGCGGTTTGAGGTGCCTCGCCACGTGCGAGACGGTAGCCGACTGCGAGTCTCTCGTACGATGTGACCCGGCGATGACGCCGGACGGCGCCTCGGTCTCCGTATGCAATCCGAAGCTCGTCGAGGGTGTCCGCTGCCAACTCGACGCGGACTGTCGCTCTGGAGTGTGCGTCGGCGAGCGCTGCACCGGGCTCGGGGGTTCCGCCAACGGGACACCGTGCACCACCCCGGACGAGTGTGCGTCGGGTTCTTGCTCGGCCAGTGTCTGCCGAGGCGACGCCCTCCTCGGTGACGCGTGCTCCGGCGACTTCGATTGCGGGGTCGGCCGCTGCTGCGACGGGTTCTGTGCGACGTCGTGCTCGTGAAGCTCGACGAGTCCTTTCTTCGCAAGGGGCGCGTGTGGCGTGCCCGGTCGGTCCCACTCACGCGTCGTCGCTCGCACGACTCGTGACAATCCTCTCGCGCTTCGCGCTGTCGATCCCCCGTCGTGCGGTTGACGCTCGGAGGTCGGTGTTTAGCTTCGCGAGGTGCCGCCGCTCGGAGGCCCCGCGTTTCGCGGGTGAGCGGTGGACGATGTGAACGATGGCGCTCCGTTCTGCGTGACTTCGCGCGCGTCGTGACGGGGTGCTCCGAGGCGGACGCGTCGTGGCTTCCGGCTCCGACCGTGCGCGAACGATCAACCCATCTGCCGAACCGAATCCGAGCCGAACCGTGGCTCGGTGCATCTGTCGAGGTACGTCCACATGACCACCATCAGCCGCTGGGATCCCTTCGCCGAGATGAACCGCCTGCACGATCAACTCTTCAGCCGCGTGGCGCGGGAGGAGAGCTTCAAGCCGGCGATCGACATCCACGAGGACGAGGACGCGTACTCCGTGGACGTGGAGGTTCCCGGATTGAAGCCGGAGGACATCCACGTCGACGTGGAGAAGAACATCCTGACCGTGCGCGGCGAACGCCGTCTGAGCCGCGAGGACAAGAAGGAAGGCTACCGGCGCGTGGAGCGATTCTACGGGAGCTTCACCCGGAGCTTCACGCTGCCCGAGACGGTCGACGCGGAGTCGATCGAGGCGAAGACGGCCGACGGCGTGCTCACGCTCCGGCTGCCCAAGCGCCCAGCGCCCGGCGCCCGAAAGATTTCGGTATCGTCGAGCTGAGCGCTCAGCTCGACGACGGAGCGCTCCGCTCGACGACGGAGCGCTCCGTCGAGACGAATCCGCTTGGTTTCCCCGAGCGAAGACGACCGATCGGTGTCCGTGGGCATCGAGGTGCCCGGAAGCGCCGAGCTCAGAGACGTTGGAGCGCGGCGACGAAGGGATCCTCGCCCGCCAGGTAGTCGTCGGCCGTGTAGGCGACCGGGACGTGCGGCTCGACGCCGTGACCCGGACGGCAGCCGGGGATCGACACCAAGTCGATCTCGAAGAGCGAGACGAGCACGGCGAGTGACTCGACCTGGAAGACGACCGGCATCTCGCCGGTGTGACGGTCACAGCCGCCTTGCGTCTCGGTGCCGATCACGACGACGTCTTCGCGGTGGGCGAGCAACGCGGCGAGCATCTCGACCGCGGCGGAGCTGGTGGCGTCGTCCACGAAAACGATCAACCGACCGCGGTGGGGATTCGGCGACGGGATCATTCGGTCGGCCAACGGGTCGCCTTCGAAGACCCAGACGTCGCCGCGCCGCTCGCCGGGGAACGTCGTGAGCGCGGATTCGGGCACGATGGGGAACGAGACGTGGTCGCGGAACGCAGCGGGGATCGCGCGGATGCGGGTCGAGACCCGACGCCATTGAGCGAAGGGTCGGTCGAGCAGTCGCCGAAGCACCGCCACGCCGAGCAGGCGGTTGCCACCTTCGTTCCCGCGTAGGTCGAGCACGAGCCGCGCGTCGGACGGCACCTCGTCGAAGAGCTCGGAGACGCGCGCCGTGAAGGTCGTCTCGTCGTTCGAGCCGAAGCTCGGCAGACGCAGCAGGCGCGTATCGTCGTCGAGGCGAACGAGCGATGGGGTCCATGGAGCGCCCGCGGTCGGTGGCGCGCCCCAACGCGGTGCCGAGTACCGCGTGCTCGCGAGCCGCGCGAGCCCTGCGCGGTCGGTGGCGGGCAGACGAAGCTCCTCGGTGCTCGCGCCGGGTCGACGCACCACCAGCTCGTAGTGGCCTCGCGGCCCGAGCTCCATCAAGCCGAGGAACGAGAGCCGCCGCTGCGCTTCGGCGCGCCGGACCTCGGGACGATCACCGTCCGCGGTCGCCATTGCGGCGAGCGCATCGAGGAACGCATCGACCGGACGCCCCTCCACCTCCAGCACCTCGGTCCCAATTGGAAAGCTGGGCTCGGACGCGTCGAGGAAGACCCGATCACCAGCCCGCACGAGCAAAAAGGGAAGCTGCGGACCTTCGCCGGCCTCGGGTCCGAGCCCGACCGCGACGTGCGCGTCGGCGATGGCGGCGGCGAGACGCGAAGCGCCGCGCGCGAGCGCGATCGGCTCGGGAGACGGACCGAGCGCGGCGTTCTCCACCTGCAGCCGCTCGTCGAGCGTAGCCGCCGGCAGAAACCGATGCGGATCGGGATGCGCCTCCCGCAGGAACGCCACGAGCGCGGGAAGCGGCTCGTCAGGGACGGTGGAGGGAGCCGCGCAGGCGGTGAGAGCCGCGAGCCAAACGAGCGTGCACGAGCGAGATGTCGTCGTCGGGATCGGCGGAGCGGTCATCGGGGCCAGCCTGGCGCACGCGGACGAAGCGAGCCGCGCCGGCGAGGCCGCTCGATTCGTGCGCGAACGCGTCGCGGCTCGGCTCAGCCGAGCGCTTCGTCCAAGAGGCGGCTCTGCTCGAGCTTGTGCGCCGCGTTGGAGCCCGTCGCGGGGCTCGCGCTCTCGGCGCGGGCGACGCAGCGGATGTCGCGCTTGCCGAAGATGTCGGGGAAACGCGCGCGGACGTAGTACCAGGCGCCCATGTTCCACGGCTCTTCTTGCACCCAGCAGAGCTCCGCCTTCTTCGGGAAGGCGTCGACTGCGGCCTGCAGCTCCTCGGGGCGCAGCGGGTAGAGCTGCTCGAGGCGGACGATCGCGACGTCCGTGATGCCGCGCTTCTCCCGCTCTTCGAGGAGCTCGTAGTAGACCTTGCCGGAGCAGAAGATCACGCGGCGGACCTTCTTCGCGTCGAGGTCGGGCGTGGTGTCGGGGATCACGCGCTGGAACTCGCCCGTCGCGAGGTCGTCGAGGGTCGAGACTGCGCGGCGATGACGCAGCAGGCTCTTGGGTGTCATCACGATCAGCGGCTTGCGCCACGGACGCACGACCTGGCGGCGGATGCAGTGGAAGATCTGCGCCGGCGTCGTGAGGTTGACGATCTGCATGTTGTCCTCGGCCGCGAGGGCGAGGAAACGTTCGAGGCGTGCGGAGCTGTGCTCGGGGCCCATGCCCTCGAAGCCGTGCGGCAGGAGCAGCACGAGGCCGCTGAGGCGGTGCCACTTGTCCTCGGACGACGAGATGAACTGGTCGATGATGACCTGCGCGCCGTTCGCGAAGTCGCCGAACTGCGCCTCCCACATCACCAGCGCGTCGGGCGTGTCGAGCGAGTAGCCCCACTCGAAGCCGAGCACGCCCGCCTCCGAGAGCGGGCTGTCGTAGATCTCGAGGCCGCCCTGGTTCTCGGCGACGTGACCGAGGCGCGTGTAGCGGCGGCCGTTGCGCACGTCGTAGATGACCGCGTGGCGGTGGCTGAAGGTGCCGCGGCGCACGTCCTGGCCGGTGAGGCGGATGTGCGTGCCCTCGGCGAGGATCGACGCCATCGCGAGGTTCTCGGCCGTGCCCCAGTCGACCTCTTGGCCGGTCTCGAGCACCTGGCGCTGCTTGTCGAGCACGAAGCGCTGCAAGCGGCTGTGGGGCTGGAACCAATCCGGATAGGTGGTGAGCCGATCGAGCAGCTCTTTGAGCTTCTCCATCGGGACTGCGGTCGGGACGTCCGTCGCTTCGCGGTCGAGACCGCCCTGGTACTTCTCCCAGAGGCCCTTCATCGACACCGGCACGAGCGCGTAGTCGCCCGTGCGGGACTCTTCGAGCGCGCGCTCCAGATCCGTGTTGCGGCGCTGCTCGATCTCCTTGGCGTCCTCGCGGGTGATCGCGCCGAGCTCGACGAGGTGATCGACGTAGATCTCGCGGACGGTCTTCTTCTTGTCGATCGCCGCGTACATGAGCGGCTGCGTGAAGCGCGGCTCGTCGCCCTCGTTGTGGCCGTACTTGCGGTAGCAGTAGAGGTCGATGACGACGTCGCGGTGGAAACGCTGGCGGTACTCCGCCGCGAGGTGCACGACCTGCGCGACCGCCTCCGGATCCTCGCCGTTCACGTGGAAGACGGGGCAGCGGAGCATGCGCGTGATGTCGGTGCAGTAGCGCGTGCTGCGGGAGTCTTCCGGGTTGGTGGTGAAGCCGACCTGGTTGTTGATGACGACGTGGACGGTGCCGCCCGTCGCGTAGGCGGTCAGCTCGCTGAGGTTCAGGGTCTCGGCGACGATGCCTTGGCCGATGAACGCGGCGTCGCCGTGGATGAGGAGCGGCAGGACGCTGATGCGGGTCTCGGTGTCACCGCGGCGGTCTTGCTTGGCGCGCGCGCGGCCTTCGACGACCGGGTTCACGAACTCGAGGTGGCTCGGGTTGAAGGTGAGCGTCATGTGGACGCTCTTGCCCGACGCGGTCTGGCGATCGATCGAGTAGCCGAGGTGGTACTTCACGTCGCCGCCGCCGAGGTGCAGCTCGGGGTTGTCGTCGTCGAAGCCCGCGAAGATCTCGCGGACGTTCATCTCCATGATGTTGACCATCACGTTGAGGCGGCCGCGGTGGGCCATGCCGAGCACGACCTCTTCGACGCCGAGCTCGGCGCTGCGCTCGATCAGCAGATCGAGCATCGGGATGACGCTCTCGGCGCCTTCCACCGAGAAACGCTTGGCGCCGATGAACTTCGTGTGGAGGAACTGCTCGAAGATCTCCGCGTCGGTGAGCTTGGTGAGGATGCGGAGCTGCTCGTCGCGCGAGAGCGCGATGCGGTTGCGCGAGGACTCCATCGCCTCTTGCAGCCAGGTGCGCGCCTCGCGGTCTTCGAGGAAGGTGAACTCGACGCCGATCGAGCGCGTGTAGGTGTCGGAGAGGCGCTCGAGGATCTCGCGCAGGGTCGCGGTGGGTGGGCCGGCGAGATCGCCGGTGGAGAAGAGCGTGTCTTGGTCGACGTGCGCGAGGCCGTAGCGCTCAAGGAAGAGCTCGCTCGCGTCGGGGCGATCGGAGAGGCCGAGCGGGTCGAGGTTCGCGTAGAGGTGACCGCGCACGCGGTAGGCGTTGACGAGCGCGGCGACGCGCGCCTGGAGCTCCGTCGCGGTCATCACCTCCGCGGAGGGCGGGAACGCGGTGGTGCGCCCCTTGACGCGGCGCTCGACGAAGGGGATGTCCTCCGCGGTCGGCGGGAGCTTGTAGACGCCGGAGAGCTCCGTCGGGACGGGCGCGCTCGCGGGGATCGCGGTGCCGTGGGCTCCGTTGCCTCCGTTGGGCTTCTTCGCCTCGACGGGCTTCTCGACCGGCACCCCGATGGGCGCGGCGATCACGCCCGCGGACGTGAGCTGCGGCAGCTCGGAGGGCTCGAGGCCCTCGAAGAAGCGACGCCAGGCGTCGTCGACGGAGGAAGGGTTGCCGGCCCAGCGGAGGAACATCTCCTCCACGAGCCCTTGGTTGACACCGAAATCTTGGGCCATGTGTCCGAATCTCTTGGGAGATCGCCGCACGCGGGTTGGCGCGGTGCGAGCAGGTCGACGGTGCGGGGGAACGCGTCGACGGGAGGCGGGAAAACGCGGGAGCGAGGGTAACTCCGCGCGCGCGTGGGGTGTAGCAGGTCGGGTCGCGGGGGTGCCAGAGAAGGCGTGCGGAAGACACCGTTTCTTCGGGGGCTTTCTGGGCGTCGGCGGCGACCGACGGACGGGGCTCGGGCGGCATCGGCGCCGACGCTCTCGTGTGGCTCGCGTGATCGAAAGCACGGTCGGCGGGGCGCGCGGGCGGGGTAGGCTTCGACGCGATGCGCGAGATTCGTTCGTTTCACCAGGCGCCGCCCACGCTCTCGAACCAGTACGACGACGACGCGTTGCTCCGGGGCTACCTGAAGCACGCGCTGCCGCCCGACGTGCTCGCGGCGATCGAGCCGGAGCTGCGCGAGATGGGGGAGATCGCGGTCGAGCTCGCGGCGCTCGCGCAGGAGACGCGGGTCGAGGAGCCGCGGCTCGTACCGTGGTCGCCGTGGGGGGAGCGCATCGATCACATCGAGCTGACGCAGGTGTGGAAGAAGGCGGAGCCGATCGCGGCCAAGCACGGCGTGGTGGCGGCGGCTTACGATTCGCGCTTCGGGAAGTACGCGCGCGTGCACCAGTTCGCGCTCGCGTACCTCTACTCGCCGTCGAGCGACACCTTCGCGTGCCCGCTCGCGATGACCGATGGGGCGGCCAAGACGTTGCTGCGCTCCGGGAATCAGGAATTGATCGCGCGCGCGGTTCCTCGATTGACCTCGCGCGATCCGGCGACGTTCTGGACGAGCGGTCAGTGGATGACGGAGTCGACGGGAGGATCGGACGTGGGGTTGTCCGAGACGGTCGCGGTGAACGAAGACGGTCAGTGGCGGCTCTACGGGCGCAAGTGGTTCACGAGCGCGGCGGCGAGCCAGATGGCGCTGACGCTCGGGCGTCCGGAGGGCAATCCGCCGGGCGGGCACGGGCTCGCGCTCTTCTACGTCGAGTGTCGCGACGAGCAGGGGCGGCTGCGGAACATCTCGCTCAATCGGCTCAAGGAGAAGCTCGGCACCAAGAAGCTGCCGACCGCGGAGCTGATGCTGCAGGGCACGCCGGCCACGCTCGTGACGGGGGAGACGACGGGCGGGGTCCGCGGGATCACGCCGATGCTGAACGTCACGCGCACCTGGAACGCGGTGACGGCGGTCTGCTCGATGCGCCGCGGGCTCGCGCTCGCGCGGGACTACGCCAAGCGCCGCTTCGCGTTCGGCGCGCACCTGATCGACAAGCCGCTGCACGCGGACACCCTCGCGGGATTGCAGGCGGAGCTCGAGGGCGCCTTCCACCTCACGTTCCAGATCGTCGAGCTGCTCGGCAAGGAAGAGCACGGCGAGCTGACGGAGGACGAGGCGGCGCTGCTGCGCCTGCTGACGCCGATCGCGAAGCTCACGACCGGCCGGCAGGTGGTGGCGGTGATGGCCGAGGTGCTCGAGGCCTTCGGGGGCGCGGGCTACGTGGAGGACACGGGCATCCCGACGCTCTACCGCGACGCGCAGGTGCTCTCGATCTGGGAGGGCACCACGAACGTGCTCTCGCTCGACACGCTGCGCGCGCTCGCGCGGGAGGGTGGGCTGCAGGAGCTGCTCGCGGCAGCGAAGAAGTGGACGGACGTGAAGGATCCGGCGCTCGCCGAAGCCGGACAGCGCGCGCGGCACGCGATGGGCGCGGCGGCGAAGTGGGTGGACGCCGCGTCGAAGCAGGGGACCGACGAGGCCGAAGCCGGCGCGCGTCGGTTCGCGCTCACGCTCGGGCGCGCGGCGGAGCTGGCGCTGCTCGTGAAGCACGCGGACGTCGCGCTCGCGGCGGGCGATCGTCGGCCACGCGCGGCGGCGCTGCGGTTCGCGCAGACGCCGATCGATCAGACCGCGTGGATGGATCGCGAGGACGCGGCACTGCTCGCGCGCGGGTGAGCGCGCGCCGCGTGGCTCAGCTCCCGCCGCGGCGGTGGAGCTCGGCGCGGAGCGCGGCGAGGCGCTGCCGCAGGGGCACGATGAAGTCCATCGAGTAGGTGTGCATCTTCGACTTCTGCGCGCGCACGGTGTGCCATTTGGAGAGCGCGAGGCGCGCCGCGGCGCGCACGAAGTCGGCGCCGAGGCGGCCGTAGCGCATGCGTGCCTTGAAGAGACCGAAGGCGCTCGCGACCAGCTCGACCTCGTGCTGGGTGAGGTTTCGGAGCGCGACCTCGTCCTGGAGGTACTCGCGGATGATGCGACCGCGGCGGCGCACGAGGACGATGATCAGGACCAAGAAGGTGACGACGAAGAGGAACCAGATCGGGAGCATGCAGACGAAGAGCATCCCGCCCTCTTCGCCGAGCCCGTCCGCGAGGGCGGCGCTGCCGTTCCAGATCGCGTGCAGCATCACCGCGCCGAGGTAGCCGAAGAGCGGTCCGGCCCAGCGCACCCAGGGCTTCTCGGTCTCGCGCGCGAGGCCGAAGCCGATGCCGATGAGCGAGGTGTAGACCGGGTGACCCCAGGGGAAGAGGATGCCGCGGAGCACGAAGGTGATCTCGAGCGCGCCCTCCATGGCGGCGTTCGAGTAGTAGACGACGTTCTCCACCGTCGCGAAGCCGAGCGCGACGAAGACGGAGTAGATGATGCCGTCGACGACGCCGTCGAACTCGCGGCGCAAGAAGTAGAAGACACCGAAGACGCCGAGGCCCTTGAAGAACTCTTCGACGAGCGGCGCGCTGACGACGGTGGAGAGCAGCTCGCCGTGCTCGCCGCCCATCGCGCCGACGAGGCTGTTGATGACGGCGGAGAAGCCACAGGCCGCGATGCCGCCCCAGAGCAAGCACCCGATGAGCGCGTACCAGGGCTCGGGGTCGTAACGATCGAGCAGGCGCGGGACGGTGAGGTAGATGGCGCCGGCGGGGAACGCGAGGACGGCCGCGATGCAGAGGCCGCCGAGGGCGCCTTCGACGAAGAAGGCGGGCAGCAAGAAGAGCAGCAGCAAGAGGAGGCCGCCGACGAGCTGCGCCACGAGGTAGAGCGCGAGCCCGACGTTGCGACGCGTGCGTTGCGGATCCGGGAGCGCGCTCATGGGCGAGCGCGACTATCGCACGAAGGCGCACGTCGGTGCGCGGGCTCTCGCGGGCGTCCTCGCGCCTCGATGCGGCTCGAGCTTTCACGGCTCGGGCATCATCGGTCAGCGCTCGGTGCTCATTGGCCGGGCAGTCGGTCCGAGAGGTCGCCGCGCGCCGCGCGATCGAGGAGATCGCGGTTCGCTTCGCAGGTCGCGCAGGGCGTCATCTCGTCCGCGCGTACGTCGACGTCGGCCACCCCTTCGGTGCGGCGTGCGTTGCGGGCGTTCTCGGCGAGGTCCTCGTTGGCGTCGAGACGGTGGCGGTTCTCGCCTTTACCGCGCCAGACGGTGGCGTGCCCGACCGGCTCGTAGTCTTCCGCCGTTCGGCCCTCGGCGTTGCGGTAGTTCTCGGCTTCGCGCGCGCAGTACCACTCGGCGCACTGACCGGGACGGTTGCCGGTCGGCGGCTGCGGTGCGTTGGTGCCGTCGACCGCCTCGCGTGACACGCGGTAGCGACGGTCGCCGCGCGCGTTCAGGCGCTCTTCGAGCAGGCGCGCTTGGCTCTCGTCCAGGCCGCTCGAGACACCGACGGAGACCGAGCCGTCGCGGTGCTCGATCACCTGCACGACGCTGTTGCTCTTGCGGCCGACGAGCGGCTGACCGGCCGCGTTGACGGGGCGCGCCATCTCGTCGACCACCGCGTCGGCCGCGTCGCGCGCGCTGCGGGTGCGGGGCACGCCGAAGACCTCGTTGCGGCACGCGTTGTGGACCCAGAGCTCCCCTTCGCCGACGAAGTAGGTGTGCGCCTCGTCGACCGTGAGGTTGTAGACGCGCGCGCGGCGATCGAGCGCTTCGAGAGCGACGATCGACGCGAGCGTCTCGTCCGCCCGGACGATGCGGTCGTCGGGCGTGAGCGCCTTGGCGGCGACCCAGCCGCGGGGGGTGTGGAAGGGATGCGCGGGGGTGACGAGGAGGACGTCGCGGGTGGGCGCTGGGGTGACGCGATCGCTGGCGCTGCGCGCGTCGCTCTCCACGGTGATCGCGAGCAGCGGCTCGTCGTCGCGCACGATCGTGTCGATCACGGGGAAGCGGCCGAGCTCGCCCGTCTTCTCGTGGCGCGCGAGCACGACGTCGCCGATGCGCAGCGACTCGATGGGCGCGAAACCTTCGCTCGTGCGCACGAGCGTGCCGGCGACGAAGCAGCTCCCGGGGCGACGGCACACGCCGCCCGAACAGCTCGCGTCGACCACGTAGTCGGATCCGCGCGCGGTGTCCGCCACGGTGTCGGCGTCGTCGCCGCGGCGTCCGACCACCGCGACGAGATCGCCGTCGGTCGCGCGATCGGCGCCTCTCGCGACGTCGGTCGCGCGATCGGTGCCCCGCGCCACGTCGGTCGCACGATCGACGCCGCGCGCCACGTCGCTCGCGCGATCGGCGCCGCGCGCCACGTCGGTCGCGCGATCGGCCGCGCGCAGGCCGTCCGCGACCTTGTCCGCGTGGCGGAGCTTGCTGGCTTGACCGGCGCCTCCCGTGCCGACGGTGGTCGCGACTTCGAAGGCGATCGCTCCGACCAGTTTCCCGCGCTCTTCCGGGGTGCCTTCCCGGATCACTCGCACCGTCTCTTTGGCTGCGTTGTAGCCGGCGACGGCGACCGCTTTTCCGAGATCTCCCGCCGAGCGTGCGACCTCTCCCGGATTGTTCACCGCGTAGGTCACGGCGGAAGACACGTTGCTGGCGGCCTCGCCCGGGTTGGTCACGGCCCAACCGACCCCGCGCACGGTGGAGACGGCGAGTCCTGCGACA
>CALJLK010000224.1 GCA_937982655.1 uncultured Sandaracinus sp.
CCCACGATCGCCCAGCGCATCGTGCGCGCGAAGAAGACGCTCGGCGCGGCGCAGGTCCCCTTCGAGGTGCCACGCGGCGACGCGCTG
This sequence comes from uncultured Sandaracinus sp., assembly GCA_937982655.1. Taxonomy (GTDB): domain Bacteria; phylum Myxococcota_A; class Polyangia; order Polyangiales; family Houyiibacteriaceae; genus JACKEH01. Next base: position 88 of record CALJLK010000224.1, read on the forward strand.
ACCGAGCGCCTCTCGTCCGTGCTCGAGGTGATCTACCTGATCTTCAACGAAGGCTACTCCGCGACCGCGGGCGCCGACTGGATGCGAACGGAGCTCTGCGAGGAGGCGATGCGCCTCGGTCGTGTGCTCACCCAGCGCGTCGAAGACTCCGAGGCGCATGCGCTCGTCGCGTTGATGGAGCTGCAAGCGTCGCGCTTCAGGGCACGTCGCGGCCCGCGAGGCGAACCGGTGCTGTTGATGGATCAGGACCGGTCTCGTTGGGACGCGATGCTCATCGGACGCGGGCTCGCGGCGCTCGCGCGTGCGGAACGACTTGCGGCGTCCTGCTCGAAAGCGCTCGGCCCCTACGCGCTGCAAGCCGCGATCGCCGCGTGTCATGCCCGCGCGCGTCGCGCCGAGACCACGGACTGGGAGCGAATCGTCGTGCTCTACGACGCGCTGGTCGAGATCACCGGATCGCCCGTCGTCGAGCTGAACCGCGCGGTCGCGGTGTCGATGGCGGTGGGACCGGAGCTCGGTCCCGAGGCCGCGCTCGCGCTCGTCGACGAGCTCGCGAACGATCCCGTCGTCGGTCCGTCGCTGCGTGGGTACCACCTGCTCCCGAGCGTGCGGGCGGACTTCTTGCGTCGGCTCGGACGACGCGACGAAGCGGCCACCGCGTACCGCGCCGCCGCCGAGCTCACGCAGAACGAGACCGAGCGGACGATGCTGCTCGCACGAGCAGACGAGATGCAGCGCTGACACGTCGATGGGCGGCCGACGCGCGGTTGCGGCGCGACGAGCCACCCCCGATCCTCGTGGGGTGGTGTTTCCCGTTCGACCGCGCGTCACCCACCACGTGCCGTCCACCGCGCCGCGAGCCCTCGCGCTCGCGCTCGGAGCAGCGCTGACGCTCGCTGCCGTGGCGCCGACCGCACCTCCGGCGCGTGCGCAAGCCGCGTCGACGGCGCCGATGGCCGCACCCCGAGGAGCGTTCGCGTACCTTCACGCAGCGCTCGCGCGAGGTCGGGCGCGGCTCGCGTTCTACGGCGCTTCGCACACCGCGGCGGACGGCTACACCCATCGGATTCGTGAGCGACTTCAGAGCCGTTTCGGGGATGGTGGCCCTGGGCTCGTGAGCGTCGCGACGCCCTTCCCTTTCCATCGACAGCAGACGGTGCGCATGGGACCGAGCGCGCTCGTCGGACGGCGAATCTTCGGGCCGGAGCGGCGGCGCGACGACTACGGTCCGGCGGGTTTCTTCCTCGAGGCCCCGTCGACGAACGGAACGAACGCAACGAACGCGAGGAACGAGGCGCGCGTCGCTTCGGCGACGGCGTCGCTCGAGACGGCTCCGGGCGCACGGTTCTCGCGGGTGCGGGTGCTCTACCGCGGAGCCTCGCCGACCCTGCGCGTCGACGGTCGTGTGCTCGAGGCGGCGCTCGGTCCGGGCGGCGCCGAGGTGGTGGACGGGCCGCATCGGGTGGACCTCGAGGTGCCTGCGGGGACGCGAGTGCTCGGGTTGGTGCTCGAGCGCGAGCGCGGGGTCGTCGTCGACGCGTTGGGGGTGCCTGGCGCGCGCCTCGCCGATCAGAACCTCTGGATCCCGCGCACGCTCGACTCGACGCTGCGGGAGCGCCCGCTCGATCTCTTCGCGCTCGCGTACGGCACCAACGAGTCGGCCAACGCGCGGCCGCCGATCGACGTGTATCGACGCGATCTGCGCGAGCTCCTCGCGAAATGGAAGCGCCGCGCGCCCGCCGCGAGCTGTCTGCTGGTCGGTCCGGGCGATTGGCCGCTTCGTCGGGGCGAGCGCTTCGTGCCGCGCCCTCGCCTGCAGGCGATCGTGGAGGCGCAGCGCGAAGAGGCGCGCGCGGCGGGGTGCGCGTTCTTCGACACCTTCGGGTTCATGGGTGGCTACGGGAGCATGGTGCGCTGGGTGGCGGAGGGGCTCGGCGATCCGGATCACGTGCACTTCACCGACGCCGGACACCGGCGGGTGGGCGACGCGATCGCGGACGCGCTCCTCGTCGGGATGCCGTGAGCGACTCGTCGGGAATACCCACGCCAGGGCCCTCCGTTCGCGCACGCATGCGCGCGCGGCTCGTGACCTGCACCCTCGTCGCTTCGGCGGTCTCGCTCCTCGGCCTCTTCGTCGCGCCGACCGCGCTCGCGGTGCGCCCGGGGCTGGTGGTCGAGCGGCACCTCGCGCCGGAGGCTCCGGAGGTCGCGGTGGGCGACCGTCAAATCACGATCGTGCGCGTCGATCTACGCGCGTATCGCCTCCGATTTCTCACCGAAGCGCGGCACGGACCGCGTCGCCCCGCGCCAGCGTGGGCGCGGGATCATCGGCTCGCGGGCGTGACGAACGCGGGCATGTTCTTGCCGAGCGGGCGCAGCGTCGGGTTCATGGTCCAAGACGGCGATGTGGTGTCGAACCGACGGTGACGAAATACCGCGGGACGATCGGCTTCGAGGAGCGCGCGGGCGCGACGAGTGCGAGCACGACGTCGCGCGCGCCTTCGAGCACGACGGCTCCTCTCGCGCTCGAAGTCGGTGGGCCCGGGTGTGCCGCGAGCGAGGTCGACGCGTTCGCGGCGCGCTTCCGCAACGTTCTGCAGGCGTATCTGCTGGTCGACTGCGCGGGGCGCGCGATGCCGTGGCCGAACCGAAAACGCTTCTCCGCCGCCGCGTTCGGGCGTGATCGCGAGGGGCGTGCGGTCTTCGTGCACGTGCGCACGCCGTACCGCATGGAGGTCTTCAACCGAATGCTCGCGAATCCCGCGTTCGGCATCCGCGGGCTCATCTACTTGGAGGGCGGACCCGAGTCCTCGCTCTACGTGGACGCCGAAGGCCAACACGTCACGGAGGTGGGCTCGTACGAGACGGGGTTCTACGAGAGCGATGCGAACCGCGTGTATTGGGATCTGCCGAACGTGGTGGCGTTCGAGGCGCGAGGGGGTTCGGTGGGCGAGTGAGGCGGACGCGGGCAGCGAATCGAAGTGTGGATCTCGTCATCGTTGCTCGGATAGGACGATTGAACGACGTGCCGATCCCGAGAACTTTGCGACCACTTTTCGCGGAACGGGCAGATTGATTCGTCGACGTCGCCGCTCACGTCGCCGACCACGACCACGTGAACGATCACGATCACGTCGTCGCGCCTCCGAGCTCGCGACGATCCACGGATTCCTGACGTACGTCGGTCGCCTCGCTGCGCTCAGCGGCGGATGCCGAGGACCAAGCCGTCGGGGGTCGGGAGGCAGACGGAGTCGAACGCCGCGGGCGTCTCCTCGTGGAAGGTCCGCATCGCGCGCGCGCCGGCTTCGTCGCCGAAGAGGCGTCCGAAGAAGTACGCGTTGTCGCCGAGGAGGAGGCCACCCTTGCGGAGGTTCGCCGCGGCCCAGCGGCCGTAGTGGTCGTAGCGCTCCTTGTCGGCGTCGACGAAGACCGCGCAGAAAGGGCCGTGCGATTCGATCTTCGGGAGGAGCTCGACCGCGTCGCCCACGAGCACGTCGACGCGGTCTGCGACCCCTGCGCGGCGTAAGTTCTCACGCGCGACCGCGGCGTGCTTCGGATCGACCTCGAAGGTCCAGAGGTGACCGTCGGGCGGGAGCGCCCGCGCCATCCAGATCGTGGAGTAGCCGGCGAGGGTCCCGATCTCGACCACACGCTTCGCGCCCGCGAGGCGCAGCAGGAGCTCGAGGGTGCGCCCTTCGTTCGGACCGACCGAGATGGGCGGCATCCCCTCGCGGGTCGGGCTCTCGTACGCGTGGGTGAGCGCTTCGTCGTGGGGAGCGTGCACGTCGGCGGTGAAGCGCAGCGTGCGGTCGTCGGCATAGCGAGCGCCGGAGCGGGAAGCGGGGTCGGCCATGACGACGTCGTACCGCAGGTGGCCGCTCGGTCGCGAGCGGGACGGATCTTCGTCGGAAGCAGAGACCGAGACTGAGACCGAGACTGAGACCGAGACTGAGACCGAGACCGAGACCGAGACCGAGGCGGACCCGACTCGGAACCGAGACGGACGTCGGCGACCTCCGCCGCGCGAGAATGTCTCGCCGCGCCGGGCTGCTGATACCCTCGCGGGCGCATGCGTTCCGTCCCGCCGCCGCCCCCGCCTGCGCCGCACACGCGCTTCGGTCGGTACGAGATCGTCGATCGCATCGCGGTCGGGGGGATGGCGGAGGTCTTCCGCGCGCGCGAGGTGCGCGCGGTGGGCGAGCCGCGCGTGGTCGTGATCAAGCGGATGCTCCCGCACGTCGCGGCGGAAGAGAGCGGCCTGCTCATGTTCCGCGAGGAGGCCCGCCTCGGCGCGCAGGTCGCGCATCCGAACGTGGTGGAGCTCCTCGAGGTCGACTCTGCGGACGGGCACCCTTACCTCGCGCTCGAGTACGTGCCGGGCTGCGATCTCTGGCGTCTCTCGCGTTGGCTCGTGCGCGAAGGGCGCGTGCTCGGCGTGGAGCTCGCGACCTTCGTGCTGCGCGAGCTCCTCGCGGGCCTCGAGGCGGTCCACGAAGCGCGCGACGCCTCGGGCGCGCCGCTCGGGATCGTCCATCAAGACGTGAGCCCCTCGAACGTGCTGCTCTCGGTGCACGGCGACGTGAAGCTCGGCGACTTCGGCATCGCGAAGGCCGCCGTCGCGCGCTCGCTGCCCGCCGCCTCCGGACGCCCCAAAGGCAAGCTCGGCTACCTCGCACCCGAACAAGTCACGGGCGGCTCCGCCACGCGCGCGACCGACGTCTTCGCGGCCGCCGTGATCGGCGCGGAGCTCCTCCTCGGACGGCCGCTCTTCTCGGGCGGAAGCGAGCTCGCGATCTTGCTCGCGATCCGAGACGCGAACGTGCGACCGCTGCTCGAGCTCGGGTTGCCTCCAGCGCTCGAAGACGCGCTCACCCGCGCCCTCGCGCGCGATCCGAAGGCGCGTCCCGCGAGCGCGGCGGAGCTCGCGTCGTTGCTCGCGCCGCTGGTGAAGGGACCCGAGAGCGCGCTGCGCCGCGAGCTCGCGGGCCTCGTCATGCAAGCGTCGGGGCTCGAAGGCGAGACCGAACGAACGCCGATGATCGAAGGCTCGTTGCCGCCGGGCGCCGAGCGCACCCCGATGACGCGCGACCTGCCGACCCAGTCCTTCGTCGTCGAGCTGTCGAGCGGCGGCAAGCTCGGTCCGTGGCGCTTCGCGACGGTGATCGAGGCGATCACCACCGGCCGCATCGGCCCTGGCGATCGCGTCTCGATCGACGGCTCCACCGCGGTGCCGATCGAGCGCGAGCCCACCCTCGCGCGCCACCTCCCGATGGCGACGCTGACCCCGCTGACGCGCGACGCCACGATCGCGACCGATCCCGACGCGCGCCGCAACTTCGCGGGCGGCGGCTTCGTACGCGGCCTCGCAGAGAGCGCGCTGCGCCGCGACACCGGCCTCTGGCTCTGCGAGCACGGCGGCGTGCGCAAAGAGGTCTACGTCCGCGACGGCGCGCCCGTCTTCGTCGGCTCCAACGTCGCGGGCGAGCTCCTCGGCGAGCACCTCGTCGCGCGCGGCGTGATCTCGCGCGGCGAGCTCGACATGGCCCTCGCGGTGCTTCCCCGTTTCGAAGGCAAGCTCGGCGACACCCTCGTCGCGCTCGAGCTCGTCGAGCCCGTCGTGCTCTTCCGACAGATCGCCGAGCAGGTGCGCGAGCGCCTCCTCGACCTCTTCACGTGGGAGAGCGGCACCGCCGAGCTCTACCGCGGCGCGGGTCTGCCGCCCTCCGTCGGCGGCTTCCCGCTCGACCTCGATGTCTGGGAGATCCTCCGCGCCGGCGTCGACCGTCGCCTCGACGCCGGCCTCGAAGAAGCACGCTTCAAAGGCCACCTCCTCGACGACCTCGAGCGTGTCCGCCAGCTCCCGAGCTTCGTCCAAGAGGACGCCCTGCCCGAAGAGCTCCGTGAGCTCCTCGCGCGAACCGCGACGCCGTGTCCGCTGCCGGACTTGGTGGACGCTCTCTCGCGGCCGAAGGATCTGCGTCGTGGGTACCGAGCGGCAGCGCTGGCGTTGGCGTTGGATTTGGTGGCCTGGCGGCATTGAGGGCAGGCCTGTCGGGTCGGCTCGACGACCACGACGGCCGCCTTCGGCCTCTGGGAATCCGCGCCGGCGGACGCGTGCACCGAACGCACCTCAATCCCCCACGACCACCGGGGAATCACGAACCTCCCGGGCGCCTGCTTGACGCGATGCGTCGATGGCTGGTAGGTGCCCCGCGCGCGGCGCCTGAAGTGCCCCGGAAGGAGCGGTCGTCCATGAGCACGGTGAAGGTCCTCGTCTCGGACAAGCTGAGCGACGCCGGTGTGCAAGTGTTGCGGGAGGCTTCGGACGTCCAGGTCGACGTGAAGACGGGCCTGAACGAAGAGCAGCTCTGCGCGATCATCGGCGAGTACGACGGGCTCGTGATCCGGAGCGCGACCACCGTGACGCCGAAGGTGCTCGAGGCGGCGACGCGGCTGAAGGTCGTGGGGCGCGCGGGCATCGGGGTTGACAACGTCGACCTGCCGACCGCGAGCAAGCGGGGCGTGGTCGTGATGAACACGCCGCTCGGCAACACCGTGACGACGGCGGAGCACGCGCTCTCGCTGCTGATGTCGCTCGCGCGCTACATCCCGCGCGCCGACGCCTCGATGAAGCGCGGCGAGTGGGAGAAGAAGGCGTTCCAGGGCACCGAGCTGTGGAACAAGACGCTCGGCGTGGTCGGGCTCGGTAACATCGGCAAGATCGTCGCGGACCGCGCGCTCGGCTTGAAGATGAAGGTCATCGCGAGCGATCCGGTGATCTCGGCCGAGGAGGCCAAGGCGCTCGGGGTGGAGCTCGTGAGCTTCGAGGAGCTGCTGACGCGCGCGGACTTCGTCTCGATCCACACGCCGCTCGTGCCGAGCACGAAGTACCTCTTCAACGACGCGGCGTTCGCGAAGATGAAGAAGAACGCGCTACTCGTGAACGCGGCGCGCGGTGGGATCGTGGAAGAGGCCGCGCTGGTGCGCGCGCTCGAGGGCAAGAAGATCCGCGGCGCCGCGCTCGACGTGTTCGAGAAGGAGCCGCTCGCGGCGGATCATCCGCTGCTGAAGCTGGAGAACGTCGTGCTCGCGCCGCACCTCGGCGCGTCGACCGACGAGGCGCAGGAGCGCGTAGGCGTCCAGATCGCGCATCAGATCGTGGCGTTCCTCAAGCACGGCACGATCGAGAACGGCGTGAACGTGCCGTCGCTCTCGGGCGATGCCGCGCAGAAGCTCGCGCCGCATTTGGAGGTCGCGCGTCGGCTCGGGCGTCTGCTCGCGCAGCTCGCGAACGGTCCCGCGCGCGAGGTCCGCGTGACGGCGTACGGCGAGCTCTCGAGCTTCACGGGTCCGCTCACGCAGGAGGCCCTCGCGGGTTACCTCGAGCGCCATACGGGCGAGCCGGTGAGCCCGCTCTCCGCGCGCTACGAGGCGAAGGAGCGTGAGATCAAGGTCGTCGAGGTGAGCGAGCCGAACGAGGGCCTGCCCGCGGTGCGCGTGGTGGTCAGCGACGCGCACGACATCCACACCGCGACCGCACGTCGAAGCCGCGGCGGCGGGCTGCGCCTCGTGGGCCTCGAAGGCTACGAGGTCGACGCGGTGCTCAAGGGCCACGCGATCGTGGTGCGCAACGAGGACAAGCCGGGCGTCATCGGCGCGATCGGCACCATCCTCGGCAAGCACGGCGTGAACGTGTCGCGCTTGCAGGTCGGTCTCGACGAGGAGACGAGCAAGGCGCTCGCGCTCTGGAACGTCGACAACGAGGTCGCGCCGGCGGTGCTCGAGGAGCTGCGCAAGCTCCCGAACGTCAGCAGCGTCGGCTACGTGACGCTCTGAGACGAGAATCCGATGGCCGTTGAACGCATGTCGCTCCGTCGAACGGCGCGCCGCGGCTCGACTCGGCGCGGGCTCTGATTCCCATGGCGACTCGACGTATCGGTGTGGAGGTGACGCGATCGCCGCGCGCGCGCGGAGCGAGCCCCGAGCTCCCGCTCTCCGCGCCCGGCGGCATGCGCGATCACCTGCCGCCGGACGCGGCGCTGCGCGCGTCGCTGACCGGTCGCCTGCTCGCGACTTTCGAGACCTACGGGTACGAGCGCGTGACCACGCCGGCGTTCGAATATGCCGACGTCATCGAGCGTGGGCTCGAGGTCGATCGCCGCGACGTGCTGCGCTTCGTGGAGCCCGACACCGGCGAGGTCGCGCTCTTGCGGCCCGACATCACGCCGCAGATCGCGCGCATCGTGGCGACCTCGCTGCGCGATCGACCGGCGCCGTGGCGGCTCTGCTATTCGGGCACCGTGCTTCGTCGCGCGCGCGGCCGAGCGCGACGCAACCGGCAGCTCGCGCAGGCGGGCGTGGAGCACGTGGGCACCGCGGCGCTCGACGCGGACGTCGAGGTGATTCGGCTCGCCGCGCAGACGCTGCGGGGCGTGGGGCTCGCGCGTTTTCGGCTGGAGCTCGGGCAGGTGCGGATCGGCAAGTCGGCGCTGTCGGCGGTGCCGGACGTGCTGCGACACGCCGCCGCGGACGCGCTCGCGCGCAAGGACGGCGTGGAGCTCGAGCGCGTGCTGCAGAGCGCGCGGGTCGGCAAGCGCGAGCGAAAGCGGCTCGGCGATCTGCTCGAGCTCTACGGGGACGGCGACGAGCCGCTCGTGCGCGCGAAGAAGAAGATGCGCGACGACGAGGCACGCGCCGCGCTCGACGAGCTGCACGCGCTCTACGATCGACTCGCGAACGTCGGGCTGCAGGACGTGCTCGGGGTCGATCTCGGTGAGCTGCGCGGGCACGCGTACTACACCGGCGCGAGCTTCACGCTGCTCGCGGACGGGCCGGGTGAGCCGATCGGCGGTGGCGGTCGCTACGATCACCTGCTCGAACGTTTCGGGCTGCCCGCGCCCGCGACGGGCTTCGGCGTGGACGTCGAGAACCTGACGTGGGCGCTCGCGGCGGCGGGCTCGACGTGGCGTCCGAATCGCGCGGCGCGTCTGGTCGCGATCGACGTGCCGGACGGTCTCGTGGACGCGCTCCGATCGCGCGGCGCGCACGTGGCGACGCTGCCGCCGCCTGCGGTGCCGCGGAACGTCGCGCCCGCGGCGGCGGCGCTCGAATTCGCGCGCGCCTGGGGCTACGATGCGCTGCTCTTCGGCGCGGATCGCCTGGTGCGCGCGTCGGATGGCGTCGCCCTTCCCTTCGGAGAGCTCGCGAACGTCGACTTCGAGGAGTGGGCGTTCGGTTCGAGCGCGACGAACGAGACGAACGAAGGCGCGACGAGCGCGACGAGCGCGACGGACGACTGAGCGCTACGACGGGCCGCGGCTGCGCAACAGCCGAGAGAGATTCCCGGCTCCGGTTCCGGAGCCAGAGACCCGCGCCACGAGGCGCACGAGCAGACGCGCGAAGAGCGCGAGGCGAGGTTCGAGATGCCGGCAACGGTGGTGGTCGGAGCGCAGTGGGGCGACGAGGGCAAGGGCAAGATCGTCGACCTGCTCACGCCTTTCGCGGAGGTCGTCGTGCGCTACGCGGGCGGCGCGAACGCGGGGCACACGCTGGTGGTGCGCGGCGAGAAGATCGTGCTGCACCTCGTGCCGAGCGGGATCCTGCACGCGGGGCAGGAGTGCATCGTCGGACAAGGCTGCGTGGTCGACGCGGGCACCTTGCTCGAAGAGATCGATCTGCTCGAAGAGCGCGGCATCTCGACGAAGGGGCGCCTCTTCGTCGCGGATCGCGCGCACGTGGTGCTCCCGCACCATCGACTGATCGACGCGCTGCGCGAGCAGGCGGACCCGAAGATCGGCACCACGAAGCGCGGCATCGGGCCGGCGTACGAGGACAAGGTCGGCCGCGTCGGCGTGCGCGTCGGTGATCTGATCCGTCCGGGGCTCGAGGCGAAGGTCGCCGCGAACCTCGCGTCGTGGAGCCCGCGCATCGAGGCGCTCGGCGGGACGACGCCGTCGGCGAGCGAGATCACGGCGACGCTGCTCGCGCACGCGGAGCGGCTGCGTCCGTACGTGGCAGACGGAGCGCGACGCGCGGGCGATGCGATCGCGCGCGGCGCGAAGGTGCTGCTCGAGGGCGCGCAGGGCACGATGCTGGACATCGACTACGGCACCTACCCGTTCGTGACGAGCTCGAGCGCCACGAGCGGCGGCGCGTGCACCGGCGGCGGCGTGGGACCGACGCGCATCGAGCGTGTGATCGGGATCTGCAAGGCGTACGCGACGCGCGTGGGCGGCGGGCCCTTCCCCACCGAGCTGCACGGCGAGGCCGGCGAGGCGCTCCGCCAAGCGGGTGCGGAGTTCGGCGCGACCACGGGACGGCCGCGACGTTGCGGTTGGCTCGATCTGCCGGCGCTGCGCTTCGCGGCGCGCGTGAACGGGATGACCTCGATCGCGATGACGAAGCTCGACGTGCTCACGGGCATGCCGGAGCTGCAGCTCGCGACGGGCTATCGCCTGGACGGCGAGGTGATCGACGAGCCGCCCTTCGAAGGCCTCGAGCGCGTGGAGCCGATCTACGAGACGCACGCGGGCTGGACGGAAGACGTCACGCACTGCCGCACGCTGGAGGAGCTCCCGACGAACGCGCGGAAGTACCTCGCGCGGATCGAGGAGCTCGTGGGCTGCCCGATCGGCATCGTGAGCGTGGGTCCGGATCGCGAGCAGACGATCGGGCTGACCGAACCGTTCGCCTGATCGCCCGCGCGAAGACCACCGGCTCGAACGACGGGAACCCATGGGTCGAGGGCCGAACGTGCCAGGCTTTTGCCCCCAACCGTGGACTCTTCTCGCAGCGGACGTTTACCGTGCGCTGCGATGACTCACTCAAACCGAACTCGACTCTCGTTCCTCATCGCCGTCCTTCTCGGCTGCGGCGGCTCGGGCGGCAGCGGACCTGACGACGCAGGAGGAGGCGACGCGAGCGCGACCGACGCTGGCGTGACCACCGACGCGGGCGGCGACGACGCGGGCGTAGAGCGGGATGCTGGTGCGGGAGACGCCGGCTGCACGTGCTCCCTTCCCAACGCGACAGCCGAGTGCACACCTGAAGGGTGCGCCATCACCACGTGCGACGAGGGCTTCGACGATTGTGACGGCGATGCGTCGAACGGATGCGAGGCGGACCTCGCGTCGACGACGAGCTGCGGCGAGTGCGGCACCCTCTGCGACCCTGCCAACGGCATCGGGGTGTGCACGGACCGAAGCTGCGGCATCGCGAGTTGCTCGACGGGATACGGCGATTGTGACGCCGAGGTCTCCAACGGGTGCGAGACGCCGCTGGACACCTTGACGAGCTGCGGTGCATGCGGCGCGACGTGCGACCTCGGGGGTGCCTCCGAGGCGTGTGTGGATGGCTCGTGCGCCATCGTGGCGTGCGACGCCGGCTACGGTGACTGCAACGTGATGTCGGTCGATGGCTGCGAGACGACGCTCGACACCGTCGAGAACTGCGGCGCTTGCGGAGCCGCGTGCGCACTGGCCAACGCGAGTCCCTCATGCACGGATGGCGCGTGCACCATCGCCGCATGTGACGTCGGTTACGACGACTGCAACGTCAGTCCCGTCGACGGTTGCGAGGTCGCACTCGATACCGTGAGCAACTGTGGCGCGTGTGGCCGCACCTGCTCCCTTGCGAACGCGGTCGCCGCATGCGCAGACGGTGGCTGCGCGATTGGTTCGTGTGCCTCGAGCTACGGCGACTGCAACTCGATCGCGGACGACGGATGCGAGACGTCGCTCCTGACGAACACGAACTGCGGGGCGTGTGGCACCGCCTGCACGCGCGCGAACGCGACCGCGACCTGCGCGACGGGTACGTGTGCGATCTCCGCCTGCGCGATGGGCTACGAGGACTGCAACGGAAACGACGCCGACGGTTGCGAGTTCGCGACCACCGTCCGAAGCGTGACCGCGTGGCAAGCCCCGACGACGACCGCGGCTCCGAACGGATTCACGAACGCCGCCAACATGTTTGCCAGCGACGACGTCTACGCGACGTCGGCGAAGGGACCCGGCTGCAACTGCCCGTGGATCTCGCTCTCTTGGAACGGAGGCGCGACGTGGAGCGCCACCGACGTCTCCTCCGTTCACTCGAACAGCACCGACACGGTTCGGACGACAGGGGGCGCGACGGACACGTGGGGTCGCACCTGGACGCCTGCCGAGCTCGGCGCGGCGAGCTTCCGACTCCGCGTGCAGAACCCCGGTCTATCCGTTTCACAAGGTTACGGCGGGTTCGATCTGTCGGCGGTGCCCGCCGGTGCGACGATCGTGGGCATCGAGGTCGCGCTGGAGGCGCGCTCGGACGCCGGCTACTCGACGATGTTCTACGATCAGGTTCGTGTTCGCGTGCACTACGCGCGGACGCGCACCTGCGGAGGGTGACCCACGTTTCCACGGCGTGACGCCCGGGGCTCGATGCTCCGGGCGTTCGCGTTCAGTCGTGCAGCGCGACGCAGTCGATCTCGACGTCGACGTTGCGCGGCAGCGTGCGCACCGCGACGGTCGCGCGCGCGGGGGGCGTGAGGCCGTCGAAGTAGCGGCCGTAGACCTCGTTGACGGCGGCGAAGTCGCTCATGTCGGTGAGGAAGATCGTGACCTTCACGACGCGATCCCAGCCGCTGCCGCCCGCGGCGAGCACCGCGCCGAGGTTCTGCATCACGCGCTCGGTCTGGACGCGCACGTCGCCCGGGACGAGCTCGCCCGTCGCGGGATCGAGGGCGATCTGGCCCGAGCAGAAGAGGAAGCCGCCGGCGCGGATGGCTTGCGAATAGGGCCCGATGGCGGCGGGGGCCTTGGGAGTGGTGACGGCCTGGGTCGACATGCGCGGCATCGTACTGCGCGCGCGTCGATTCGTGCGATGGTCGCGCGCATGAAGCTCGCCACGTGGAACGTGAACAGCATCAAGGCGCGGCACGAGCGGCTGCTCGCGTTCCTCGCGCGCGAACGGCCCGACGTGGTGTGTCTGCAAGAGACGAAGGTGCTCGACGAGGGTTTCCCGCACCTCGAGCTGCGCGGCGCCGGCTACTACGCGGTGCACCTCGGACAGCGCGCGTACAACGGCGTCGCGATCCTCTCCAAGCAGGAGCCCAAAGACGTCTTCTACGGGATGAAGGACGACGGCGCGGACGAGCACGCCCGATTGATCGGCGCGCGCATCGGCGACGTGTCGGTGATCTCCGCGTATTTCCCGAACGGCGGCGACATGGGCTCGGACAAATACGCCTACAAGCTCGGGTGGATGGAGCGGCTGCGCGCGGAGCTCGACGCACGCTTCTCGCCGAACGACGCGCTCGCGCTCTGCGGTGACTTCAACGTCGCGCCCTTCGCGGACGACGTCTCGCTGAAGGACTTCGAAGGCAGCGTGCTCGCGAACCCGGAGGTGCGCGCGGCGCTCGAGCGGATCCGCGCGTTCGGGCTGGTGGACGTGGTGCGCCCGTTCCACCCGCGCGGCGGCGTCTACACGTGGTGGGACTACCGCGCGATGGGCTTCGAACGGAACCACGGGCTGCGGATCGATCACGTGTACGCGACGTCGACGGTCGCAGACCGCGTGATCGGCGCGGTGGTCGATCGCGGCGAGCGCCAGGGCAAAGGCGCGTCGGATCATGCGCCGTTGATCGTCGAGATCGACGACTGATTCAGGACGATCGTGGCGGGATTCCCGATGGAAGAGGCGTTCGTCGCGCCGGTGATCGCGACGGTGGCGGCGCTCTCGCTGCCGCGCGCGTCGCGCACGCTCGCGCGCCGCTTCTTGCCGGAGGAGTCGGCACCGGCCGCGAACGTCGGCACGGCGCTCGGCGCTTCGCTCGCAGTGATCGCGCTCGGCGTCGACGCACTCGGGCCCGCCTTGGTACCGACGCGCGCGTGGAGCGGCGCGCTGGTAGCCGCGCTCGTGCTGGTCGTGCTCGCGCAGAGTCTTCGCGCGCCGCGCGCCTGGCGACCGCTCGGCGCGGTGGTGGTGGCAGGCTCGCTCGGGCTCGCGGTCGCGCTCGGAGGCCTCGCCGCTCGTCGGGTCGCCGCCCAGGCGGACGATGGCTGGTGGTCGATCCGGCTTTCACCGTGGAATGGCGACGCGTACCTCGCGGCGGGTTGGTCGCTCGCGGCGGAGAGCCCGGAGCGCGCGGAGGCGGTGCTGACGATCGGCGAGCGCACGGGCATTCGAGCGAGCGACGCGACACGGCTGCGCTCGGAGATCGCGGCGGTCGAAGGCGAGTGCGCGCGTGCGCGCGGGCTCTACGAGCGTGCGATCGTCGAGCATGCGCGCGAGGCGTTGGAGTCCTGGGAGCGTCTGGAGCTCGGCGCCCTCCCCGTGCCCGAGCAGCTCGCGCTGCGCTGTGGGCTGGGAGCCGACGAACCGACCGAGCTCGACGCGAACTGAACCACGCGGAGAAGCGCGAAAGATGGCGACGCGCTCGATCTGAACCACGTTCACGCTCGGTGTGATCCATCACGCCGGTCGGTAGGTGTGGGTGCTACTTCGCGCCGATGCGTCGCGCCCTCGGTCTCCTCTTCGTCGTCGCCTGCTCCTCCAGCCCCACCTCGCTCTGCGAGGACGTGGTCTGCGGCGAAGGCAACACGTGCAGCGAGGTGGACGGGCTCTGCCATTGTGGGACCGCGGAGGGCGCGGTCTGCGGCGACGCCGAGGTCTGCGAGGCCGGCGCGTGTGTGGAGCCGCTGCCCGCGCCGTCGTGTGTGACCCCGACGCCGTGGAGCCCGGGGATGCCCGCGTTCGTCGAGGCGACTGACGCGTGGGGCCTGCGGGGCATCGAGGGCGTGCGTCTCAACGTGGCGGACGTCGACGGCGATGGGCTCACCGATCTGCTCGTGCGTCGCGGCGGACAGGGCGCGGACGGCTTCGGCGCGGAGGACACCCGCCGCACGTGGCTGCTGCGCAACACGGGCGAGGGCTTCGTCGACGTCACGCAAGCGTCCGGATTGCTCGCGAACCGCGACGGATCCGTGGGGCGCCCGGTGGAGATCGCGGCCTTCGCGGACGTCGACGGCGACGGCGACCTCGACGCGTACCTCGGGGTGTCGACGCGGGTGGAGTCGGCGGGCACGGAGCGGCCCGCGATCTTTCTGAACGACGGCGCGGGCAACTTCGTGCTCGGCCCGGAGAGCGATCTGACGGACACGATTCTGCACGCGCCCGCCGGCGCGAGCTTCGTCGACTTCGACCGCGACGGCGTGCTCGACCTCTTCGTCCCGCAGCACAACGCGACGGTCGGCGGCGGCACGGTGTTCCTCTGGGATCGCCTGTATCGCGGGGACGGAACGGGCGTGTTCGTCGAGGTCACCGAAGAGCGCGGGATGATGACCGAGGACTGGAACGACCTCGCGGATCTCGACGCGGCGCGCGCGCACAGCCGCGCGTGGGCCTCGCTCGCGCGCGACCTCGACGGCGACGGGCTCGCCGAGCTGCTCGTGCCTTCGTACGGCCGCGCGCCCAACCACCTGTGGCACGCGCGCATGGCGGACGGCGTCGTGAGCTACGAGAACCGATCCATCGCGAGCGGGTTCGCGTTCGACGCGGATCAAACGTGGCAAGACAACCAGTTCGCGCGTTGCTTCTGTGCCAGCAACCGCGCGGCCGAGGGCTGCGCCGACGTACCTTCTCCGGCGATCTCGTGCTCCCCCAACTGGAGTCACGATCAGGATCGCCGCCCGTTCCGGCTCGGCGGAAACAGCGCGCAGGTCAGCGCGGGAGACGTCGACAACGACGGCGATCTCGATCTGCTCACCGGCGAGATCAAACACTGGTGGGCGGGCGCCGGCTCGGACGGAGGACAGCTCCTCGTCAACGACGGGAGCGCGACCTTCACGCGGATCCCGGACGCCGAGAGCGGGCTCGCCGTGGATCACGGGACGCGCACGGACTGGGACGAGGGGCACATGACCAACGCGCTCTTCGACTTCGACGGCGACGGGCGGCTCGACGTGTACGTCGGCGCCAGCGACTACCCCGGCAACCGCGGACACCTCTACCGCAACGAGGGCGGGCTGCGCTTCACCGAGGTCGCGACGACGGACTTCTTCGAGCACAACCGCAGCCACGGCGTGGTGGTGGCGGACTTCGACCGCGACGGGGACCTCGACGTGATCGTCGGCCACAGCCGCGCGCGCTGCGGCCCGCCGAACGACTGCTACGAGACGGCGAACGTCCGCGCGTTCGAGAACGTGACGCCGGCGTCGAACTGGGTGCAGGTGCGGCTGGTCGGCGAAGGCGCGATGAACCGCGGCGCGATCGGGGCGCAGCTCCGAGTGCAGGCGGGCGCTGCCGACGCGGGTGGGCTGGTGCGGGTGCTCGAGGTCGACGGGGGCAGCGGCCACTACGGCTCGCAGGAAGACCTCGTGCAGACGATCGGGCTCGGCGCGGCGTGCGAGGCGACGATCACCGTACGATGGCCAGACGCCGCGGGCACCACCGAAACCTTCGTGCTGCCCGCTGGGCATCGCTTCGAGCTGCGCCCGGGCACGCGGCCTAGCGTCGTGCCCTGACCTCGCGACCTGACCTCGCGACCCGACCTCGCGACCCGACCTCGCGACCCGACCTCGCGACCCGAC
>CALJLK010000225.1 GCA_937982655.1 uncultured Sandaracinus sp.
GAAGGCTCGTGGGAGGGGGCCCCTCGGGGCTTTATGCCCCGTGGGGGAGGGTCTCGCGACAGACCCTCGGAGAATCTGACGGGTGAACCCGCCTTGCGTGGGGCCTTCCGCCGGACCAGCTTCCTCGCGCCCCATGCACCCCTGGCACGACGTCTACATCGACGAGGCCCTCCTCGGCACCGCGTTCCCCGTGATCATCGAGGTCCCCAAGGGCTCGAAGAACAAGTACGAGCTCGACAAGGAGACCGGTCTCTTGAAGCTCGACCGCGTGCTCTACAGCGCGGTGCACTACCCCGCGAACTACGGGTTCATCCCGCGCAGCTTCTGTGACGACGGGGATCCGCTCGACGCCCTCGTGCTCAGCCAGGAGCCGGTGCACCCGCTCTGCATCGTCGAAGCGCGTCCGGTCGCGTGCATGCGCATGCGCGACGACAAGGGCATCGACGACAAGGTGATCGCGGTGAACGCGCGCGACCCGTACTACGAGGACGTGCGAAGCCTCGACGATCTGCCGAAGCACACGCTGCGCGAGATGAAGCGCTTCTTCGAGGACTACAAGCAGCTCGAGAACAAGCAGGTCGTGGTCGACGACTTCATCGACATCGAAGAGACGCTGACGATCCTCAAGGAGTCGCTCTCGTTCTACCGCAAGCTGCGGCGCGGCGAGCTCGCGCGCTGAGCTCAGCGAGCTCGCGCGCCAGCTCAGCGCAAGCGTCGGAGCTCGTCGATCACGCCACGGCCGACGTCGGTGGGTCCACAGGCTTCCAGGGCGTCCGCGTCGATGCGCTCACCGCGTGCCCCCGCGAGCGCCGCTCGTAGCAGCGGTGCGGGATCGCGAGCGAGGTCGTCGACCTCCGCGAGCGCGGTGAGCAGGTGCCGCACGCGCTCCACGTCGAGCGCTCGGCCTTCGTCGTTCGCCGCGTCCTCGACGGAGAGCTCGATGCGTCCGAAGCGTCGCGCGAAGCCGACCTCCGGTGCGTCGGTCGCGTGCAGCTCCAGCGCGACGCGACGGAGCTCCGCGACGCGTCCGGGATGACGCGTCTCGAGACGAGTGAGCGCGTCGTCCACCGTCGCGCTCCCCTCGCCGAGCCACACCCCGATGCGGAAGCGCTCGACGTCGAGCGGCACGATCGTTCCGCCCACGAGCTCACCGTGCTCGCCGTGCTCGCCGCCTCGCGGCGTGAAGCGGAGCTCGCCCACGACACCCTGGAGCGCGAGGTCGCGCGCCGGGATCGCCACGTCCACCGCGGCGCGCAGCGTGACCTCGAAGGGGAACGCGCCTTCGACGTGGAGCGCGAGGAGCGCGCTCGTGCAGAGCTCTGGGATCGCGTTCGGATCCGGGAGAGCGCGTGTGCCGTCGAGCGCGAGCGCGCCGCCGACCGCGCGCCGGAGCGCGGCCCCGACGCCGGGCAGCGCGAGCACACCCGCGACGGCGTGAGGGTTGCCGGGCAAGAAGTGCGAGAAGACCGCGCGCAGCACGTCGAGATCGTGCGCGAGCTCCGGCGCGAGGCCTTCGGGGCGATAGGCCTTCCACGCCTCGAAGCGGGTGCGCCGCACGAGCGAGACCAGCGCGCGCGAGGTGGACGAGTCGGGGGAAGGTGAGATCAGATCGCGCGGGGGGCTTGGGCGAAACGCCTGCATGGGAGCTCCTCGCTCAGCGAAGCTTCGCGAGCCGGCCGGGCAGGCGTGCGTCGACGCTGAAGCGGCCCGCGCCGGTGAGCGCGAGCGTCGCGAACACCACGAGGTAGGCGAGGGCGAGCTCCTTCTTGTTCCACGGGTCGTCGGCGTGAATCACGAAGGCCGCGACGACCATGGTGAAGGCGGACGGGATCGCGGCGAGCCGCGTGAAGAGCCCGAGCACGATCAGCGCGGAGCAGCCCACCTCCGCGAAGACGGCGAGCGCGAGGCTGGTGGTCGAGCCGACGCCTAGCGGATCCGGAAAGCTCTCGGAGAGCTCCGCGAACCGCGAGAGCTTCTTCCAGCCGTGCGCGCCGATCATCGTCAGGCCTGCGCAGACGCGGAGGAGGAGCAGGCCGAGGTCGTTGAGGGTGTCGCGCGTCGCGTCGGTCATGAGGGCTTCGTAGCAGGTGTGGAGCCGTGGGAGATGCGGGCGGTGAGTCGCCGAAACGAGGTCGCCGAAACGAGGTCGCCGAAACGAGGTCGCCGAAACGACGAAGGCCGCATTCGCATGCGGCCTTCGAGTCGGGCAGAGCGACGAGCCTCAGCTCGCGAGGCCCCACTTCTGCTTGTTGGACGCGACCTGCTCCGGCGAGGGCTGGTCCTTGTCGGTGTGCTGCGGCACCTCGAACGCGTCCTTGTGCGCGGTGATCGCCGAGTTGAGCGCCACGTCCTCCTTGAAGACGTCGGGGACGCTCACGTCCTCGTAGATCGCTTCCCACGGGCACTCGGGCTCGCACGCACCGCAGTCGATGCAGAGGTCCGGGTCGATGTAGAGCTGATTCGGGAACTTCGCGGTGTCCGAGCCGGTGTGCGCGAAGATGCACTCGACGGGGCAGACGTCGACGCAGGCTTGGTCGACACAATCGCGGCAGAGACGGGTGATGACCCAGGCCATGGCACTCCTCGTTGATGGCGCGCTCGGGCGCCGGAAAGGCGCCGCTGGTATGCGGCGAACGCCGGAGAAACGCAAGAGAAGCCGCGCGGTCGCGTGGGCTCGCTCAATCGGGCCGTTCCTGCGGGCGAACACGGGCTCGGGGGCCACACGGATCGAGCGCGCAGGTCCGTCGAGCGTGGTGGCCTCGAACGCGCGCGTCGAAGGGGCGTGGCGCGGGCGTCGGCGCATGTGGATCGACCGTGGGGATCGACCGGTGTCGCGCGCGTTTCCGTCAGCTTCTCCGAGGGTCTGTCGCCAGACTCTCCCCCACGGGGCATGAAGCCCCGCACCCCTCCCACGAGCCTGGGTCGGCTCCGTGCTCACGCACGGCCCGACACTCTCGTGGAATCGTTCGGCTCCATGGACTTCGTCCACTGCGCTTCGAACGATTCCACTTCGAACCGCTCGCTGCGCTCGCTGCGCGCCGTCCGGTTGCCAAATCGGCCGAGCTTCTTTTCAGCGGCGTCCGCGACGACCGCGCCGCGCGGGGGCGGGCTCGGGCGGAGGCGCGGCGGACGGATGACAGTGCGTGCACGTGTAGTTCTCGATCCCGAGCAGCGTGCCCATCGTCGGCGTCACGTCTTCTTCCATGAAGCGAACGACCTCGGGGAAGATCCGTACCATCGAGTCCCACGCGGGCGTTCCGCGCTCGGGCACGCGGTACTGGTTCGAGGCGGGCATGCGGTACTCGACCTCACGCATGTCGGGGCCGTGGCAGGTCTCGCAGCCGTAGCTCGCGGGGGCCCAGCGCTCCGCGTCGTTGCGCGCGAAGATCTCCTTCATGATCGGGAGGACCTTCCCGATCATGTACCACTCTTGTTCGTCGTGGGTCATCTCGCCCCACGGCTTGTCGGGGCCGCTGATCCCGATGCGCTCGATCGCGCCCTCGTGCGACTCGACCGTCGGCTCGCTCGGCTCGTCCTCCCAGTCGCCCCACTCGTCTTCGGCGCCGCTCGTCGCCTCCGATTCGGTGGCTTCACCGCCCCCGTTGCAGGAGATCGAGAAGGTCAGCGCGAGAAGGAGTGACAACGCGAGGCGGAGGCCGTGCGGCATGGCGCGAGGGTAGCGCAAAGCGCGACGTGGGATCGACGCGCGTTCGGCGTCCGAAGAAGACGCTCGAGACGTCGCGCGCGAAGTCGACGTCGCTCGACGTCGCTCGGCGGGGGCATCGCGCGGATCGCGCGCGTCGAGCGCGACGGAGCTGGTAGCTTCACGTCGTGTCGCCGCTTCGACGCGTGCTCCCCAACTTGGCGCTCGGACTGCTCGGGTTCGGTGGGCTGGTCGCGCTCGGCCTGGTGCGGGGCGCGACGTGGCTGGTGGTGCTCGCGAGCGTGGGCGGCGCGGCATTCGCGTTCGCGATGTTGCGTCGTCCGCTTCGCCAGCAGCGCGCGTTGCGCGAACCGCTCCCGCCCGAGTGGCGCGCGGTGCTCGAGGCCCACGTGCGTTTCTACCGTCGGCTCGACGCGGAGGGGCGCGCACATTTCGAGAAGAACCTTCGTCTGCTCGCGGCGACCTTCGACTTCGACGCGACGGCAGGCGTGGAGGTGACGGACGAGCTGCGGGTGCTCGCGCTCGCGGGCGCGGCGGTGCTGCTTCAAGGGTGGGACGACGTGATGCTGCCCGGCACGCGCTCGGTGGTGCTGCACCCAGCCAGCTTCGACGAGGAGTACGGCGACGGACCGCACGCGGACATCGCGGGACAGGTGGTGCGCCAAGGGCCGATCCTCTTCGCGGTCACCGAGCTGCGGCGCGGCTGGGCGGGCGATCGTGACGGCTACAACGTGTCGATCCACGAGTTCGCCCACGTCCTCGATCTCGCGGACGGCTACGCGGATGGAAAGGTCGGCGCGATGGGCTGGGGGGAGCTGATCGCGGACGAGCTCGAGCGTGTGCGCAAGGGTCGCTCGCCGCTCCGCGCCTACGCGGGCACGAACGAAGCGGAGCTCTTCGCGGTGGCGACGGAGGTCTTCTTCGAGAAGCCCGAAGACCTCCGGCGGCGTGCGCCCGAGCTCTACGACGCGCTCCGCGACTTCTACGCGCAGGATCCCGCGGGTGAGCGCGCGCCCGCGCGTCGAGCGGCGCCGCGTCGCACGTCGCGCTTGAAACCACCCGACGAAAGCGGCACAGAGCACGCGTGAGCGCGGGCAAGAAGATCGCCCTCGGGCTTCGATCGGTCGGCATCCTCCTCGGCGTGTGGGGCGTGCTCGGGCTCGTCGCGTGGATCGCGGACGTGCTGCCGTCGGTCGATTCGACGACGTCGACCGATCCCGTCGTCGACGCGGGTGACTCGAACGACACGGGCGACGCGAGTGATCCGAACGTCGCGACCGGTACGACCGGCTCGACGGAGCTCGACGCGGGCTCGGAGCTCGTCGATGCGGGGCTCGCCGCGGTCGATGCGGGGGTCGACTCCGGCGCGACGCCGACGCGCGGCGAGCGCGAGCTCTGGGCGGTCTGCGTCTCGCTTCGGCAGCCGCTGGTCGGAGAGATGGCCGCGCTCGGGGTGGGCTCGATCGTGGGCGACGAGCGACCGGAGCTGCTCGTGGCGCTCGGCAGCGAGGTCCACGTGATCGGGCTCCACGAGGGCCGCCCGATGCGGGTCGCGACGCTCGGCATGCCGGGCTCCGCTTCGCCCGCGCGGCCGACGGTCGCCGACGTCACGGGCGACGGTCGCGCGGATCTGATCGTCGGCTACGCGCGGCTCGGCGACGACGGCGGTCCGGTCGGAGGAACGCTGCAGCTCGTGCCGGGGCATCCGCTCGGCGGACTGGAGGAGCCACGGCTGCTCGCGCCGATCGCGGTCACCGGCATCGCGACCGTGCCCGCGGAGCGCGGCGCGTGGGTCGCGGCCGCGAACTGGACGGACGGCTTCGGGCGGCGCGCGAGCGAGCTCTGGACCTTCGCGGGCGGTGCTTCGCCGGTCCGTCGCGGTCGCGCGCGGCTCGGAAACGACGTGACGGGCGTCGTGGCCGCCGACATCGACGGTGCGGGCGAGGTGGAGCTGGTCGCGCTCGACGCGATCGGGCTCACGCGCGTCTCGCCAGACGGGGGGCGCTTGTCCGCGCTCGATCTCGCGCGCGCCACGCACGCGCTCGCGCACGACCTCGACGGCGACGCGAAGACCGACGTCGTCCTCGTGGCCGAAGGGCTTCACGTGGTGCGTGGCGGCGTCGAGCCGATCGAAGCCCACCCGATCGACGCGCCGGCGGGACTGAGGCGTCTCGTGGCAGCGGACGTGGACGCCGACGGTCGTGTCGATCTGATCGCGGCGAGCCGCGAGGGGATCGTCGTGTTGATGCAGCGCGACGCGTTCGTGTTCGCGGAAGAGCGCCCGATCGAGCTGCCCGCGACGTTTCGGCCGCACGACCTCGCCGTCGTGACGCTCGACGAGCGGCCGCGTCTCGTGATCGTCGGCGCCAGCTCGCGAGGCTTCGAGCTCGTCGCGGTTCCGCTCGGAGGGCGCGTCGACGTGGCGGTGGGTGAGACGCCGCTGCTCGCGGACGCGCCCCTGCACCTCGCGCTCCCGCTGCGTTGAGGTTCGCGGCGTCGTACGCGTTCGGCGCAGGCGGGCCACGGCGGGCCGGGTGAGCAGGCGGGCCGTGAGCAGGCAGGCCGTGAAGACCGGGCATGGCGTGCGCGCCCGTGCCTGCTTACAGTCGGGCCCGTGCCGAACGAGCCCGTCTACGACGACGCCGAGGTCGAGGAGATCCTGAAGCGAGCGCTCGATCGCGGCGGCAACGTCGACGGGCTCTCGCACGCCGAGCTCGCGGAGGTCGCGGCGGAGGTCGGGCTCTCGCCGGAGGAGCTCGAGCAGGCGGCGCGCTCGGTGCTCGCCTCACGTGCGGAGCGCCGCGATCGTGAGGACGCCGCGCGCGTGCTCGCGGAGCGGAAGCGTTCGCGCCGTCGTGGGCTCGCGCAGCACGCCGCGACCTGGGGCGTGATCGGGGCCGGGCTCGCGGCGCTCGACTACTTCACCGGGACCCCGGGCATCTCGTGGGCGCTCTTCCCGATCATCGGTTGGGGCACCGCGGTCGGGTTACACGGCGTGGGGCTCGCGTTCCGCGACGACGACAAGGAGCTGCGGGCGATCGCGCGACAGCTCCGGAAGCAGCGTGAGCGCGCGGCCCGCGAGGCGGAGCGTCAGAAGCGACCGGTTCCGAAGATCACGACCGCGGAGGCAGCGCTCGAAGCGGCGCTCGACAAGGGCATCGCGCTCTTGCTCACGAAGGTCGCCGACAAGCTCGAAGCAGCCGCGGCGCCTCGGCCGTCTCCGCGCGACACCGAGCTCAACCGCTTCATCGCGCAGAAGAAGGGGGACCCCGTGCGGGTGGAGCCCACGCGGCCGGGCGCGCCGCGCACGCGGGTGGAGCCGGCGCCGAAGGGCGACGAGGTCGAGGTCCCGCGTTCGACGCGGCGCGCACGCGAGCGCGAGGTCTGATGCGACGCGTGCGAGCGGGCCGCGGCTCGGCGCCGACGCGCGGCTCGACGGCTTCGTCGTGTGTGGATTCGTCGGATTCGTCGGATTCGTCGGATTCGTCGGATTCGTCGGATTCGCTGCGCTCGTCACGCACGCTCCGAGCTCCACGAGGCGCGCATCGACCGACGACGTGGCGACGGCTCGCGGTCGCTGCCATCGCAGCTCTGTCGCTCGTTCTCTTCGCGCTGCCTCCGCGCGCGCACGCCGGCGCGTGGGTGCCCGAGCCGGGTCACGGCTACGCGAAGCTCTGGGTGAAGTACTTCTGGGGCATCGGCTTCGTCGACGGCGGCGGCGACATGCGCGGCTACGACCGCTACCACGAGCTCTTCTTCGCGACCTACGGGGACGTGGGGATCGCGCCGCGGCTCGCGTTCTTCTGGCACTCGGATCTGCTGCGGACGTTCCACCTCGGTGACGCGCGCGACGGAAGCGTCGAACGTCACGTCGCGCCCGGCGATCCCGCGCTCGGACTTCGTCTGCGGCTCTTTCGATCCGAGCGCGCGGCGCTGGCCCTCGAAGGATCCGTGCGCGCTCCGTTCGCGCGCGGTGGTGCGCGGCAGACGGTGTACGCGCGGCGCGAGCCCCACGAGCCGATCGGGGAGCTCCGCGTCGGCAGCGGCGTCTTCGAGCTCGAGAGCCGCGTGGCGTTCGGGTACTCGTTCGACGCGGTCTATCTCGCGTTCTCGGCCGGCTACCAGTGGCGCGCCGAAGGCTTCGACGACCGCGTGCTCTGGAGCGCCGAGGTCGGCTGGAGCTTCACGGAGACGTGGAGCAGCCGCGTGCGGGCGTCGGGCGCGCACTCGCTCCGCTTCGAGTCTGCCCCGCGCGCGAGCAGCCCGAGCGGGATGGGCAACGGCAGCTCGTGGGCGGGGCTCGCGTGGGAGCTCGAGCGGCAGATCGTCGATCGCTGGTACGCCAGTCTGGTGATCGAAGGAGGCCTCTTCGGGCTGCGTCGTCTGAGCGGTGGACCCGTGACCTCGCTCGGGGTCGCGACGCAGTTCTGACAGACCCTCGAGGAAGGGAAGCTACGCGATGGTCGTGGACGCGCTCGGTCGGAACGTGCATCTCGCGACGCCGCCGCGGCGCGTCGTGTCGTTGGTACCGAGCGAGACGCACTCGGTGGTCGTGCTGGCGGGCGCGGATCGCCTCGTCGGTCGCACCCGGTACTGCGTGGAGCCGGCAGCGCTGGACGCGACGATCGTGGGCGGCACGAAGGACGTCGACGTCGAGGCGGTGGTCGCGCTCGCGCCGGATCTGGTGCTCGCCAACCAGGAAGAGAACGCGCGGCCTGCGGTGGAAGCGTTGATCGCGCGGGGTCTGCCGGTGCACGTGAGCTTCCCCTGCAGCGTCGCGGATTCCGTCGCCTACCTGCGCTCCCTCGCTGCGCTCTTGCGCGTGCCGGACACGCATGCGGCGGAGCTCGAGCGGCTGCACGACGAGCTCGCCGCTCCGACGACGCTCCCCATCGCGTCGCGCCGGGTCTTCGTGCCGATCTGGAACGACCCCTGGATGACCTTCGACGCGCGGGCCTTCGCGAGCGACGTGCTGGAGCTCGCGGGCGGGACCAACGTCTTCGGCGATCGACCGCGCCGCTATCCGTTGGCCGCCGACCTCGGACGTCGTGCGCCGCTGCCTCCCGAGCGCGTGGAAGGTCGCGACACCCGCTATCCGCGCGTGACGCTCGACGAGATCCGCGAGCGCGCGCCGAACCTCGTGCTGCTGCCCGACGAGCCGCACGAGTTCACCGCACCCGACGCGGACACGCTCGTGGGTCTCGGCATCCCCCGGGACGCGATCCACTTCGTGAGCGGCAAGGACCTCTTCTGGTACGGCGCCTGGCTCCTCGACGGGCTGCCGCGATTGCGCGCGCTCCTCGTGGCGTGAGCGCGGCACCGTGCGATCGCGCCGGGTACCCGCGACGATCGCAACGATCGCGCAGATCGTGCGCGACCCGTGCTATCGATGGAGGGCGCGTCGATCGCGCGCCCAGTCTCATGAAGCCCGTCTCGTGAAGCCCGCCCCGTGAAGCTCGCGTCGTGAAGCTCGTACGTCTCGTCCTCAGCGATCTCCATCTCGGCAGCGGCAGCCGTCCGGGCGAGCTGAACGCGTACGAAGACTTCTTCCACGACGACCGCTTCGCGGAGCTCATCACGCACCACCTGCGCGAGATCCCGCCCGACACTGCGATCGAGCTCATCCTGAACGGCGACATCTTCGATCTGCTCAAGATCCGCATCGGCGGCGTCTGGCCGACCGAGATCACCGACGGGATCGCGACCGAGAAGCTCCGCCAGTGTCTCGACGGACATCCGGTGGTGGTGCGCGCGCTCAAGGACTTCATGTCCCGGCGCGGAAGCCGCATCACGTATCTGCCGGGGAACCACGATCTCGACATGTGGTTCCCGGGTCCGCAAGAGCTCTTCCGTCGTTACATCGCGCCCGATGCCGGCGATCGTGTTCGTTTCATCACGCAATCAGACACGTATTATTTGCCGGAAGGAATCCAGATTCGACACGGGCATCAGCTCGAACGAATCCACCGCGTCGACTACCGCCAGATGACGCGAAAGCTCGCGGATGGACGGGAGATCCTCGCGTTGCCGTGGGGCTCCATCTGGATCCTCGAGGTCATGAACCCGATGAAAGCGCTCTGGTCGCACATCGATCGCGTGCAGCCGCTCGGACGTTTCATGCTCGGCTCGCTCCTGCTCGATCCGACCTTCGTGTTCAAGTTCTTGTGGCTCTCCACGAAGAACTTCCTCAAGCACCGCGTGTTCAAGATCAGCGCGTGGCGTGAGCGTGTCCGCAAGGTGCCCGAGCTCGTGCGCGAAGAGGTGATCTCGCTGACCACCGGCGGCTACGACGACCACGCGATCGAGGCGCTCACGCGGACGCGCGGCGCCCACACGCTGATCGTCGGGCACAGCCACGGCCCGCGCTACATGCAGCTCCCGAACGGCAAGGTGCTCGTGAACACCGGCACGTGGGTGAAGATGATCAACCTCGATCTGCGCTACGTGGGTCAGGCGAGCGGCCTCACCTACGCGGTCATCGAGTACGACGACGACGGGAAGCCGCGCACGAAGCTGCTCCGGTGGATCGGGGCGGCGCTGCCGTACGAGGTCGTGCCCTATGCCGACTGACGCGCCGCGCGCTCTGTCGAGCGACGCCCGTGCGCAGGCTCGTCGGGGGCGCGCGGTCGGCGCCTTCGTCGCGCTCGTCGTGCTCTTCGTCGCGGTTCCGGCGCTGGCGGAGCTCGCGCTCGTGTTCGAGCCGCCCGAGCGCGTGGTGGTGGGCGATCGCGCGCGCCTCGTGCTCGTGGTCGACGTCGCCACCGACGTGCCGGTGCTGGTGACGCCCACCCACGAGGGCAGCGCGATCGAGGTGGTGCGTGGACGGCTCGCGCGCGCGGACGCGGTGGAGCCGGGCGCGCGTCCGCTGCGCTTCCCGATTCCGATCGTCGCGCGCGAGCGTGGCACCGGCGTGGTGCGCGCGACCGTGACGAGCTTCGTCTGCGAGGGCGAGGTCTGCGACGCGGTCGAAGAAGAAGCGCGCGTGACGATCCGAGTCGAAGAGCGCTGACGGTCGTTGCCGGAGGGGCGTTCAGCCGACCGAGGTTCGGTACCGAGCACGTGGTGAGCGCTTCGTCGCAACGACGCTGCCGGTGACCCCCCATCGGGCGAAGCCCGAGTGGGGCCCCCTCCACCCACGCGCCCGCGCGGGACCCTTGCATCGGGTGAGTGCTGAACGGATGATCAGAGGGTGCGGCCCGTCGCGAACCCACCCAATCCGTTCGAGAACGCCACCCTCGCGTGGGACGGCCCTCCGCCTCCCGCGTCGCTCGAGGTCTTCGAGGAGCGCTGCAAGAGCGCGATCAGCGAGAACGCGAGCCCCGACGTCGGCTTCCGCTTCGGCGTGAACCCGTACCGCGGCTGCTTTCACGCCTGCGCGTACTGCTACGCGCGGCCGAGCCACCAGTACTGGGGCTTCGGCGCGGGAACCGACTTCGATCGGAAGATCGTGGTGAAGACGAACGTGGCGGAGCGCCTACACGACGAGCTCCGCGCGCCGCGCTGGCAGGGCCATCCGATCGTCTTCTCTGGCAACACCGATTGTTATCAGCCGCTCGAGGCGAGCTACGCGTTGACGCGCGCGTGTCTGAAGGAATGCCTCGAGGTGAAGAATCCGGTCGGGATCATCACGAAGGGCAAGCTCGTCCGGCGCGACCTCGATCTGCTGGCGGAGCTCGCGCGGGTCGCGAAGGTCCACGTGACGATCAGCGTGCCCTTCGTGGACGACGCGATGGCACGCGCGATCGAGCCCTTCGCGAGTCCACCGAGCACGCGGCTTCAGACGCTGCGCATGCTCGCGGACGCGGGCGTCGCGTGTGGAGTGTCGCTCGGTCCGGTCATCCCGGGCCTCAACGACGATCAGATCCCGGAGATCCTCGAGCGCGCGCACGAGGCGGGCGCGACGAGCGCGTTCATGATCTTGCTGCGCCTCCCGCGCGAGGTCGCGGAGGTCTTCGAGTCGAGGCTCCGCGAGGCGTTCCCGCTGCGCGCCGACAAGGTGCGTCACGCGATCGAGGAGATGCGCGGCGGAAGGCTCAACGACCCACGCTTCGGCTCCCGCATGCGCGGCAACGGCCCCCGCTGGCAGCTCGTGGAGTCGCTGTTTCGCACGACGATGCGCCGCCTCGGCATGCAGATCCGCGAGAGCTCGATGGACGGCGAGCTCGCGGGTACGAGCACCTACGAGCGACCGAAACGACAACTGACCTTGTTCGAGTGAGCCGGCGCCGAAGTGCGTCGTGGACGTGGTCGTGGTCGTGGACGTGGTCGTGGTCGTGGACGGCGACGAGAACGGCGACGTGAACGCGTGAACCGCGACGAGCACACGAGCAGCACGCGCGCCGACCCGAGAAACGAAGGCGCGAACAGTCGCGACGAACGCGTGCAGACGTCAGCGGTAGTAGACGAGCCACGCCGAGAACGCGAGCTCCGCGCGATACCCCTCCGGCATCGTCACCTCGGGCACGTACGGGATCGTCCCTTCGAGACCGGCCTCGTAGCGGAGCTCGTTCTCGCCCGCGAGGTTCGCGTCCAGCGTGGTCGACCACGCTGGCACGTCGTGGCCGGGGCACCACCCCGCGCGACCGAAGGGCCACGTGCCGTATTGGTTCGGCACCACGCCTTCGTTCACGCGCCGCGAGCATCCGCGTGTGTCGGTCGCGGCCTCGTGGGTCTTCACGATCGGCTCGCCGCCGTTCAGCGAGAAGTGGTGCGTGTGGTTGCAGAACTCGGCGCAGTTCGAGGCTTCGGCGCCGAAGCCGTGCCCCGTGATCAGCGTGACGAGCTCTACGCGCGTGGTGCCCTCGGGCGGCGTGACCGACACCGGCGTCTGGCGCTCGTTGAAGGTCTCGTCGAAGCGCCCGCCAGTGAAGACTGGCGTCGCCGCGAAGGCGCGGTCGGGCTTTCCGCGGTTCGAGAGGCGCAGCGTGACGTGCACGACGTAGCGGCGGTCGACGCTCTCCTCCATCGTGCGGGTCACGCTTCCGTCCCAACGGAAGCGCCGCGTGCCACCCTCGCGCAGGAACGCGAGCGCGTGGCTGGCGTCGGTGACCCAGCGGCCCGCGCGCCCGTAAGTCGTGATCCAACGCGCGAGCTCGACGTCGCACGAGTCTTCGTCGCAGAGCCGCAGCGTCGAGATGCGATCCCACTCCCAGCAGCGCGAGGGATCGTTCGCGTCGCAGTACGTCGCGTGATCGATCTCCAGCGTGTCGTAGGTCGCCATCGTGTCGGCGTCGGGCAGCGCGAGGGTGACTTCGACGCCCGTGTCGTCGCCCCAGCCACCGCCCGCGCGGTCCCCGTCGAAGAGCACGACCTCGTCCACGCCGTGCAGCGCGTCGAGGCGCGCGAGCTCGCCGTCGCGCGTGTGCTCGAACTCCCAGAGCACCGCCTCGCTCGCGAGGTAGGCGAGCTGGGCGGTCGCGAGGCCACCGGTCGGCGAGGCGAGCAGACCGACGTCGCGCCAGCGCTGCTCGCGATCGATGCCCCACGCGAGGGTCGGGAACGCGGCGAAGTGGCTCCCGAGCGCGCCGTCGAGATCCTGCGCCGCGGCCGTCACGAAGTGCAGGCGCTCCCGCCACGGCGCCAGATCGGGCCGCTCGGCGAAGACCGTCTCGAAACGATCGCGCAAGGCGGTCACGTGCTCGCGCGCGCGGTCGGTGCCGTCGGGATCGCGGGCGGCGAGGAACACGAAGTGGGTGTTCGGAGGCGCGTCTTCGAGCGGGTACTCGAGGATGGAGTGGTTCCAGAGTCGCTCCGCGTAGTCGTTGCCGTCGAGGTAGAGCGAGAAGAGGTAGTGCTCGCTCCCGTCGAACGTGGCTTCGAAGTCGAGCTCGCCGTCGCCCTCCGCGCCGAGCGTCGGCACGACGAAGGGCCCAACCCGCTCGTAGAACCCGTCGCCGTATGGACCCGGCAGGAAGCTCGGTCCCGCGTCGACCTCCATCGAAGCGTCGAACGACGCGTCGGTGCCGGCGTCGAGGAGCTCGCCCCCGTCCACCTCCCCGCCGTCGTCGTCACCGCACGCCACACCGAGGATCGCCAGCGCGACCCCACACCACACACCACACCGTCCACGCATCGAAACCCGTTCTAGCAGCTTTTCATCGAGGGGCCGCGTGGTACGAAGCGCGCGGATGTTCCCCTTCGACACCCACCCCTTCTACGCGAGCGCGGTCGCGTTCGTCGCGGCCTTCGGGCTGTTCAGCTTTCCCTCGCTCTTCTTCGTGACCGCGCCCTACGGCCGGCACGCGCGGGGCGGCTGGGGCCCCACGATCCCGGCGCGTTGGGGCTGGGTGATCATGGAGGCGCCGTCGCCGATCGGCTTCGCGCTCGTCTTCGTGCTCTCCGCGACGCAGTGGTCGGCGCCGCAGCTCCTGCTCGCGGGGATGTGGCTGCTCCACTACGTCTACCGGAGCTTCGTGTTCCCCTTCTTGATGCGCGGAGGGGACAAAGGGAAACCCGTGCTCACCGTCGGGCTCGCGGTGCTCTTCAATTGCGCGAACGGCCCGATGAACGCCTTCGCGATCGTGGCGCTCGCGCCGCATCTGACCGAGAACGCGTGGCTCGCGGATCCACGCTTCCTCGTCGGAACGACGCTCTTCTTCGCGGGGTGGGCGATCAACCACCACGCCGACCACGTGCTCCGGAACCTGCGAAAGCCAGGAGAGACGGGCTACAAGATCCCGCACGGCGGGCTCTACCGGTGGATCAGTTGTCCGAACTATTTCGGCGAGATCCTCGAATGGATCGGCTTCGCGATCGCCGCGTGGACCTTCCCGGCGGCGGTGTTCGCGGGGTTCACGTTCGCGAACCTGTTCCCCCGCGCGCTCGATCACCACAAGTGGTACCGGGAGAAGTTCGCCGACTACCCGGCGTCGCGGAAGGCGATCGTTCCGTTCGTGTTGTGATCCCGTGTCGTGAGCGCGTGTCGTGATCGCGTGTCGTGATCGCGGTGCGCCGTGACGCGGCGCGTGACGGTTCGTGGTCGCGCCCGTGAATCGAACGCGGTGGGATCGCGTCGGGCGATCCGGCATGATCGTCCCCATGCGTCACCTCCGCCCCACGCTGCTCCTCGCGCTCTGTGCCGTGTCGATTCACGCCGCGTCGAGCTCCTCCGCGCCCCTCGAGGCGCAAGAGATGGACGAAGGCGAGGCGCGCATCACCGCGTCCGCCGACGTGCGGCTCTCGATCGAGAGCGGGCCTGCGACGAGCTCGGAGAAGCTCGCGCTCCTCGGGGGCGCCATCGGCGGCAAGCTCGGCGACGTGCGGCGCTGCTACCGCGATCGCACCGAGCAGGCGCCGGCGGTGCGCGGTCGTCTTCGCATCTTCGTCGAGCTGCAGCCGGGCGGAGGGCGCGTCGAGGTGCAGCGCGACGAGCTGAACGATCGGCCGCTCACCGACTGCGTGATGCGCGCGCTGCGCGGCGCGTCGTTCGCGAGCGTGCGTCCGCCGGGCTCCGCGTACGTGGTGCTCGACTTCGACAACAGCGCGGCGGAGGGCGTGCAGCGCACGCAGGAGCTTCGCGCGGTGGAGGACACCGCGCAGGTGACGACGAACGCGGAGGGGAAGGGTGAAGCGCGCGGCGGCACGCCAGACGGGCTCGTGACCTTCCGTGTGATCGGAGACGCCGACGCGGCGGCCCAGATCCAGAGCGTGCACCGTGCCGTGCGGGCGTCGATCCCGCAGCTCCTCGACTGCCGCCGCAAGGCCGCGCGGCGCGAGTCGCCGGCGGGCGACGTGATGGTCGACCTTCGCGTGAACGGCGCGCGTGGCACCGCGACCTCGAGGCGCAGCACCGTCGCGGACGCCCGCGGCCCGCGTTGCGTGGTGCAGGCGCTCGGACGGGCTCGCTACGAAGCCGAGGCCCGCGGTCGCGTGCAGGTCGTCGTCACCTTCGCGGCCGACGCGGCGACCGAGTCGCGCTGAGCGAGCCTCGGAGCTCCCGCTCGGACGAGCCGGTCACGGTCGCACGCGAGTGTGCTGGGCGCGAGATCGTCCTCTACCCAGGTCGCGCCGTTGACAACGGCCTCTGCGCACCGGAGGTTTCCGGCCATGAACCAAGGTTGGCAGCAGGGTGGCTGGAATCCGCAGGGCGGTCAGCAGGGCGGCGGGCAGCAGGGCGGATGGCCGGGCGGCGGCTACGGCGGAGGCCGCAGCGGCGGACCGGTGGCGCACGCGAGCGTCGAAGATCGCGCGAGCTTCCTGACCAAGACCTACCTCCACCTCGTGGGCGCGCTCTTCGCGTTCCTCTTCTTGGAGGCGGTGCTCATCACGACCGGCATCGCTGAGCGCCTCCTCTTCATGGCGCAGGGCCGCTTCAGTTGGTTCCTCTTCCTCGGCGGCTTCATGGCGGTGAGCTACGTGGCGGACCGTTGGGCGCGCAGCGACACCTCGAAGGGCATGCAGTACGCGGGGCTCTTCCTCTACACCCTCGCGGAGTCCGTGCTCTTCGCGCCGCTCGTCGTGATGGCGATGTACGTGGCGGTCGAGGACGGCGAGATGGCGTTCTCGATCCTCGGCAAGGCGCTCTGGATCAGCCTCGTGCTCTTCGGCGGGCTCACGGGCGTCGTCTTCCTGACGCGCAAGGACTTCAGTTGGCTGCGCGGCGTGCTGATCTTCGGCGGCATCGCAGCCCTCGTGCTCATCGGCGCGAGCTTGCTCTTCGGCTTCCAGCTCGGGCTCGTGTTCATGTGGGCGATGGTCGTCTTCGCGGGCGCGTCGATCCTCTACAACACGTCGAACGTGCTGCATCACTACCGCACCGATCAGTACGTCGCGGCGGCGCTGAACCTCTTCGCGAGCTTTGCGCTCCTCCTCTGGTACGTGCTCAGCATCCTGATGCGCAGCCGCGATTGATCGCGACGCGCCGTGCGTGAGCACAGGTCGCGACAGAACGAAGGCCCGCCGGATCCGGTGGGCCTTCGTCGTCTCGCGTTCGCCGTCTCGCGTTCGCCGTCTCGCGTTCGCCGTCTCGCGTTCG
>CALJLK010000226.1 GCA_937982655.1 uncultured Sandaracinus sp.
CGCATGACCATGTGTCAACGCGGCTGAGGGAACTCCACCCCCTCCCACGAGCCTTCGCTCACGTCGTTCGCTGCGCGCCGTCCAGTAGGGCGGCTTGCGGTAGCCGGCGGAGCTCCTTCTTCGCTCGGATCGGGCCCTCTGGTCACCGACCCACCGCCGGGGATACGCTGTCGCGGTGCGGACGCTCACCCTCACGTGCCTGTTGGCGATCGGCTGCGGCGGAACGCTGCTCGAAAAGGACGAAGGAGAGGCCTGCGCGCGGAGCATCGAGTGCGCGTCCGGCCTCGCCTGCGTGATGGGGATGTGCTCTCCGGACCCGACCGGCCTCGGGGGGACCGTCCCGAGCCTCGACGGGGGCGGCGAGGTCGACGCTGGCGAGATGCTCGACGGGGGCGACGTCGACGCAGGGCCCGAGGTCGACGCGGGGCCGGGCATGGACGCCGGGCCGGGCATGGACGCCGGTCCGCGCGACGCCGGCATCGACTCGGGGCCCGAGGAGATGGACGCAGGGGTCGACGCGGGCATGGAAGAAATGGACGCGGGCGTCGATGCGGGGATGGAAGAGGACGCGGGCGAAGACGCGGGCATGTGAGCGTCGCTCGAGCGGCGACGCTCCACCGCGCCGCTTCCGCTCGACACGCGAACGCGCAAGCAGCCTGCGCTCAGCGGCCCGGACGCTTCACCTTGTCGAAGACGTCGAGGAACGCGCCCTCCGCGCCGTATCGGCGACGCACCTCGTGGTAGAGGGTCGGATCGAACATCTGCCAGAACTCCTCACGCGTTTGTTCGGTGACCGCATACAAGCATTGAACACCATGGCGCGCGCGTAGCCAGGCCTCCATCTTCCGCACCGCCTCGCGGCCATCCCACGACTCTCCACGTCGGACTTTCCGGGGAACCTGCCATGCGCCGATGTCGACGAACATCTCTTCGTCGCCTGCGTCCGGCGAGGGCTGAAGCATGCCCTGCGGCTTCGTACGGAACGTCCGGTGTGCACAGAGCCAGAGCGGGTAGCACTCGAAGAGCTCGTGGAACACGTCGATGCCTTCGCGCAGATGCCGCATGGGAACCAGCCCGTCCTGCACCACGTTCCGGGCGTCGCGGAACTCGCGAATGCGCTTGGTCTGCGTGAGCCGCAGGAAGCTCACCTTCGGCGGCATCAACCACCCGAGCGTGTGGCGGAACAACGGGTGATTCCCGAAGGGAACCAGCAGCTCTCCATGCCAATAGAGGCTCCGTGTGTGGCGGTGATACCACTGCCGAACCGGCAGGTACTCCGTGAACGCGCCGCGGGAGAGCGCGGTCTCCACGTGTTTGTAGAACCACGGCTTGTACCAGCGACCGATCTCTTCGACCGGGTCGTCCGACGCCGCGTTCGGTCCATCCGAGAAGTCGCCGTGCAGGATCACCGCGCGGTCGCGACCGTAGAGCAGGCCCTCGACGTGGTCGGGAGCGTCCTCCGCGCTGACGAGCTCCTCGAATCGGCGCGCGATCGCGTCTGTACCGAAGACCGGCTCGTAGGTCATCCGCACGAACGGTTTGCAGGGAAGCAGCGGCAGCTCGAGCGCGGTGAGGAACCCGAGCGAGCCGTAGCTCCACGGCAACGCGTGGAAGAGATCCGGTCGCTCGGTGCGGCTGCAGGTCACCACGCTGCCGTCCGCGAGGACCAGCTCGGCCGAGAGGACGGTGTCCGCGAAGAGACCATGCCGATGGCTGGTGCTCTCGATGCCGTAGCCGAGGAGCAAACCGCCTGCGGTCAGGTCGTCGAGCTCCGGCACCACCGGCACCGTGAGGCCCATCGGGGCCAGCAGTGCCGTGAGCTGCCCCATGTTCACGCGTGGCTCGAGGCGCACGACGTGACGCTCGAGATCGACCTCGAGCACGTCGTGCAGATCGACCTCGATGCCGTAGCTGGTCTTCTTGTAGTCGAGGGCGCGCACCGCGACCGACTGCCAGCTCTTGCGCGACGTCACGAGCGGCCCCGGCCGTCCCGCCGCGTTCCACGCCGCGATCTGCGATTGAACGGAGCGTACGCGCTCGTCGTGTCGATGCGCCGCGCGCTGGCGGTTGCGCATCCACACGTGCCGAAAACGCCAGTAGAGATCGTAGCCCTTGGACAGCGGCAGGACGATCGGCACCACGGTCGCCCAGCGGTGCTTCACCAGCAGCTCCGTCACGCGACGCGCGAGCTCGTCGCGTGCGCTCGCCGACGAAGGTGCGCTCGACCGCATACGCGGAATCGCGTCACCCACCCCATCCGAAGGGTTCGCGTCCATGATCACCACGCTACCCGCCCGTCACGTTTGTACCAGTCCCGACGCGCGAAACGTGTTTCGGCAGTTTCTCCGAGCGATTCGGCATGAGCCACGAGCTGCCATGTCCTCGCGCGAACGATCGGAGCGTGACTCTCCTGCGAGAGGCGCTGGCCTCGACGCGCCATCGAGGCCACCCTCCGCGCCATGAGCTCGCTCCACCTCGCCAAGCACCCCACGTTCGCCGCCGTCGAAGGCCCCGTCCTCCTCGTCGTCATGGACGGAGTCGGCATCGGCGCGGGCGACGAAGGCGACGCGGTCCACCTCGCGCGCACGCCGACCCTCCATCGCCTCGCGGAGGTCGCCGCGACCACGCGTCTGCGCGCGCACGGGCTCGCGGTCGGGCTGCCGAGCGACAAAGACATGGGCAACAGCGAGGTTGGCCACAACGCGCTCGGTGCGGGTCGTGTCTTCGATCAAGGCGCCAAGCGGGTGCAGCTCGCGATCGAGAGCGAGGAGCTCTTTCGCGGCGACGTGTGGACCTCGAGCGTCGCGCGCGTGCGCGAGAGCGGGCAGCCGCTGCACTTCCTCGGGCTGCTCTCCGACGGCAACGTGCACAGCCACCAAGACCACCTGCACGCGATGCTGAAGCGCGCCCACGCCGAGGGCGTGAAGAAGGCCCGCGTGCACGTGCTGCTCGACGGACGCGACGTGCCGGAGACGAGCGCGCTCGAGTACGTCGACGCGCTCGAGGCGCTCTTGAAGGAGCTGAACGACGCCGGCGCCGACTACCGGATCGCGAGCGGCGGCGGTCGCATG
Organism: uncultured Sandaracinus sp.; assembly: GCA_937982655.1. Classification (GTDB taxonomy): domain Bacteria; phylum Myxococcota_A; class Polyangia; order Polyangiales; family Houyiibacteriaceae; genus JACKEH01. The sequence continues at coordinate 3,072 of CALJLK010000226.1, forward strand.
ACCACGACGATGGATCGTTACGAAGCGGACTGGTCGATGGTGGAGCGCGGCTGGAACGTGCACGTGCACGGCCGCTCGAAGCACACGTTCCGCAGCGCGCGCGAGGCGGTCGAGAAGCTCCGCGAAGAGACGAGCGCGATCGATCAGTTCCTGCCGGACTTCGTGATCGTCGACGAGAAGGGCCAGCCCGTCGGTCCCATCCGCGACGGCGCGGCGGTGATCTTCTTCAACTTCCGCGGCGACCGTGCGATCGAGATCAGCCGCGCGTTCACGGAGGATGCGTTCGACGTCTTCGATCGCGGCGCGCGCCCGAACGTGCTGTACGCGGGCATGATGCAGTACGATGGCGATCTGCACTTGCCGGAGCGCTACCTCGTCACGCCGCCGCTCATCGACCGCACGCTCGGCGAGCACCTCGCGCGCAACGGCGTCTCGCAGTTCGCGTGCAGCGAGACCCAGAAGTACGGGCACGTGACGTATTTCTGGAACGGCAACCGCAGCGGGCAGTTCGACGCGAAGCTCGAGAAGTACCTCGAGATCCCGAGCGACGTGCTGCCCTTCGAGCAGCGCCCGTGGATGAAGGCCGCCGAGATCACCGACGCGACGATCGCGGCGATCCAGAGCGGCGCGCACCGGCACCTGCGCATCAACTACGCGAACGGCGACATGGTCGGCCACACCGGCCACCGCGAGGCCGCGATCCACGCCGTGCAGACGGTCGATCTGCAGCTCGCGCGGCTCCTCCCGGTGATCGCGAAGGCGAAGGGCGCGCTCGTGGTCACCGCCGATCACGGCAACGCGGACGAGATGTACGAGATCGACGAGAAGAAGGGCGGCTTCCTCCGCCGCGAGGACGGATCCTTCCGCGCGCGCACGAGCCACACCCTCAACCCGGTGCCCTTCCACGTCTGGACGCCGGGGCGCGAGCTCCGCCTCGCGGACGTCGCGCAGCCGGGCCTCGCAAACGTCGCCGCCACCGTGCTCCAGCTCCTCGGCTTCGCCGCCCCCGACGCCTACGAGCCCTCGCTGCTCGCCTGACGCCCGTCGTCGCTCCTCCTCCCGCGTTGCAGGGCGAGGCGCCGCGACCGACACTCCGCGCCCGATGAGCCTCCAGCTCGGCCGACGCCGCGACTCCGACTCTCCCTTCGAGCTCCCGCCCGAGATCCTCGTGCGGCACGTCGCCGCGCTCGGCGCGAGCGGCTCGGGCAAGACGGTCTTCTGCAAGGCGGTCGTCGAAGAAGCCGTGCGCCACGGCATCCCGACGATCTGCGTCGACCCACAAGGCGACCTCTGCAGCCTGCTCTCCGAGAGCGATCCGGCGGAGCTCGAGCGTCGCGGCGTGGATCCCACGTGGGCGGCCGAGTACCGCGAGCGCGCGGACGTGGTGGTCTTCACGCCCGCGTCGAGCGCGGGCATCGCGCTCTGCGTCGATCCGATCGACGGCGATCTGCTCTCGCTCGCGGGCGACGAACGCGTGCGCGCGCAGACCCGCGCCGCGCAGCGCATCGCGAGCCTGCTCGGCTTCGACCTCGACACCGACGATGGCGCCGCGATCACCGCCGTCGTCGACCAGGCGCTCGGCGAGCTCGTCGCGTCGGGCACGCGTCCGTCGATCGCGAGCCTCGCCGCGCGCCTCGCGGATCCCTCGCGCTACGCGGCGCTCGCGAAGCCCACGAAGATCGAGAGCGCCTCGCAGCGGCTCGCGCGCCTCGACGTCGGCTCGCGACGGCTGCTCTTCGGCAGCGGCGTTCCGCTCGACGTCGACGTGCTCCTCGGTCGCGACGCGACCGCCCTCCCCGGCCGCACACGCGTCAGCGTGATCTACCTGAACACGCTCGACGCCCAGGAGGACAAGGAGTTCTTCCTCGCCGCGCTCGCGGAGCGGCTCTACGCGTGGATGCTCACGAGCCCGAGCGTCGCGCCCCAAGCGCTCTTCTACGTCGACGAGGTCGCGCCCTTCTTGCCGCCCGTGCGCAAGCCCGCGTGCAAAGACGCGCTGCAGCTCCTGCTCAAACAAGCGCGCAAGTACGGCGTCGGTTGCCTGCTCGCGACGCAGAACCCTGGCGACCTCGACTACAAGGCGCTCGCGCAGGTGAGCACGTGGGCCCTCGGTCGCGTCACCACGCGCCAAGATCTCGCGAAGCTCGCGCCCGCGCTGCGCTCGCTCACGAGCGACGCCGACGCGCTGGTCGAGACCCTCCCCGCCCAAGGCGCAGGCGAGCTCGTGGTGCTCTCTCCCGACGCGCTCGGTGCGCCCGCCCCGATGCGAACCCGCTGGCTGCTGAGCGCGCACGAGACCTTCAACGAGGCGCGCATCGCGGAAGCGATGGATCCGCAGCGTCCGCGTTTCGCCTCCCTCGTGCGTTCGGAAACGACTCCGACTCCGACTCCGACTCCGTCAGCGACTCCGACTCCGTCACCGACTCCGACTCCGACTCCGACTCCGACTCC
>CALJLK010000227.1 GCA_937982655.1 uncultured Sandaracinus sp.
AGAGCCCGAGCACGAGCAAGCTGCCGCGCACGAGCCGCCACGCGTTGGCGCGACCGACCGTGAGCGCGGAGAGCGTCGCGAGATCGCCGAACCGTTTCGTCGCGCGGTCCTGACGGTGCAGCTCGAGCGCGAGCAACAGCGCGGCCAGCGCGGGCAGCGCGAGGAACCAACGCAGCTCGGGCCAGCGCCACTCGACCGGCACGAAGACGCTGAGCACGCCGATCGCGGCCACCACGACGAGCACCGCGACGAGCCAGATCCACTTCGCGGCCGAGCCGTGGTGGTCGTGGTCGCGACTCGGTTCACGAGCGCGGGAGCTCACGGCCACCTCCGGAGCACGAAGAGCCCGAGCAGGAGCTCGAAGAAGAGCAGCGCCATCGCGGGCCACACGAACGCGGGGAAGAGCTCGCCGTACACGCGGCCGCCGTCTTCGATCTCGGTCTTCTCCAGCTCGTCGAGGATCCGGTGGAAGCTCCGCTCGAGCCCTTGGCGGTCGTTGACCCCGAAGAACTCGCCGTTCGTGCGCGCGCTCATGCGCTGCAAGAGCTCCGGGTTCACCGGGTGATTCATCAGCCCGAAGAGCGGCCGCCCGAAGAAGTCGGTGCCTTGCTTCACCGGCGCTTCGTCGCTCACACCCATGAGGATGGAGAAGATCTTCACCTCCATCGTCGCCGCGAGCTCCGCCGCTTGATCGGGCGAGACGTTGCCCGCGTTCGAGTCGCCGTCGGTCACGAGGATGATGACCTTCGACTTCGCGCGGCTCTGACGGAGGCGGTTGAGCGCGGTGCCCACACCGTTGCCGATCGCGGTGCCGCGACCGTCGATGAGGTCGAGCTGCAGCTCGCGGATCACCGTGCGCAGCGCTTCTTTGTCGGTGGTCAGCGGCATCAGGGTGAACGCGTCGCGCCCGAACACCACCGCGCCGATGCGATCGTTCGGGCGGCGCGAGAGGAAGTCCTGCACGACCGTCTTGAGCGCGTCGAAGCGGTTCGGCTGCACGTCGGCCGCCTCCATCGAGCGCGACATGTCGAGCACCAGCACGATGTCGATGCCGTCGACCTCGGTGCGATCCTTGGCGTGGATCGACTGCGGGCCCATCAGCGCGAAGACGAGCAGCGCGGAAGCGACGACCCGCAGGCCGGTGACGGATCCGTCGAACCAGGCGCGCCATCCGGGACGAATGGAGGCGAGCGTCTGGCCGCGGCTGACCTGCAAGCGCGGCCGCTGCCAGCGGTGGACGTAGTGCGCGGCGAGGAGAAGCGGCGGCGCGACGAAGAGCAGCGCGCCCCACGGGCGCTCGAAGCGGAAGGACGCTTCGTCGAGCGGCACCTCGTAGAGCCCCGCGACCAAGTAGGCCGCGGCGTAACCCGCGGGCACGAGGAATACGAAGGTCCACGCGAGCGGGAGCGTGTGTCGGACCCACGGCTTCACGACGGGTCCTCCGGATCGTTCGAATCACTCTTGGCATCACCGAGAGCAGGGCGCGGACCCACACGATCGGGATCGCCGAAACCGGGGAGGGTGCGCATGCGCGGATCGTCGGTGCGTGACGCCGCGTCGACACCGTCGGTCGTTCCGTCGGTCGAAGGCGTCGACTCGGGCGCGTCGACGAGCGTTCGGTCCGCGTCGGGAGTTGCCGGCGAGGTCGGCGGCATCGTTTGGGGGATCGCCGTCGGGATCGTCGGCGTGGGCATCGCAGCGGGGGGACGCGTGGCGGGGAAGTCCGTGGGAACGTCTGGCGTCGGCGGTTCGGGCACCCGAGTCTGCGGGACCACCGCCGAGCGCACGGGCGCGGGCGCGGTCGCCTCCGCGGCGGGGATCTCGCGTGTGGTGGGGAGCACCGCGGAGCGTACGGGTGCAGGAGCGATCGCGTCGCCGCTCGCCGAGGTCGTCGGACTCGGCGGCGACGGCGACGGAGACGGAGACGGAGACGCGGCGTCGAGGCGTGGCTCGAAGGTCGGCGCGAGGCGGGCGCCGGGCGGCATCCACTCGTCCTCGGCCCGGACCTTCGGGGCGGGAGCGGCGGGCGTCGCACCCGGCGGGGTCCACGGCGCGCTCGGGTCGAAGCCGGCGAGGCCTGCGGAGCTCTGCGGCGCGCTCGTCGTCGGCGCCGTACTGGCGGGAGGCGTCGCGACCGGACTGGGCACGGGCACGGTCGACGAAGGCGGCGGCGTCCAACCCGCGCTCGCTCCGGCCGCGGGCGGTCCCATCCAACGCATGTCACCGCTCGGCGGAGGCGGCATCGGCCCGGAAGTGCCGGGAGCGCCGGGAGCGCTCGGTGCGCTCGGCCCCGGCACCGTCACCGGCCCCATCGCGCTCACACCCGCGATCGGCGCCGTCGTCCGCACGACGCGGAACGCGCCTGCCAGCAAGAGATCCGATTGTTCGACCCCGAGCGGCGCCTTCGCGAACTTCACGAGATCACAATCGCGCAAGAGCGCGATCACTTCGTCGAGCGAGAGCCCGATCAATTTGCGTTTCTTCAGCTCCGCTACGACCTCGTCGGTCGTGCTCTCCAGGCCGTCGAACTCGTAGCGGCGACCGAGATACTCGCGCAGCGCGTCGCTCACCTGATCGACCCACGCGACCACACGCTCCTCGCGCACCGCGGCGTCTCGATCGAGGCGCAGCGCTTCGAGCTTCTCCAGCGCGACCTCCCACGGTGGGCGCGGCGGAGGCGGCGGCGCGGCGGCCTTGGCGCGCCGACGCCACCAACGCGCGAAGAGCCACGCGAAGAGCGCGCCGAGCAAGATCAGCCCGAGACCACCGGCGACCCACGCGAGCGTGTAGTCGTCCTCCCAGACCTCGACCGGCTCCGTGGGCGGCTTCGGCTCCGCGTTCGGCTCGTTGCCGAGCACGCTCCCCACCGGCACCCGAAGCGGCGCCGTCTGCACCTCACCGACCACGCCGTCGGCGGTCACGACGCGCAGGGTGATCGAGGGCAGCTCGTGATCGCCGGGCTCGAGCGCGAGCAGCTCCAGCTCGATCACGTGCGTCGCGCGATCGCCCTGCACCTCCACGCGCGGCGTCGGACGGTGCAGCACCTCGAAGGGCGCGAAGCTCTGCCCACGCGGGATGGTCACCTCGTCGCGCGCGGGCGTGGTCACACGCAGCGTCAGCGTGAGCACGTCACCCGTCATCAAGCCGGAGTCGGGCGTGAGCTCGACGTGGATCACCGGCTCGTGACCGGCGGGCAGCGTCGAAGGCGGCGGCGCGTCGGGCGGCTCGCTGGGCGGTGCCGTCGGATCGGCGGTCGGATCCGCGCTCGGATCGTTCGGATCGGTGGGCGTCGGATCGTTCGGCGGAAGCGAAGGATCCGGCGCGATCGGGCTCGGATCGTTCGGCGCTTCGGGAGCCGGTGTCGGCGCGGGGCTCGGTTCGTTCGGAGCCTGCGGCGCGGGGCTCGGTTCGTTCGGCGCCGGTGCCTGTGCGCGCGAAACGAGCGGGGTCAGCAGCGCGAGCAGGAGCGACGCACCGATCGACGCGCTCGCATAGGAACGTCGCCGATGCGGACGAGTCGCCTCACGGGTCGCATCCGTGCGCATCGCGTCCGCGCGAATACTGTCCGTGGGCATCGCGTCCCCGCTCATCGCGTCCGCCCCATGCGCGACTGCCGCCGCCGGAAGAGCTCGGCCAAGGGCCTCACGTAGTCGTCGTCGGTGCGCACCTCGACGTGGTCGATGCGCAGCCGCCGGAAGAGCTGCTCGCGCTTGGCCTTCTGCACGTGCACCTGCCGCGCGAAGGCGCGCCGTACGCGCGGGTCGCTGGTGTCGACCTCCACGAGCTCACCCGTCTCGAGATCCTCCACCAGCGCGAGCCCCACGTCGGGCAGCGACTCTTCGCGCGGATCGACCACCTGCACCGGGATCAAGTCGTGGCGCCGCGAGGCCACGCGCAGCGGCTTCTCGTAGCCCTCGTCGATGAAGTCGCTCACGAGGAACGCGACGCTGCGCCGCTTGCTCAAGCTGCCGAGCAGGTCGAGCGCGACGCTCAGGTCCGTGCCTTCGCCCTTCGGCTGCGCGTTCAGGATCTCGGTCACCACGCGCATCACGTGCCCGCGCCCCTTCTTGGGCGGCACGAAACGTTCGATGCGATCCGAGAAGAGCACGAGGCCCACGCGGTCGTCGTTCTTGATCGCGGAGAACGCGAGCAGCGCCGAGATCTCCGCCACCGACTCGACCTTAGGGCGACCCACGCTGCCGAAGCGCTCCGACGCCGAGAGATCGACGAGGAGCATGACGGTCATCTCACGTTCTTCCGTGAAGACCTTCACGTACGCTTCGTTCATGCGCGCGGAGACGTTCCAATCGATGAAACGGACGTCGTCTCCGTGCTGGTACTGGCGCACCTCCGAGAAGGCCATGCCCTGGCCCTTGAAGACGGAATGGTAGCTGCCCGCGAGCTGCTCGTTCGCGAGCCGCGAGGTGCGGATCTCGATCTTCCGGAGCTTCTTGACGAGATCCTTCGGGATCATGACTTCACGGGCCGACTGCTTCTCGAGAGAATCGAACGAGAGCGGGGAGGAGGTTCGGGTGGAGGCTCGACTTCTTGGTCGGGTCGGCGGGGTCAGCCGCCGACTTCAGGCGCCTGCGATCGCGGCGGCTCAGGGGACCTCGACCGCCTCGAAGATCCGGCGGACCAAGGCCTCGCTCGTGATCTCCTCGGCCTCGGCCTCGTAGGTGCGGATGATGCGGTGGCGGAGCACGTCGTGGCCGACCGCCTTCACGTCCTCCGGCGTCACGTAGCCGCGGTGCTTGAGGAAGGCGTGCGCCTTCGCGGCGACGTTCAGCGCGATCGACGCGCGGGGCGAGGCGCCGTGCGCGATCATGTCGCGAAGATCCTTGAGTCCCACCGAGGCCGGATCGCGCGTGGAGGTCACGACCTGGACGATGTAGTCCTTGATGCGCTCGTCCATGTAGACGTGGCCGATGGTGCGGCGAGCGTCGAGGAGCTGCGCGGGCGTGGTCACCTGCCGCACCGCGTTCGGATCCTGCGCTTGCGGCGTGGCGCCCATGAGCAGCCGATCCGCCATGCGCTCCATGATCTTCCGCTCTTCTTCTTTGGTCGGATACTCGACCTTCACGTGCAGCATGAAGCGGTCGACCTGCGCCTCCGCGAGCGGGTAGGTGCCCTCCTGCTCGACCGGGTTCTGCGTCGCCATCACGAGGAAAGGCGGGGTCAGCTTGTACGTTTGATCGCCGATCGTGACCTGCAGCTCCTGCATCGCTTCGAGGAGCGCCGACTGCACCTTCGCGGGCGCGCGGTTGATCTCGTCCGCGAGCACGAGGTTGGCGAAGATCGGGCCGCGCTTGGCGGTGAACTCGCCGCGCTGCTGGTTGTAGATGACGGTGCCCACGATGTCGGCGGGCAGCAGATCCGGTGTGAACTGGATGCGCGAGAAGCTCGCGGAGATGGTCTCGCAGAGCGTCTTGACGGTGAGGGTCTTCGCGAGGCCCGGGACACCTTCGAGCAGCACGTGGCCACCCGTGAGCAGGCCGATGAGGATGCGCTCGACCATGGTGTCCTGACCGACGACGACCTTCCGCACCTCGGTGAGGATGGCGTCGACGAAGGCGCTCTCGCGCTGGACGAGGTCGTTGATGGCTCGGACGTCGATGCTCATGGCGCTCCGTCTGTCTCTCGATGTCTCTGAGCGAGCGGCCTCCAACGTGGGAGGCCTACTTCGCGAAGTGCTTCCGCAACTGCGAGCCGACCTCGGGGAGGCGGTCGACCTTGGGTTCCGGATTCTCTCGTGATCGTCGGGGGATGGACCCCTTCGAGTGCGGCGGGGCTAGCACGCCGGGGCCGCGTCGAGCAACGGGGTCGGCGGTTGTCGGTCCGGCGTCGGTGCCGGGTGGTCGCCGCAACACCCGACCTCGCGTTCTTCTTTCGTTCGTCCTCCGTGTGTGGAGCTCCGTCCCCGGAGGTGCGTTCTTTCCTTCGACCCCGCGACCCGCTTGACCCCACGACCCCGCTCGGCCTACCTCGCGCCCATGGCCGACGCGATCTCCGAGAAGCTCTACTCCGAAGCCTGCGCGCTCCTTCCCGGCGGCGTGAACTCGCCCGTGCGGGCGTTCAAGTCGGTCGGCGGTACGCCGGTCTTCGTGAAGTCCGCCAAGGGGCCGTACCTCGTGGGTGCCGACGGGACCGAATACGTCGACTACGTCGGCTCGTGGGGCCCGATGATCCTCGGGCACGCGCACCCCGAGGTGGTCGCCGCAATCGCCGAGGCCGCCGCGAACGGCACGAGCTACGGCGCGCCGACCGAAGGCGAAATCCGCATGGCGGAGGACATCCGCGCCGCCTACCCGCACATGGAGATGTCGCGGATGGTGAGCTCGGGCACCGAGGCGACGATGGGCGCGCTGCGCCTCGCGCGGGGCTACACGGGACGCAACGTCGTCGTGAAGTGCATCGGCGGCTACCACGGCGGGGCGGACTACCTGCTCGTGAAGGCGGGAAGCGGCCTCGCGACCTTCGGCGAGCCCGACAGCGCGGGCGTTCCGCCGACCATCGCGGCCACGACCGCCTCGATCCACATGAACGATCTCGAGGCGGCCATGACGCTCTTCGAGGCTCGCGGCGCCGAGATCGCGGCCGTGATCGTGGAGCCGGTGGCGGGGAACATGGGCCTGGTCGCGCCCGAGCCGGGCTGGCTCGAGGGCTTGAAGGCGCTGTGCGAGAAGCACGGCGCGCTGCTCATCTTCGACGAGGTGATGTGCGGCTTCCGCGTCGCGTACGGCGGGGCGACCGAGCGCTACGGTGTGGTCCCGCACCTGACGTGCCTCGGGAAGATCGTGGGCGGCGGAGTCCCGGCGGGCGCGTACGGCGGGCCGCGCGAGATCATGAGCCGCGTCGCGCCGAGCGGGCCGGTCTATCAGGCGGGCACCTTGAGCGGGAACCCGCTCGCGGTGGCGGCGGGGCGCAAGACCCTCGAGCTGCTCCGCGCGCCGGGGACCTACGAGAAGCTCGAGGCGATCTCCGCCGAGCTCGAGGCGATGCTGGTCGCGGCGGCGAAGGAAGCCGGCGTGACGTGCACGGTGCAGCGGGTCGGCGCGATGATCACGCCCTTCTTCCACGACGGCGCGGTGAAGAGCTGGCGGGAGGCCGATCGCTGCGATCGCGCGGCCTTCGGTCGCTGGCACGCCGCCCTGATCGCCCACGGGGTGCACTGGCCCCCGAGCCAGTTCGAGGCCGCGTTCCCCTCGTTGGCCCATGATTCCGAGGCGTTGGAGAAGACGCGTCGTGCTCTCGGCCCGGCGTTCGCGGCGGCGCGAGGTTGATCCGATCCGAGCCTCCCAACGTTGACCGACCCCGAGACGGGTGCTAAACGGCGCCTCCCGCACACGGAAGAAGCGAAAGCGATCCCATGGCCAATCACGAGTCTTCGAAGAAGCGCATCCGCCAGACCCTCAAGCGCACCGAGCGCAACCGCCACGTCCGTTCGACGGTCCGTGGTTCGGTGAAGAAGGTCCGCGAGGCGATCACCACGGGCGACAAGACCAACGCGCAGGCCGCTCTCGCGACCGCCGTCCGCCGCATCGACATGGCCGTGTCGAAGGGCGTCTACCACCGCAAGACCGGCAGCCGCTACATCAGCCGTCTGTCCGCGCAGGTGGCAGCCCTCGCCTGAACAGAGCCTCTTCCGTGTGTGAGTGAAAACGCCCACCGAACGGTGGGCTTTTTCCTTTCTTGTGGGCTGCGGTCCTCGGCCTACGGCCTGCGGGCCTACCGCCCACGTGGGGAGGCTCTGCCTCCCCCGACCCCTCCGAGGGTCCTCGCGCCGCGCGTCCGCTGCGCCACGCTTCGCTCCTGGCGCGGCGCTGCGGCACCTCATGGGGGCTTCGCCCCCGGCGGTGACCCTCCCCGGACAGCTCGCGCGTTGCGCTCGACTTCGTTCGCTTCGCTCACGACTCGCTCCCAATCCAGCGACTTCGGAGCAGGCGTGCGCCGCAAATTTGGCCTCAGGGTTCCCCCGTGCTAGCCGCATGAGCCGACGCGGCCGGGGCGAAATCGGGCGCGTCGTGTGAATCACGAGCGAAACCCGCGTGCTCACGAGAGCGGCGGGAAGCAGCTCCGGTCGGCCGAGCGTCGACCTCCGAGGCCGCGAAGGGGGCGAATCCTTCGCGGGCTCATCTCATAAGCGGAGGCAGCAATGGAGCGAGCCAGGTCTCAGCGACTCGCGTGGTGGGTTTCGTGCGTCGCGATCCTCGGAGGCGTCGCGTGCGGCGACGACGACGGCGGGAGCGCGAGCGGCGGCGAAGGCTCGGGAAGCGGCGGCGCGGGCACCACCGCGGGCGCAGGGCTCGAGAACCACGAGCTGCACTACGACCTGCACGCGCACGCGCACCTCGCGGAGGTCGAGCACCACGGCCTCTTCATCGACTTCGGCACGCCCGCGCAGGCGAAGTACACCGTCGGCGATTGGAACAGCGGCTGGGGCTCGCGCGGCAGCGAAGGCGATCTGACCTTCGCCAACGTCGGCCGCCGCGCGCGTCTCTACGTGCACCTCGACCAGCCCACCACGCTCCAGGTCCGGCTGCACCTGCGTCCCAAGGGCACGCGCGCCGTCACGCCCTACGTGAACAACACGCAGCACCAATCGATCTTCTTCGAAGGCGACGGCTGGCAAGACGTGACCTTCACGATCCCCGCGACCGACACGCGGCGCGGTGAGAACTACGTCCTGCTCACCTTCGGCGGCGTCGAGACGATCGGCGGCGAAGAAGTCAGCGTGCAGCTCGCGAGCGCGCGCTTCGTGCCGGGCGACACCATCCCCGACGCAGAGCCGCCGAGCTGGGGTACCTACGCCGCGAGCGTGAGCCTCGGCGGCGCCGCGAAGCCGGCCGTCGTCTACGCCGCGCCGCACGCCTTCACCTGGTACGCGGAGATCCCCGAGAACGGGAAGCTCGCGTTCGGGGTCGGCCAAGAAGGCCAAGCGGGCGGCACCGGTCGCGTCTTCGTGACCGCGGAGGGCGGCGAGCGCGCGAAGGTCTGGGAAGGCGCGCTCACGAACGCATGGAGCGGACAGACCGTGGATCTCTCGGCGTACGCCGGGAAGATCGTGCAGATCCGCTTCGAGGCCGAGGGTGGCCAGGGCCGCGTCGCGTGGGCCGAGCCGCGGCTGATGCGTCCGCAGGCGCGGCTCGCGGAGGTTGGGCAAGCGCGCAACGTCGTGGTCGTGCTCGTCGACACCCTGCGTGCGAGCAAGCTCAAGGTCTACAACCCGCAGTCACGCGTGCGCACGCCCGCGCTCGACGCGCTCGCGGCGGAGTCGGTCGTCTTCGAGCGCGGGAACAGCACGGAGAACTGGACCAAGCCCGCGACCGCGGCCGTGCTCACGGGCTTGCACCCGATCGACAACGGTGCGCGCACCCAGAGCGCGGTGCTCAGCGACCGCGCGCTGATGGTGAGCGAGCACTTCCAGGCGAGCGGCTTCAAGACCGCGATGCTCTGCGCGAACGGCTACGTGTCGGATCGCTTCGGCTTCGACCAAGGCTGGGATCGCTACGTCAACTACATCCGCGAGAACCAGAGCAGCGACGCCTCGAACGTCTTCGAGCAAGCGAGCGCGTGGGTCACGGAGAACAAGGGCGATCGCTTCTTCCTCTACGTACACACGATCGATCCACACGTTCCCTACGATCCGGGTGACGAGTTCCTCTCGATGTACGACTCGCGCTCCGACTACGACGGCCCCGTTCGGCCGCGCATGACCGGGGAGCTGCTCGTGCAGGCGAAGGCGAACCCGCCGCAGATCACCTTCACGCCGAGCGATCTGCGCCGCCTGGAGGCGCTGCACGACGGCGAGATCAGCCAGCACGATCACCACTTCGCGCGCTTCATCCAGACGCTGAAGGATCAGGGGCTCTACCAGAACACCGCGATCGTCTTCATCGCGGATCACGGCGAAGAGTTCCGCGAGCACGGCTCGTTCGGCCACGGCCACTCCGTCTACGAAGAGCTGCTGCACGTGCCGCTCATCGTGCGTGCGCCGGGCGCGCCCGCGCGTCGCGTGGACACGCGCGTGAGCACGGTCGACGTCCCGGCGACGATCGTGGAGCTCGCGGGGCTCGACCCGATGCCGAACGTGACGAGCCGCAGCCTCGTGCCGCTGATCGCGGGCGGCGCACGTCCGGGCCCTGAGGTCGCGATGGCGGAGTTCCTCGACGAGCGCCGCGTGATCTACGCGGGGCAGTACAAGTTCTTCGTCCGCGGCAACCTCACCGCGAGCATGTTCGACCTCGGCACCGATCCGGGCGAGCAGAACCAGCTCGAGGTCACGGCGCACCCGATCGCGGCGCGCTACCTCCGCCTGCTCCAAGGTCAGTTCCTCGGCGCGAGCAACCGCGCGCAGTGGATGTCCGCCGAGCAGCGTGGCACCGCACGGCTCGAGTCGGGCGAAGCGCAGATGGACGCCGAGCTGCAGCAGCAGCTCCGCGAGCTCGGCTATCTGAACTGACCTTTTCGGAGCCAGAGTCGATCGAGGGGCGTCGGAGCGATCCGGCGCCTCTCTTCGTTCGAGGCGTAGAATCTCTGCATCCTCCTCGACGCCGCGGCGTCTTGGGAGGTAGGAGGTCCAAACCATGGACGAGCTTTCGAAGGACCGCGTGCGGTCGGTGGTGCGTGAGCAATACGGCGCGGTGGCGCGTGCGAGCGGGAGCAGCGTGCCGAGCTGCTGCGGGCCGGGGCCCGAGATCAGCGCGGCGCTCGGCTACTCGGACGAAGAGATGGCCGCGGTGCCCGACGGCGCGAACCTCGGGCTCGGCTGCGGCAACCCGCAGGCGATCGCGGCGCTGCGCGAAGGCGAGACGGTGCTCGATCTCGGCGCGGGCGCGGGCTTCGACGCCTTCCTCGCCGCGCGACGCGTGGGAACGACCGGCCGCGTGATCGGCGTCGACATGACGCCCGACATGATCGCCAAGGCGCGCGCGAACGCGGCGCGAGTCGGCGCGACCAACGTCGAGTTCCGGCTCGGCGAGATCGAGCACCTCCCGGTCGCGGACGGAACGGTCGACGTGATCCTCTCGAACTGCGTGATCAACCTCAGCCCCGACAAGGAAGCCGTCTTCCGCGAGGCGTTTCGCGTACTGCGGCCGGGCGGGCGGCTCGCGATCGCGGACGTGGTCGCGACGGCCGACCTCCCGAAGGAGCTGGCGGACGACGTCGCCGCGCTCACCGGCTGCGTCGCGGGCGCGGCGCGCGTCGAAGCGATCGAAGGATGGCTTCGTGCGATCGGCTTCGTCGACGTGCGCGTGACCACGAAAGAAGAGAGCCGCGCGGTCGTCGCGGAGTGGTTCCCCGGTCGAGGGCTCGAGCAGTTCGTGGTCTCGGCGAACATCGAAGGCTTCAAGCCCGGCGGGGTGCGCGCGACGACGTCGGCCAGCAAGGCGTCGTCGAGCGCGGCGTCGTCGGAGACGAGCGAGTCGAAGAGCACGTCGTGCTGCGCGCCGTCGTGCTGTCCGGAGACCAAGGCGTGATCGATGGGGCGAACCGCGGCGCGTGGCGCGAGCTGGAGCGTGAGCTGCGGCCCTTCGTCGCGCGTCGCGTGTCGCCCGCGGACGTCGACGACATGGTGCAGGAGATCTTCGTGCGCCTGCATCGCGGCGGCGATGCATTGCGCGACGAAGAGCGCTTCGGACCGTGGGTGATGCGGGTCGCGCGCAACACGATCCACGATCACCACCGCGCGCACGGACGCCGCTTGGCGCGCGAGACGGCGCATTCGACCTCGGAGCCCGACGAGGCGGCGGCAGGGATCGACGGCAGCGTCGAAGTCGACGGCAGTCCCGAGCAGGAGCTCGCGGCGTACGCGGCGCTCTTCGTCGCGATGATGTCCTCGCCGTACCGCGAGGCGCTCACGCTCACCGAGCTGCAGGGGCTCTCGCACCAAGAAGCGGCGGACGTGCTCGGCGTGTCTCTGCCCGCGCTCAAGTCCCGTGTGCTTCGAGGCCGCGCGAAGCTCCGCGAAGCCCTCGAAGCGTGCTGTCACGTCGCGCTCGACGCGCGTCGGAGGGTGATCGGCTTCGAGCCCCGTCCGGACGGCAAGCTCCCCGAAACCTGCTGCGCTGACGAAGGCTGTGGTCCGCGCTCGCGCGAGTGAACCGAGCGGTCCACGCCGCGTTGCACGCGGGTCTTCGAGCTCCGCGTGATCGTGATCGTCGCCACGACGTGAGCGGCGCCCGGGCGGCGAAGTCGTCGACGTGGAACGACCGAGCACGACGACCCCCGAGCGTCCCGTGGTGTCGAGGCCCACGCACGGGTAGGCTTCCCGTTCGGGAGGGGCGCGATGAACCGGACGCTTCGTTTCGCGGTGGGTGGGCTCTTGCTCGTGGCGTGCGGAGGCGGCACCTCGAGCGGCGGCAGCTCGGGGAGCGGCTCGAGCGGATGCGAGCCGCCGGACTGCGTCATGAACCCGGGGCCCTGCGAGATGATGCCCAACCAGCCGGGTTGCCCGGGTTACGTCCCGCCGGAAGGTGAAGGCGAAGGCACGGGCGAAGCGGACACGACGATGGAGGCCGAAGCTCCGCCGCAGGGTGTTCCGCTACCGGAGTGAGCTCCGGTAGCGAGTGCGGTGCGCGGCCGTGTGCGTCGCCGCGTCGACTCGAGCGGCGAGACGCTCACGGAGCCGACGGAGGTGCGAGCTCGGCCGCGAGATCGAGCAAGCGTCGCGCGCCGGCGGTATCGCTCGGTTCGTGGATCACGAGCGCGACGAGCCAGTCGCCGCCGCGACGGTAAGCGCCCGTGGTCACGTGCAGCGGGCCCCCGAGCTCCGGCAGCGTCGCCGTCCACGCGACAGCGGGCAGCGTCCGCCCCGCGAGCCGCATGCTCCCGCGACCGCGCACCTCCGGCGCGTCACCGAGCAAGCCGCTCGCGCGGAAGAACGCCTCCGCGTCGCGCTCGAGCAGCTCCGCGCCTTCTTCATCCGTCGCGAGCGACACCAACGAGAGCACGCGGACGCCCGCCGACTCGTCGACGAAGAGACAACCGTCGGGCGCGATCGCGAGCGCGTCCGCGGAGCCGAGCGGGATCGCGAAGCTCAGGCGACCCTCGGCGAGCGCGCAGACCTCGACGCGCGGCGGCGGCTCGGTCGGTCGTGCTTCGCGCGCACAGCCCACGAGCGCGAGCGCGAGCATGAACGTGAGCCACGAGTCGACACGAACGTGATCGACACGAGCGCGATCGAACCGCGCATGCCCGACCCGTGCGTGCCCGACGCGGGCTCGTGTGGGGAGGTCGAGGCCGCTCACGCGCCACGCTCCTTTCGGTAGCGCGCCTTCGCGCGACGACCCTTCGCCTTCATCGCGGGCTCCAGCACGCGCCGAAGTCCCGGCAGCAAGTACGCCGCCGTCGCGAGCGCGGCCGACGATCGAGGCTTCACGCGCTCACGTTTGTGATCCGCCGCGCACTCCACCACCAGTGCAGCGACTTCGTCCGCGGTGCTCATCGGCTGCGCGAACACCACGTCGGCGGCCTCTTCGAGCGACTCCATGAGGAAGCCCGTGTCGAGGATCGGCCCGGGTGACACGAGCGACACACCCACGCCCGTTCCGCGCAGCTCTTCGCCGAGCGCGATCGAGAACGCCCGCAGCGCGAACTTCGACGCCGAATACGTCGCCGCGTCCGGCAGCGGTGTCATGCCGGCGATCGACGCGACGTTCACGATCGCGCCGCGCGACGCGAGCAACGCGTCGAGCGCGAGCCGGCTCAGGATCAACGGCGCGCGCGCGTTCACGTCGATCATCGTCGCGATCTCCGCCACCGTCCGATCGCGCACCGGCCCGCGAAAGTGTGCGCCCGCGTTGTTCACGAGCACGTCGATTCCGCCGAGCTCCGCGAGCGTCGTCGCGATCAGGCGCTCGCACGCCGCGACGTCGCCGACGTCCGTGGGCACCACGAGCACGGTGCGACCTTCACGTCGAAGCTCGTCCGCCAGCGCTTCGAGCGGCCCCGGCCGTCGCGCCGCGAGCACGAGCTTCGCGCCCTCAGCCGCGAACCGCCGCGCACAGGCCGCGCCGATGCCTTCGGACGCGCCGGTGACGATCACCACGCGATCTCGGAAACGTGTCATGGCCGCGGAGGGTAGCAGCGACGCTCGCGCCGCGAGCGCGAAGCTCACGCCATGCCGAGGCTCACGACGATGTGCGAGCATCTGCCGCCATGAGCGGACGGGATCTGGAGAGCGGCGAGTCGACGCAGGTGAAGGGGTCGGGCTCGGCCGTGTACACGCTGAAGAACGACGGCGGCGTGTACTCGTGCACGTGCCCGGCGTGGCTCCATCAGAACGCGCCGATCGATCGGCGCACCTGCAAGCACCTGCGCGCGTTTCGCGGCGACGCGGCGGAGACGGAGCGGCTGGGCGCGGAGGCGTTGCCGGGCAAGCCGGTACGCTCGAGCGGCTCGTCGTCGAGCGCGGAAGAGAAGGGCGACGCGCCGCCGCTCCTGCTCGCGCACTCGTGGGACCCGAGCGTGGATCCGAGCGGCTGGTGGATGAGCGAGAAGCTCGACGGAGTGCGCGCGTTCTGGAACGGCGAGCACTTCGTCTCGCGGCTCGGTAACCGCTTCTTCGCGCCGGAGTGGTTCGTGGAGAAGCTCCCCAAGACGCCGCTCGACGGCGAGCTCTTCGGTGGCCGCAAACGTTTCCAGAAGACCGTCGGCATCGTGAAGCGTTTCGACGGAGGTGAGCTCTGGAAGGAGCTGCGCTTCGTGGTCTTCGACGCGCCCGCCCACGAAGGAACGTTCGAGGCGCGCATCGATCATTGCCGCGAGGTCTGCTCGCGCGCGGGCGACTACGCCTCGTGGCACGAGCACGTGGTCTGCCGCGACGTCGACCACCTGCGCGAAGAGCTCGCGCGCGTCGAAGCGCTCGGCGGCGAAGGCCTGATGATGCGCCGCCCACAGTCACGCTACGAATCGGGCCGCAGCTCCACGCTCCTGAAGGTGAAGACCTTCTTCGACGCGGAGGCGATCGTGGTCGGCCACGAACCGGGCGCGGGTAAACACCTCGGGCGGCTCGGCGCGTTGGTGCTGGAGCTCGAGAACGGCACGCGCTTCAACGTCGGCTCGGGCTTCTCGGACGCGGAGCGCGAGAGCCCGCCGCCCGTCGGCGCGCTCGTGACGTTTCGCTACCAAGAGCTCTCGGACGCTGGCGTGCCGCGCTTCCCGACCTACGTGGGCGTTCGCATCGACGGCGAGTGGAAGGGCCGCGCCGCATCGACGACCTCGCCGGCTGCGATGGGTGTGCAGCGCACCGTGACGACCTTCGAGCGCGTCCGCGACGGAAGGCGCGAGGTGGTGGAGCTCGAAGCGCGAGGCCGCGAGCTCTCGGTGCGGCGGGTGACCACGTTCGGCGCCGACGACGCCCTGCAGACGGCGCTCGACGAAGCGAAACGCGCGGCGCTCGCGGAGGGCTTCTCGCCTATCGGCAGCAAGAGCATGCTCGCGTCGGGCGTCGTCGAGGGTACGGCGACCGTAGGGTCGACGGGAGCGACCGACGACGCGCGCGAGCGCGACGCGAAGCCGACGTCGAACGACTCGAGCACCGGGACGTCGAGCGCCGCCCGCGCCGCGACGTCGAGCTCCGCGAAGTCGGCGAGCGACGCGAGCGCTGCGAAGTCGGCGGCTGACCCCGCCGACCCGGTCGACAAGTCGCCGGCCGCCTCGAAGTCGGCGGCTGATCCCGCCGACCCAGCCAAGAAGTCGTCGAGCGCGAGCGCGACGACGTCCGCGTCCGAAGGGGCGCGTCGCTTCGAGCTCGAAGAAGGCACCTCGAGCAAGTTCTGGGAGATCGAGCTCGACGGCTGCGACCTCACGACGCGTTGGGGGCGCATCGGCTCGAACGGCCAGTCGAAGACGAAGACCTTCGCGTCGCCCGAGAAGGCGCGCGTCGAGCACGACAAGTTGATCGCGGAGAAGACCGGCAAGGGCTACTCGCCTGCCTGAGCGGAGCGCCGAACGGCGAACCGAACTGGGAGGCGATCGCGAAGCCGCGCTCAGAACCGCCCGGTCACCGAGAGGAACGTCATCTTGTCGTTCGTCTCGCGCAGGCGCGCGGAGAGGATCTTCACGAAGTTCCAGAGGATCTCGTACGCGAGATCGCGATTGAGGAAGAGGAGATCCTCGAGCGCTTCCTTCGAGATCACGAGCAGACGACAGCGCTCGTGCACGCGCGCGTCCGCGCTGCGCGGGAAGTCGTCGATGAGCGCCATCTCGCCGAACGCGTCCCCGGGCCCGAGCACGGCGAGCGCTTCTTCGCCCATCCCGCTCACCTCGCGGCTGATCCGCACTTTGCCATCGAGGATCAGGTAGAGCGCGCTGCCCGCTTCGCCCTCCCGGAACACCACCTCGCCGAGGCGGTGGCTCTCCTCGCTCGCGATGGTGGCGATCGCGCGCAGTCCTTCGGGCGCGATGCCCTGGAAGAGATGAATCTTCGCGAGCGCCGCTTCGACCGCGGCGAGATCGGAGGCGGACATCGCTCGGAAACTACCAGAGCGGGCCGCCAGCCCGCCAGAAACGGGGCATCGCGCCCGCCGCGATCGACCCCGACCGCGTACGTGGGTGGAGCGATCGTCCACGAATGGCGCTCGCACGTCCGGCAAAAACGCCACATCGGGCAAGAAGAGCCCTGGAGGCATTGAGCGTCCAGCCTGGAAACGTGCAGAATCGAAGAGTGCTCGGCGGGGGACGTTCGAGCCGAAGGTGGGGGGTGCGCCGTGTCTCTATTTCACATCATGGACATCGCAGAAGGACTGCTGCAGCTCGACCCGGTGCGGACGTACGCACGGCGCGGGGCCGAGCAGGTCGCCAAAGCCGTGCGTGCGGTCGGCTGGATCGTCGAACGCGACGGTGAGGAGCCACTCCGGGGGGAGGGGGTTCCCGATGGAGAAGCGACGTTGCCGTTGCGGTTGCGCAGTGGACGTGAGGTCATCGGATCGCTGGGGCTCTTTCTTCCGCAGGATCGACGCCTCGCGGAGGACGAGCTCCGGGTCGCGCGCTGGGCGGCGCGGCTCTATGCGCGTGGTCTCGGCTACTCCGAGCGACTCGCGAGCGAGGGAGGACGTCGAAGCGATGAAGAGGTGGGCGACGCGCTCGCTCGCACGCCGCTCACGCCACGGGAGCGCGAAGTGGTGGCGCTCTTGCTGTCGGGCGCGAGCACCCGTGACATCGCGGACAGCACGGGCCTCACGGTCTCCACGATCAACACGTACATGAAACGCATCTTCGCCAAGCTCGGCGTGCACTCGCGCGTCGAGCTCGTCGCGCGGATCGCGGGAACGACGATGTCGGCGAGCTGAACGACGGGGCCGCGTGCGCGTCAGGCACGCAGTCCATCACACACGAACGTCGAGCCGAGAGCCGGTGATGGGGGTCGCCGGCTCTCGGTGCGTTTGGGGTCTGCGTCCCCGAGCTTCCGTCGCGCCGACGCAGGTAGGCGGTCGCGCTCGAGGCGATTCGAATCGACGGCGAAGATCGAGCCGCTCAAGCCGACGCGCGCGCGGGCTCCTGCGCGACCTCGACCCGCTCCGCCAAGTACTTGTCGACTCGGAGCTGCACGGTCATCGGCTGCTCCACCGGCGCCGCGTGACTGCCCCCACGAAGCACGAAGAGCTCCGCGCCCGTGATCGCCTGCGTCATCGCCTCCGCGAGATCCGGCGGCGTGAAGGTGTCGCGCTCCGCCGCGAAGACCAACGTCGGCACGTCGATCACGCCGAGCAGATCTTCGGCGCTGTGCTCCCCCGCCGCATCGAGCAGCTCGAGGAACACGTCCGGATCCATCACCGCGATGTGCTCCCAGTAGCGGCGGAAGTCCTCCTCGCGAATCGTCACCGCGTCGACCTCGCCACTCAGCTTCGCGAGCCGCAGCGCGAGCGCCGTCGGAACGCGTCCCCAGATCGCGCGCGCCAGCCCACGGTGTCGTTTCGCCACCGTGCGAATCCCCGGCAGCATCTGCGAGAGCACGTCCGAGCCGTGGAACGTGTGCGTCACGCGCCCGAAGCTCCCGCAGAGCAACACGAGCCCGCGCACCCGCTCCGGGCAGAGCCGGTAGAGCTCGAGCTCGACCTGCGTACCCATCGAGTGCCCGAAGAGCACCGCCTCCGGGATGTTCAGGCGATCCATCAGCAACCGCAGATCGCGCGCGAGGCCCTCGATCGTGAGGTTCGCGTGATCCTGCGGCGGTCCGCTCCGGCCGTGCCCGCGGTAGTGCCAATGCACCACCCGGCGCGACTCCGCGAGGTGTGGCTGGAGGTAGCGCCACACGAAGCCGTCGCATCCGATGCCGTCGTTGAGCAGGACCGGCACGCCTGGTCCGTCGCCGCGGCTCCCGAAGAAGAGGCGCGTTCCGTCCTCCGCCTCGACGAAGCCACTCTCGTCGTACTCCATCCCGTCCATGCTCACGACCTCGACGCGCGCTCGCGCGTGCCTCTCCCCCGAGCCGGCACGCGCGCGAGAGTCGGCCGACCCTCACGCACGGCCCCATGCATGGCACATCCGGAGCGTGATCGCCCGTCGACCGCTGCCGAGGCGGCCGGCTGGGTCGAGCATGACGCTCGTGGATGGCAGGCGCGCGCCCGTCAGGGGCCGGGACCTGCGCACGACGAGGCTCCGCTCATCGCGCGCTGGACGGGGTCAGCCCTCTTCGTCGTCCTCGGAGAACTGGTCGTCGGGGTCGTTGATCGACGGCAGCTTCTTGAGCTCCGGCAGCGCGATGCGGACGCAGCGCTGAACGATCCAGGAGCGCGTGCGGTCGAGCCGCAGGGCCTCGCGCTCGATCTCGTCGAGCATCGTCGCCGGGAAGTAGAGGCTCTGCTTTCGCTTGTCGGACGCCATGGTTCCTCGCTTCGTCTTGCGGCGGCGCGGTGTACGCTTCGAGGCGGCAGCGTAACACACAGCCCCCCGCGCCAATACACTCTCCGTCACCACACGGAGCCGTTCGAGAGACCGTTCCGGAGGGTCCGCATGCGTCGTTCTTCGAAAGGCCGTTCCTCGAAAGGCCCGAGCCGCAGCTCGATCGTCCCGGTTCTGGTCGCGCTCCTGCTCGGGCTCGGCCTCGGTCGGCTCGGGCCTGCCGCCGCCGATACCGAGACCGCGAGCCCCTTCCGCAATCTGGGTGTCTTCGCGCGGGCCCTCGCGCACCTCGAGGTCGGCTACGTCGATCCCGTGGACCAAGACGCGCTCATCCAGGGCGCGATCCGCGGGATGGCGAGCTCGCTCGATCCCCACACGATCTACCTCGACCCCGAAGAGTACCGAACGCTCGAAGCCGACACGGAGGGGCGCTTCGCGGGCATCGGGGTCGAGATCACGTGGCGCGACGGCTGGCTCGTGGTGCTCGCGGTGTTCCCGGGAGGACCCGCCGATCGCGCGGGCATCTTGCCCGGCGATCGCTTCTTGACGCTCGAAGGCCACCCTGCACGCGACATCCGCCTGCAAGACGCGGTGCGCATCATGCGCGGCCCGCCTGGCACCGACGTGCGGGTCTCGGTGCGCCGCGAAGGTCGCGACGAAGGCATCGAGCTCACGCTCACGCGCGCGTACGTGGAGGTGACCCCCGTCGAGGCGCGGCTGCTGCCGGAGCGCGTGCTCCACGTCCGCGTGCGCGCGTTCCAGGCGAACACCACGAGCACCCTGCGCGCCGCGATCGACGCCGCCGTCGACGAAGCCGGGCGGGAGGGGCTCGCGGGGGTGATGCTCGATCTGCGCGACAACCCGGGCGGCCTGCTCCGTGAGGCGGTGCTCGTCTCGGACGAGTTCCTGCGCGAAGGCGCGATCGTGACGACGCGTGGCCGGGACGGGCGGGTGCTCCAGAGCGCGACCGCTCACGCACGCGGGACTCGCCCCGACTGGCCGATGGTCGTGCTGGTCAACGGCTACAGCGCGAGCGCGGCCGAGATCGTCGCGGGCGCGCTCCAGGATCATCGTCGCGCGCTCGTGATCGGCACGACGACCTTCGGCAAAGGCAGCGTGCAGAACCTCGTCGAGCTCCCGGACGGCGGCGCGCTGAAGATGACGATCGCACGCTACTTCACGCCGAGCGGGCGATCGATTCAGGCCACCGGCATCGTCCCCGACGTCGAGGTGCCCGCGCTCAGCGAGGAGCTCCTCCGACGTGCGCGGCTCGAAGAGCGCGGTCAGCTCCGTGAGGCCGATCTGCGCGGACACCTCGACGGCGAGTCGCGACCCGACGCTGCCCGCCCCCCCCGCGAGGCCTCGCGTGAGCGTGGGCAGGGAGACGACGATCTGCTCGGCGACGATCACCAGGCACGAATGGCCCTCGAGACCTTGCGCGCGATCCTCGCCGATCGAGCCCGACGAGCCGAGTGACGCGCCGCCGATCGGGCGCGTCGGACCGGGTGACGCTCGACGCCCCTGAATCTTTTACGGGGCTCCGTGCACGCTCCGCACGGGCGTGGGCCTGAGGATCGCTCGCTTCTCGCCCATGGCCCCTTGTGAAACGAGGCGTTTTCACGGCACCCTGATTGCACCGGAGGTCGCACCATGGGGCGCAGCAAACCGAAGTGGAGACTCTGGACTCCGGACGCCGGGCGGGCTCTCACGCTCGTCGAGGACGTCCGAGGCGCGGTCTACACGGAATACATCCTGATCGTGATGCTGGTCGGCTTGATCGTGTCGGCGGCGCTCCTCGCGATCGGTGTGCCCATCTGGCGCGCTTTCCGAATGACGCAGCTCTTTCTGGGGGCACCGCTGCCATGACGCGACACGAGCTCGTTGGGAGGTGCCTGCGACACGTGCGCGCGCTCTCGCGTGACGAACGTGGCGGCGTGAGCACCGAATACATCGTCATCCTGATCCTCATCGCGATCATCGGGATCGTCGCGTGGGTCGAACGGTACGAGGCCGTTCGAAACGATGCGGACGAGCAGTACCAACAGTTTGGATACCCCCCCGAGGATTGATGCGGTGGCGATCGTACGGCGAGGTGAGCGAGTGACCTGGGCGGACGCGATCGAGCTGACCGCGGTCTTGGGCACTGCCGTCGCGGCCGGTTGGGATCTGCGCACGGGCCGCATTCCCAACTGGCTCACGCTCCCCCTGCTCGCGCTCGGACCCGCCGTCGCGTTGGCCCTTCACGGCGTCTCCGCGAACGGTGGGCTCCTCCAGTCGTGTCTGGGGATTTGCCTTTGCGGCTTCGTGCCGTTCTTCGCCCACCGGCAGGACCCGAACGGGATGGGAGGCGGAGACGTCAAGCTCTTCGCGGCCATCGGCGGACTCCTCGGGCCGTGGGTCGGTCTCGAGGCCGAGTTCTACTCGATGGTCGCGGCATCCGTCGGAGCGCTGGTGGTGCTCGCATGGCGTCGGCAGCTCCTGGTGGCGTTCGCCAACCTGTTCTTCATGGCGTTCAATCGAATCTTGCCCACGAAGTGGAGACGAGACGTCTCGGAATCCCTTCGTACTCAGCTCCGCGTCGGACCCTACATCTTCGTGGGCACGACAGTGGCGGTTGTCCTTCAACACCCAACCTGGATGGGGATCGCCCGATGAAGAGCACGACCCTTGCCAAAGACGAAAAAGGCGTCGCCTACGCGGAGTTCTTGATCGCCTTTCCTCCGATTCTCATCCTCTTCCTCTGCCTCGTGCAGTTGTCGTTGATGTACGTCGGCAAGCTGGCCGTCCGTCACTCCGCGAACCGAGCTGCTCGAGCCGCCGTCGTGGTCATCCCGGATGATCCTCAGTACTACGAGGATGAACGCCCGTACGAGGTGGATTTCCAAGACTCCGGGACGTCGACTCCCTCGGACTCTTTCTTCGGAGCGGGACTCGCCATGGGCAACGGGAGCCCGCGCATCCGGGCGATTCGGTCCGCCGCGTACACCCCGCTCACTCCGCTCGCGCCTTCCATCGAGAGCGTCACGGACGACGAGAGCGTGCGGAGCGCGTTCGACCGAGAGCTCCTCGACGCGCTCGCGGGCGCGTTCGTCTACAACCGCGGGGCCACCGCCGTCACCTTTCCCCCCGAGCCGGCGAGCAACAGTGCACCGTTGGAGACCTTCGACCGGCGCCAGATCTTGACCACCCGCGTCACCTACTTCTTCCACTGTGGCGTCCCGATCGTGAACCGTTTCATGTGCGAGGGCGCGCTGGAACTGCTCTTGTCGTCCGCCGGGGGATTCGCGGACGCGGTCGTCGGCTCGGTGACTGACGCGGACACGCGCGACGAGCTCTCCGGGATCCTCGACACCGTGCACGACTACTTCGGAGCTGGCTCCGAGGTCGCGGACGGGATGCGCGAGATGGGGTACGCGGAAGCGCCTTGGCTCCTCACTCCGTGGGCCCTCTCGGGAGGTCGCTTCGTGTTGCTTCGGTCGGAGGCGGTCATGCCGATTCAAGGGGCGGGGTACGACTATGAGTGACCACCGGACGAATCTCTACGGCGACCAACGCGGGGCCATGATGCTCCTCGGCATCTTCATGACGACGATCGTCATCGGGATGCTCTACTACCTCGCGGGTGTCGGTGAGACCATCACCTACCGAGAGCGCATGCAGGATGCGGTGGACTCCGGTGTCTTCGCGGGGTCGCTCCTCTACGCGCGAGCGATGAACGTCATCGTCCTGTTGAACATGGCGACGGCCTCCGTGTTCGCGGTGGCGGTGGCGGCCTATGCCGCGATGTTCATGCTCTTCTCGGCGGCCGCTGCCGCGAGCGCGGAGTGCAACTGGGCGAACTGGTCGCCGTGTTTCATCGCGGCGTGCCTGTCCGCGTGCGCGCCGCAGGCGGCGTGTGACGCGCAGGAGCAGCGCGACATCGCGATCGACGTCGCGGAGAACGCCCACAGCGCGGCGGGCCAAATCGCCACGGCGACGCGGATCGCGGCGGGCTTGGCCTCGGCCGAGATCATCATGGGTCGGTATCGTCCGCCGGTGCAGATCGGCTTCGGAATCGGGCCGGAGATGCCACTCGACGACGAGGACCCCTCGCGCGCGTGCTCCGAGATCCTGACGTTCAGCGGTCCGCAAGGGATCACTCGCGGCGATTCTCCTTGGCCGCTCGTGTCTCTGATGGCCTACGAGTTCGCTCGCCCGTACGCGAGTGATTGCGGAGGAACTCGGTACCTCACGCAGGTCATGCCGACCGGGATCGGGGCCACGCTCCTGTCTTGCTACATCATTCGATCCGACATCGCTGGCTACACGAAGAAGATCCAAGACGACGTTCAGATGGGCGGCCGGGAGTTTCAGTTCCGAGGGTTCGCCATGGCCCAAGACGATGCGATGCCGTTCGAGCCGAACCAGGAGCGCGTCGACTTCGTCACGTGGGGCAAGGAGGATACGAGCTCACTCGGGGACATCGTCGGGTTCCTCGAGGAAGTGAACCGCTTCTCGGTCGCTCAGTCGGAGTACTACTTCGACGGCGACGACGATCGAGAGATGTGGACTTGGCGGATGAACTGGCGTTCGCGATTGCGGCGCTTCCGGATCGGTTCCGGTGACGCCGGTGTGTGCCCGCCTTGGATCGCAGACGTCTGCGACCGTTTGAGCACATTGGTCATTCACTGAGGTCATTCACTGGGTGAATTCACTGGGAGTCGGCCAATGAACGAAAATCAGCTGAAAGACCACGTCGACGAGACCGAGCTTTCCGAGGCTTCCAAGCCTTCCGAGCGTCGCAGTCTCTTGCGCGACGAACGCGGTGGGATGTACGCGGAGGCGGTCATCATTCTTCCGGTGTTCATCCTGGTGTGGTCGTTGATCGCCTTCGTGAACCAAGGCTATCGACGCACGCTGGCGGCGGGAACGCAGACGCGGGGAGCCGGCTGGGCGCACGTGATCAACCAGTGTGAGGATGACGCCGAGCCCGCCGCACCCGTCGAGATGGAGGACGCGTCGGGAATGTACTCGGGCCTCTTGGGAACGTTGGCGGCCGTCGTGTCCGGCGGCATCACGGTCGCCCGGTGGCAGCCGTTGATCCTCGTCCGCGCCGAGACGATCGCGTTCCAGTTCGACGCGCACCGATACGTTCAAGTCGAAGAGCTGGCCAGGCCTCGTCCTCTCGGAGGAAGCGCCGTGCTCGGCCACCACATCGATCTGGTGTGCGACGAACAGCACGAGCAGGTCCACCTCACCGCCTGGATCACGGCATCCTGGGCATTGATGCGGTGACGGAGCCTGGCGTCGACGACACCGCAGCAGGGAGCTCCTCGGGCTCCCTCGCGCGTGAGCCGGAGGCTGACTCCCGGAACGAAGGAGCGCGGGACGAGGGAGCGCGGGACGAGGGAGCGAGCGAAGCTCCGGAAGAAGCCCCCAAAGCGACTTCGTCGGCGCCTTCCAAGGCGTCGGCTCCTTCCAAGGCGGTGGCCAAGCGAAAGCTGAGTCTGCGCGAACGGCTGGTGTTGTCGTTCAAGCGCATGCTCTGGGTCGCCGCGGCGGCGGCCATCTTGGCCGTGGCCACGCTGAGCCGCCTGAAGGACCAGGTTCACGACGAGCTGGGACCCTTGAGCGGCCGTATCGCGGAGTGGGCGCATTTGGCGGAAGCCTTCGACCCGGGGCCCGGTCGATCCGATGTCGCGCGCATCCTCGAGCTCAACGGGCAAGCGTTGGAGATCACGACGGAGCAGCTCGACGTCGACGTACCGACCGCACTCGCGGAGATGCGCGAGACCTGTCCGTCGGGGGACACACGGCTCGTGGAAGGTACGGGGTACTTCCTCTGTTTCGAGGAGCTCGGTGGGCTCGAGTGGTCGCGCCGATTCTCGGAGTTCGGCGAAACCCGTGACGTCGCGGACTTGGGTGAGGTTCGCTATGCCTACGTCGCCCCGCGCGACGGGGGGGCGTTCCGCGTCGCGATGCGCCCGTTGGGCAGCTTCAAGCTCGACGACTTGGTGCCGCACGCCGACCGGGACGTGGCGGGGCGCGACGCCCGTGGGGTGCCGCGACCGCCGGCGGGCCGCCGCGTGCTCGCGGCAGAGGAGCGTGGCGAGCCTTACGCGATCACGATGTACGGCGAGCTGGAACGCGACCCCGAGTCGCTGTTTCGCTGGTATCGTGATCGCATCGATCGCGAGCGATTCGTCGAGCTCGACGTGATGTCCGAGGCTGAACGGCTGGGCGAAGAGCTCGACGGGCGTATTCTGTATCTGCTCGACCGTCAGCGCCCCGCCTCGTTCGTGGTTCTGCACTTCGAGGCTCCACGGGGGAGCGCCCCCTTCAAGAGTTACGTCACGATCATGGAGGCCCGATGACCCGAGCCGCACAACTCCGCCGCCCTGCCCGTCGACTCGCGACGGCGCTCGGGATCGCCATCGCGTTGACGGCCTGCGAGGAGGAGCAGTGGGAGCCGTCCGCGCTCGGGACGGTCGATCTTCCGACGCATACTGCACCGCCCACGAACGGCGCGGCGCCGTCCGGGGCGGCTCGAATGCCCAACCTCCCAGCTGCGCCCGACGAGGAGCAACAGGCACGGATCGACGCGATCCTCGCCGAAGCCCGCGCGGCCAGCGGAGGAGGCGGCAGCGGCGGTGAGCGAGGTCCGACGCCACCCGCCTTTCGGCCGTACGAGGATCGGTTCGGGCCGAACGGGGAGGGCCTCTCGGGGGAGCAGGCGTTCCACCTGATCAACTCCGTGTTGGAGGCAGGGCAGAACGTGATCGGCGAGGACGTGACCCCGTGCGACCGCCTTCTGGCGATGGTGCAGGTGGCGGGACGGGCGACGGGAGACGAGCCCGTCGACGTCGAGACGGTGCAGAGGGCATGCGCCGACATGCCGCCGGAGGTGATGGCGTGCATGAAGCCGTCTCGTGACCAGACCCCTCTGGAGCAGCGGCGTTGTCGCACCTTGATCGGTCAGCCCACGTTCCTCGAGCGGCCCGAGCCGGACGAGCGCTCCAACCCGCCGCGCGGGTTCAACGACGAAGAGGC